>JAVBNC010000003.1:0-23422 GCA_031551765.1 Desulfovibrionaceae bacterium
CTCTCCCCCCCCCCCCCCCCCCCCCCCCCCCCCCCCCCCCCCCCCCCCCCCCCCCCCCCCCCCCCCCCCCCCCCCCCCCCCCCCCCCCCCCCGGGCTTTCTTTACACGCACACCGCTTTTACGTATGCTGCCTCCCACAACACTAGGGGAGCCTCTTGCGAGGCTGAGAGTGGGGATGGTCCCCAGACCCTTTGAACCTGACGCAGTTCATACTGCCGTAGGGAAGTCGCCATGGCACCAACATTCGCCCGCAGCGCGCCGCCGGAGATCCGGCTGGAGAGTCTGCGGGCACGTTTTTTTGCGCCCGGCCTTTGATATCCCTGCCAGTCTGCGTCCTTCCCTTGGAGGATGCCATGTCTATTTTTTCCCGCAACAGCGCGCTCGCGCGCCTGTGTGACGCCCATCTCCCGGCTCTTGCCGCTGAGGAGGGGCTGGCTGAAAGCTCCATCGGCTCCGCCCTGGAAGCGGGCACCATGGTGCTGCTGGGCAACCCCGCCCACCCCAATCTCGCGCCCATTTTGGTGGGCCAGCCCGCCAGGGTCAAGGTCAACGCCAATATCGGCACGTCCGGGTTCCGCAACTCCCTGCCCTGCGAGCTGCGCAAGCTGGCCGTGGCCCTGGATGCGGGCGCGGACACGGTCATGGACCTGTCCATTGCCGGGGACCTTCACGCCACCCGCCGCGCCATGCTGGAAGCCTGCCCCAGGCCGCTCGGCACCGTGCCCCTCTACGCCGTGGCCCAGAAGTACATTGACGCGGGCAAGAACCCCGCGCTGTTCGAGCCGGAAGAGCTGTTTGAGGAAATAGAGGCTCAGGCAGAGCAGGGCGTGGATTTCATGACCGTGCACTGCGGCATTACCGAACGCGCGGCCGCTTGGGCCACGGAAGAGGGCGGCCGGGTCATGGGCATAGTCTCCCGCGGCGGGGCCATTCTGGCCCGCTGGATGCGCGAGCGCCGTAAAGAAAACCCCCTGCTGGAAAACTACGGCCGCATTCTGGACATAGCCCGTAAGCACAACGTCACCCTGTCCCTGGGCGACGCCCTGCGGCCCGGCGCGGGCCAGGACGCCGGGGATGCCGCGCAGATAGAGGAGGTCATCGTGCTGGGCCGTCTCGCCCGCCAGGGTCTGGCCGAAGGCGTGCAAAGCATGATCGAAGGGCCGGGCCACGTGCCCCTGCACGAAGTGGACGCCCAAATCCGCAGTATCAAGAAACTGACCTCCGGCGCGCCCCTTTACGTCCTGGGGCCCCTGACCATCGACTCCTGCCCCGGCTACGACCACATCGCCGGGGCCATCGGCGGGGCCATAGGCGTGCAGGCCGGGGTGGATGTCCTCTGCTACCTCACCCCCGCCGAGCACCTGACCCTGCCGGACATGGACGACGTGCGGTCCGGGGTCATGGCTTCGCGCATAGCCGCCCAGGCCGGGGAAGTGGCCCTGGCGCGGCCCCAGGCCCTGCGCCGCGAAGCCGCCATGGCCAAAGCCCGCAAAGAGCTGGACTGGGAAGGCATGAAAGCCGCCGCCCTGGACCCGTCCGCCGTCACCAGCCGCCGCGCTGAACACGCCAACGAAGAAGTCTGCGCCATGTGCGGCGAATTCTGCGCGGTAAAGATGCTGCGGCCGGCTGCCGCCGACTAGGCGGGTGGTGACGTGACGCCCGGGGGAAGGAGGAAACATTTCTTGGAAGACAGGTTTCCTCCGTCCCCCGGACCCCCATCCTCTTTCCAAAGAACTTTGACAGGGTAAAAAAATACGGCTCTTCGTTGATGAAACGAAGAGCCGTAGTGATTTGTTTCGCTTTTCTCAGTCTACCACGCCCGCACTAGCCAGTATGTGAGCGCCGTGGCGCGACAATTCCGCAGGATAGCGGAATTGCCCGCCGGGGTCCTCCCCGGCGCCCCGAAGGGGTGAGGGGCAGGACGGCCCGAATCAACAGAACGGCAGACGCGCACAATTTTTTTAGTCACCCTGAATGGGTTCCAAGGGGCGCGCCCCTTGGCGGGTGAGTCCAGAGAGGGCGGAGCACTCTTTGGCCGCCGGAGACATGCTATATTTATTGGCTTCGACAAAATTGCCTTTAAGGCAACATATCTTCGCGGATAAAGCGGCGCAGGGTTTCTTCGACTTCGGCGGGATCGACGAGGGTATTGTAGCAGGGGCCGTGGGGGCGTTGGTTGAGCAGGCCGTAAACGGGCAGGGGGTAGGTGTCCTGGATGCCGCTGGAGAGGTCGCGTTCGCAGGCCACGGCCAGGATGAAGCGGGGGCGTTTTTCCACCACGATGCGCCGGGCTATGGACCCGCCCGTGGCCACGGCCAGGTGGATGCCGTAGCGGTCGCGCAGGTCCAGCAGGCCGCCTATGGGGCACATGCCGCAGCGGCGGCAGTGGTCCACGTCGTAGCTGAGGCGCAGATCGCAGGTCGCGCGCTGGATGCAGTGGGGGAGCAGGATGAGCGCTTCGCCCGGCTGGTAGCGCCGCTGGTCCGTGCCGACCAGCTCGTTGTTGACCTTGATGAAGGAACCGCGCACGTCCGTGGGAGAAATGCCGCCGAGACGGCCCATAAGCTCCATGAGCGGCAGGAAAAAGCGCGTGGACCAGGCCCGGAAACGGCCGGACCACAGAAAGGGCCTGCCGGTGCGCACGTGCACCAGAAGACAGACGGTGGCAAAGGCGATCAGGGCGATGGCCCCGAAAAACAGCGCGCCGGTGATGTAGGGGAGCGCGGGATGGATGTTGGCGAACCCCACGAACGGCACGACCCAGCCCAGGAGCAAGAGCAGGCAGATCAGGCAGGACGTGCCCAGGGCCAGGCCGATGAACAGGCGCTTGCGGGCCTTGGTTCCGGCTTGGGGGACAAGTGGGATGGGACGGGGTTGGGGCGTTGCCATGCGCCTATTGTGCCTTAGATGGCACAGGCAGAGCAACCCGGATTTTTTGTCCGGAAGCGAGATAGCCGTTGACGAACGCCTTGGCGTCCATGGGCTTGCGGCCCGCCGGGCGCAGGCGGCTGATGCCGTAGACGCCGCTGCCGCAGACCAGGGCCAGGTGCCCGTCCACAAGGCCCAGCACGTCGCCGGGCCGCGCGTCTGAAGCCGCGTTGGCGGGAAAATCCAGGGGACGGCCGGATTCTATACCGATCACTATATTCTCCTGCCCCGGCCGCAGCAGGGTGCAGTACGCGCCGGGCCAGGGCGTCACCCCGCGCACCAGGGCGTCCACGGCGGCGGCGGGAAGGGCGCAGTCCAGCTGGCCGTCGGCCTTGCTGAGCTTGGGGGCGTGGGTGGCCTTGGCGTGGTCCTGGGGAACGGGGTGGAGGCGGCGGGCGAGCAGGCCTTCCAGGGCTTCAATGAGCAGGGCGCCGCCCAGGTTAGCCAGGGCGGCGTGCACCGTGGCGGCGGTATCCTGCGGGCCGATGGGGATTTCGCGCCGCAGCAGCACGGGGCCGGTGTCCATGCCCGCGTCCATGACCATGATGCTCACCCCGGTTTTCGTGTCGCCGTTCATCACGGCCCGCTGGATGGGCGCGGCACCCCGGTACAGGGGCAGAAGCGAGGTGTGCACGTTGAGCGGCAGAACAGCCGGGATATCCAGCACCCTTTGCGGCAGGATAAGGCCGTAGGCGGCCACCAGCAGAAAGTCCGGGGCCAGTTCGCGCAGGGCGGCCACGTCCGCTTCCGCTTTGAAGTTGCGGGGCTGGAACACGGGGATGTTGTGTTCCAGGGCCAGTTCTTTCACCGGCGGGGCTTTCAGGGCGTAGCCTCGCCCGGCGGGCCTGTCCGGCTGGGTGTACGCGGCCGCCACCCGGCCGCCCGGCCAGGCCAGCACCCGGCGCAGCACCGTGGCGGCCAGCGCCGGGGTGCCCATGAACACCAGGGTGGCGGGGTTCAGCGGTCCCGTTTGGCCCATTTTTTCACCTTGGAGTCGTACAGGCTGCGTTTCAGGCGGCTGATGCGGTCGATGAACAGCTTGCCTTCCAGGTGGTCCACTTCGTGCTGCAGGCAAATGGCCAGCATGCCGTCCGCCTCGTCGTCCACGTCCGCTTCCAGTTCCACGGGCTTGCCGTCCAGGTCCAGGGCTTTCAGGCGCACGTGGGACGCGCGTTTTACCTCGCTGCGGCAGTCCGTCACGGACAGGCAGCCTTCCTCGGATTCCACTTCCTCGCCGGAAAGCTCCAGCACGGGGTTGATAAGCACCATGGGCCGTTCGCGCTTTTCCGGCCCGCTGGTATCCACCACCACAAGGCGCAGCAGTTCCCCGATCTGGGGCGCGGCCAGGCCTATACCTTCGTGCTCGTACATGGTCTCGATCATGTCCGCGGCCAGTCGGCGCAGTTCAGGCGTTATTTCAGAAATCTCCTCAGCCCGCTCTTTCAGCAGCGGGTGGGGGTATTGCAATACTTCTAGCAGCATACAGTCCTGCCGGTATATCGGTTTGCGGCTGTTCCGGCGCGGGACAAAGCCCGCCGGACGCCGCGCCAGAGAACATAAGCACGGTTTCCCAAAATGAAAGTGCGGGGGAACGGAATGAGGCCTCTATCTGACACAGGAACCCCTGGCTCGTCCAGCCTTCCGCAGGCTGAAAAAAAATTCCCGTCCGGGCTGTACGCCACTTGACTAGACATGTTTTGCGCAGTAGAAATATGCAATCCATTCAGTAGTTTCTTGCCCAGAACTTGGTTTTGCCCGCAACAATACGGAAAAGAACAGAAAAGGACATATCCCGCGTTCGTCTTGTCTATACCGCAAGGCGTCCGGGGTGACATACAGCCTATGTTGAGGCGCCCGGAAGGGCGCAGGGGATAACCTTAACGTGCGAGGGTAGTATGCAGAACAAGAAACTGTTGACGGTGCTGGGGTTGTTTGTTTTCGGCGGGGTGCTGATGTTGCTTCCCGTGCCGCAGGGGTTGACCCCGCAGGCTTGGAAGATGTTCGCCATTTTTGTCACGGCCATTCTCGGGTTGATTCTGAGGCCGTACAGCGAGCCGGTCATCATGTTTTCGGCCATAGCGGTTTCCGCGATAATGCTGAACAACCTCAACGCCATCCTTCGGGGCGGTTTCGGCACCGGCACGCCGTGGCTGATCTTTTCGGCCTTTTCCCTCAGCGTGGCCTTTGCCAAGACCAACCTGGGCCGGCGTATCGCGTACCTGCTGATGTACAAGCTGGGGCAGTCCACCCTGGGCATCGGCTATGTGACGGCATTTGTTGAAGTCATCCTCGCGCCGGTGACGCCCGCCAACTCCGCCCGCGCGGGCGGCATCGTCTTCCCTATCCTGAACAGCGTCTGCGCCGCCCTGGGGTCCGAGCCCAACAGCCCGTCGGCCCGCAAAGCCGGCCACTACTTCACGCTCAACCTCTGGAACTGCACCAAGACCAGCAGCTATATCTTCATGACCGCCATGGGCGCCAACGTGGTGGCCGTGGCCGTGTGTAAAGAAGTGCTGGGGATCGACGTGGACTGGACCAAGTGGTTCCTGGCCGCGTCCGTGCCCGGCTTTCTCCTGCTTCTGTTCATCCCCCTGATCATCTATCTCATGTACCCGCCCGAGCTGAAAAAGATCGACGGCCGCACCATTGCGGAAGCCGGTCTGAAAGAACTGGGCCCCATGAGCCAGAAAGAAAAACTGCTGACGGTCGTGTTCATCCTGGCGCTGCTCGGCTGGATATTCGGCAAGTCCTTTAAAATCAACGAAACGGCCGTGGGTATCGCCGCCATGTCCGCCCTGCTTCTGGTGGGCGTCATTGAATGGAAAGACATACTCGGAGCCGGGGCCGCCTGGACCACGGTTTCCTGGTTCGGCGGCATTATCGGCCTGTCCGCCGCGCTGGCGCAGACCGGATTCTTCAAGTGGCTGGCCAAGACGCTCGGCGAACTCATTCCCCAGGGCATCCCGCCGTTCACCAGCCTGGCTATCGTCATTTTCCTCAGCGTTATTGTGCGCTACTTCTTTGCTTCAGGCAGCGCCTACGTGGCGGCCATGATGCCCGTGTTTCTGGCCGTGGGCGCCGCCAGCGGCGCTCCCGCCGCGGGGCTGCTGTACCTGCTGCTCTTCTCCAACTCTTACGGCGGCATGGTCACCCACTACGGCGGCGCGGCCGGTCCCATCCTCTTCGGCGCGGGCTACAACGACGTCAAGAGCTGGTGGATTGTGGGGCTTGTACTGGCCTTGCTCAGTTACGCCGTGCACATGACCATCGGTGTGGCCTGGCTCAAGATGCTCGGCCTCTACTAGCTATCAGCGCTTTCCAATGAAAAAAACGTCCCGGGGCTCCGTGCTCCGGGACGTTTTTTGCCTCCCCGCGCCCATCTTGCATGGACGCGCCGGAGACGTTATGGACCTGCTGTTCCATATCATTCACGGCAGCCCGCCCAAGCCGGGCGAATGCGAGGCCCGCGTATGCCCGTCATCGACTTTTTTTACGGCTCTTCCTCCCTGCCTCTGGATATTCCCGCCGAGCGCCTGCGGGGCGTGCTGCTTTCCCGCGCGCATGACTTCACCCCCCAGGCTTCGGAAAGCGGCCTGGTGCGAAGCGCGCTGGAAAACCCCATCGGCACGCCGCGCCTGTCCGAACTGGCCAGAGGCAAGAAGAACATCGTGCTGCTGGCCAGCGACCACACCCGGCCCGTGCCCAGCGCCATTATTTTCCCCCCGCTGGAAGAAGAAATCCGGCGCGGCAACCCGGACGCGTCCTTAACTATCCTTATCGCCACCGGCTGCCACCGGGGCATCACCCCGGCGGAGTTGGAAGCCAAGTTCGGGAAAGAGGTCTGCCGACGCTACCCCATCCTGGTCCACGACTGCGAACATTCGGAAGTGGTGCCCCTGGGCACGCTCCCTTCCGGCGGGGAGCTGCGCGTCAACAAAATCGCGGCGGAAGCCGATCTGCTGATCGCGGAAGGCTTTATCGAACCCCACTTTTTCGCGGGTTTTTCCGGCGGCAGGAAAAGCCTGTTCCCCGGCGTGACCAACAAGGTCAGCGTGCTGGCCAACCACTGTTCCGCCTTTATCGCGGACCCGGCCGCCCGCACCGGCATTCTGGAAAATAACCCCATCCACAAGGACATGGTGTTCGCCGCCGGGCAGGCCAGGCTGGCCTTTATCTGCAACGTGGTCATTGATTCGGACAAGAAGGTCATCGCCGCCTTTGCCGGGCATTACGACACGGCCCACCGGGCCGGTTGCGCCTTTGTCAGCGACCTGGCCGGGGTCAAGGCCGCGCCCGCCGACATCGTCATCACCACCAACGGCGGCTACCCCCTGGACCAGAACCTGTACCAGGCCGTCAAAGGCATGACCGCCGCCGAAGCCACCTGCAAGAAAGGCGGGGTAATCATCATGGCCGCGCGCTGCGAGGACGGCCACGGCGGCGAGGTCTTCCTCCAGACCTTCCAACAGGAAAAGAACCTGCGCCGCATGATGGACGCCTTCCTGGTCCGCGCCCCGGAACAAACCATCCCGGACCAGTGGCAGTCTCAAATCCTGGCCCGCGTGCTGCTGGACCATACCGTGATCATGGTCACGGAAGCCCCGCGCCAACAAGTGGAAGACCTGCACCTGAAATGGGCGCCCTCGCTGGAAGAAGCCCTGCGCATGGCCGACGCAATCCTGGGGCATAACCAGGGGATGATTACCGCTATACCGGACGGTATAGGCGTTATTGTGTTGCCTTAATTGGAGGGGATGAAAGGCAATTTTGTCGAAGCCATCCAAGAGTGAGAGCAGGGCGCAATGCGGCACGTCCTGTGCCGCCCCCTACGGGCGTCGCTGCGCTCCGTGCGCAACCGCCTCCTGCGGTTGCGAGATCCCTGCGCCCGCCAAGGGCTGGCGCCCCTGGACCCCTGACAGGGTGACTATGGGAAATGGTGCGCGTCTGCCGTTCTGTTGACTCGGCACGTCCTGTGCCTCGCCCCTGCGGGGCGCCGGGGAGGACCCCGGCGGGCCATTTTGCTATCCTGCCCAATTGTCGCGCCACGGCGCTCACATACTGTCGGATGCGGGCTTGAATGGCCCAAAGAGGCAAAACAAATCGAAACGGCTCTCCGTCGCATCAACGGAGAGCCGTATTTTTCTTTGGTGTCAGCACAACCCGGCCCACAGGACGTGGGCCTGCGGAGCGGCGGGGAGCCAGAAAAACATTTCACTACACGCAGGGAGCCGGGGATTCACTCCCCGGCGGCTGTCGCGCCTGCACAACACCCCGCCGCGAGAGGCCGCGTCCGCCAGGAAGGCGGACCGGCCGTCATCCCACAGTTGCGCTGATAACGCGGCACCCGTTGGGCAGGGGTATGTTCAGGGTTTGGGTGTCGCGCGCGCCCGCGGCGTGGAGCATGGCTTTGATTTCGCCTTCGGTGTAGGCTTGGCCTCTGTTGGTGCCCACGAGCATGTTCAGGCCGAAGAGGGCGGGGTGGAGCGGGCCGTTCCGGCCGTCGTCCAGGGTGAATTCCTGGATGAGGATGGTGCCGCCCTTGTCCAGGGCGGCGGCGGCTTTGGCCACGACGGAGGCGGCTTCTTCCGGGCCTTCGCAGCCGTGCAGGATCTGGGAGATCCAGACGGCGTCAAAGCCTTTGGGCACGGCGCCCAGCTCGAAGTCTCCGCCTTCAAAACTGATGCGGCTTTCCAGGCCGAAACGGCGGATGGTTTTTTCCGCGAACGGCCGGGTGGTGGGCTTGTCCATGACCACGGCGGAAAGCCGCGGGTTGGCCCGGCAGAAATAAATGGCGTAGGTGCCCGGCCCGCCGCCCAGGTCCAGCAGGCGCTTTTTGCCGGAAAGATCCACAGCGGCGGCAATGGCGTCCGCCTGCTGCACGGCCACGTTGAACATGCCCATGAGGAAATCTTCCCGTTCCTGCTCGCTGTCGGTGTCGGAGGAAGAGACGGCCCTGGTGGGCCTGCCCGTACGCACGGCCTTGTCCAGTTCCGCCCAGCCGGGCATGAGCGAGTGGTGGTGCTGGATGATGAAACCGAGAAATTCCGGGGAATTGCGGGAGAGAAAGCGCAACGCTTCCGGCGCGGCCCGCAGCGTGTCTCCTTCGCGGGCCATCAGGTCCATGGCCACCAGCGCGGTGATGAGCATGCCCAGAGCGCGGGGGTCGCAGTGGCGGGAAGCGGCCAGTTCGGGCACGCTTTTGGGGCCGCTTTCCAGGGCGGTGAACACGTCCAGTTTGACAGCCGCCTGCAGCGCGGCGCTGGCCCAATAAGCGCCGGAAAGCTTGAGCAGTTCCGGGGCGTTCCACGGTGTTTCGCGCACGGGGCCCTCCTGACGTCAGGGTATGAGGTGACGGCCTGAGTATATACTTTTGAAAGCCCGGAGAACAAGCCCCCGGCCTGGCGCGCCCTGGGTGGACGCGCGGCCGGAGGCTCGCGGTTTCAGCGGGGAAGCGCCGCGCGTTACGCAGAGGCGCCGCCGGCGGCCTGGTTCTGCACAAAGCCCTTGGTGGTTCCCCCGGTGGAGGCGGAAGTGCCGGCTATTTTGGAGAGGTAGGTGTCGCCCAGGTTTTTGATGTGCGAGGCGATGTTGTCGAAATAGGTATGGTGGATCTGCTCTTCGTCAATGACGGTTTCAAAGAGCTTCATGCTCACGGAATCGCCGCAGTCCCTACAGACTGCGTAGAACTGGTTGTAGGCGTCAATGGTGTCTTCTTCCGTGGCGGCGTCAAAGGGATAGATCTTGCGCACGTCCTGGCCCTTTTGCAGGCCGCCCTTGGGGTCCGTGGTGGGGTCGCCGCCCAGTTCCTTGATGCGTTCGGCGAACATTTCCGCGTGGCGCATCTCGTCAATGGCAATGCGTTTCATGTTGGCCGCCAGCTCGCCGTAGTCGGCGTCGTCCAGGGTGTAGTGCTGGTTCATGTACTGGGTGATGGCAAACAGCTCCATGCTTCTGGCCTTGTTCAGCACTTCAACGACCTTCTGCTTCCGCGAATCGCGGTCTTTTTTGCTTGAAACTGCCATGATCTGCGTCTCCTGCTAAAAGTGAAGAGATAGGGATCGCACAAGGGGATATCGTACCATAGCATAGTTTTCACGATAGCGGCAAGACTATGAGAGCGTGTTGGGGCTGTTTAGTTGTCGAAGCCAATTAATTAGAAACAGCCCTTACGGCTTAAGCGCGCGCGAGCAGAAGAGGACCAGCGAATCCGGCAGGGAGGCGCTGGGGCTGATGAAGCTGAAGTGCACCCCGCGCGCCAGGCCGATAATCAGGGCCAGGATAAGGGAGGCGGTGTCCGCGCCGTTGCAGGCGGGGGTGATGGAGCCGTCGCGTTGCCCTTCCTCGATGGCGTTTTGCAGGCAGGCGATAAGAAAGGAATAGGTGCCCTTAATGCTCTGGCTGGCCTGGGCGTCGCCACCGAATTGGGTGGAGGCTTCCCGGAAAATGATACTGAACTCTTCCTTGTGCTGGGTGGCGAAGGCGTAATAGCCGCGCACGGTGGAAAGCACGCGCTCGTAGCCGCGTTCTTTGCCGCTGGGGGCCAGGTAGCGCTCCAGGCCCCGCATGAGATGGTCGCGCACCCGTTCCAGCAGGGCCAGAAGCACGTCTTCCTTGGATTTGAAGTGGCGGAACAGCGTGCCTTCCGCAATGCCCGCCTTGCGGGCCAGGGCGCTGGTGGTGGAGCGGGCGTAACCCTGTTCGGCGAACAGCTCCAGCGCCGCCCGCAAAATGTCGTCGTTCACCGACCGCGTGCTTTTCGCGTGTGCGCTCATGCGCTGTCCCGGCCGCCGTGCTCCGGCGTTTTAGGGCATTTTACCCTTGAAGTTATAGTAGCGGAAAAAAAGCCCTGGCCTTGTGAAGCTAAACGTAACAAGCGCCCGCGAGATCAGCGTGAGCGGGCTCAATGCGGCACGTCCTGTGCCGCCCTTCTATGCGACAGCCCGCCGTTAAGCGGCAATCTCAAAGCAAAAGTGTTCTACTGCGTATCCCGGTGGCAGGCACGCAGGGCTTCTTTGTAGCGTTCGGTCAGGGCCACCAGTTCGCCAAGCAGCTCGGCCACGGCTTCGGCATCGTCGGCCGCCGCCGCCCGCTCCACGCAGCGGGCCACCCGCTCCAGGTTTTCCAGGCCAAAGGCGGCAGCCTTGCCCGACAGGCGTTCCGCCGCATCCTGCACCAGCAGGCAGCTTTTTTCCTCCTGGCCGTGCTGCGCGTCCTTGATCATGTCGCTCAGGGTGTAAATAAGCCCGGGGGCAAAGGGCAGCATGTCCGCGTAGACCGAATCGTTCAGGCCGGGCAGGGGCAGCTTGTTGGGCTTGGGGTCGCGCGAGGTGATACGCACCACGGGCTGGCTTTCCGGAGTCTTGGGTTGGGCCGGGGCTTCGGGTGCCACCGGGGGAGCCTCAGGTGCCGCCGGGGCCGGTCCGGGCGGGCTTTCTTGGATGGCGGCGCGCGGCGCGGGCGGCCTCACGCGCACCACCACAGGCGCGGGCCGGGGCGCTGACACGCGCGGGGCCTCGGGCTGTTTTTCCAAAGCGGGAAGAGACGCGGGCTCCTGCCGCACGGTCACGGCGACAGGGGATGGGGCGACGACGGGGGCCGGGGTTTCACGGCTCTCCTCTTCTTCCCGGTCGGGGTCTATGTCCGTAATGATCAGATCCAGCAGGGGCAGCTCGCGTACGGCCGCGCTGGGGGCTTCCGCCTCGCCGGAGGGGGGCGCGGCGGGCGCGCGTTCCGGCTCTGGTTCCCGCGCCGGGGCGGCCGGGGAAAGCGTTTCCGCCTGCGGGGGCATCAGGTCTTTGGGGTCCAGGCCCAGGGCCACAAGCTCCGACTCGGCCAGTTGAGCAGCCGCCGGGGCCGCTTCCGGCATGGAAGGCGGCGCGAGCCTGGACTGGAACGCCTGTCCCGGGGTGGAGGGCGTTTTTTCCTCAACCGGGGCCCGGCCTTCAGAGCTGTCTTCATGGGGTGCCAGAGCGAGGACGGCTTCTTGCAGCAACTCCCTGGTAAAGGGTTTGACCAGAGCGGCGTCGCACCCGGAGGCGCGCAGGCGTTCCGACTGCAGATCGTGCGCGGTGAGGGCCAGCGTGGCCGTGCGCGGCAGGGAACGGGCCGCTTCCAGGCGGCGGAGTTCCGCTATGGCGGCGGCGATGTCCGTTTCCGGCATGTCCGCGTCAAAGATCACCAGGCCGGAAGGGCTGCGGCCATATAAGGCCAGGGCGGAAGCGACACTGTCCGCTTCCAGCAGGGTGTGGGGCAAATCGCTCAGGTACTGGGCGCGCAGCCGCCTGCTGCCCGCGGCCATGTCCGCCAGGATGATGCGTTCCCTCAGCCAGGGTTCCTGTTCCCCCGCCTCTTGCTCTTCTTCCAGAGACAGGGCCGTGACCGCCAGGGGTTGCAGGCCGGGCGCAAGGGGTTGCGCGCCGTCCACGGAAAAGGCGGAAAAGGCGGGAGAGGGGGCGAGCGACAGGGGTTCCAGATCCGGTTCCGGCAGTGCCTGGTCGGACAGACTTTGGCCCGGTAATCTTTGACCGGGCAGCATTTGCTCCGGCAGCGGCTGGTCCGGGAGCGACTCCAGGACCAGCGCCTGTTCCGCCTCCAGATTCCCTTCCGCGCCGGGCAGGGCAAAGTGCATGGAAAACACCACGCTCATGTCGCCGTCCTGGGTGTGGTCCAGGCTGAAAAAGCCGCCGCAGCGGTCCGCCAGGGCCCAGATGCGGCCCACGGCCGTGAGGTCCCAGGGCCGTATGGCCGCGCCGCCGCCGCGTATGCTGAGGGCGAACACCAGGTGGCCGGGGTCCGCGTTGGCGGGCAGGCCGCGCACGGTCAGTTCCACCGTGCCCCTGGCCGTGGCGCGCACCGCGCCGCGCAGCAGCAGCGTGAGCGCTTCCCCTAACAGCTCGTCCTCGCCTTCATAATATTGCGCGATATGCGGGGAAACGTGCCAGGAAAGGCCCAGGCCCTTTTCCTCGGCCAGGTCCTCCACCGCCGCGTGTGTTTCCTTGAGCAGGCGGAAAAGGTCGAAAAGGCGCTTTTCCTCGGCCGGGGGATGCTCTTCGGCCAGCGGGTCCAGGCTGCTTTGCGGCAGGACGGCGGCAGCCGGTTCCGGCGCGGGAAGCGGTTCGGCCACGGAAACCGGGGCGGGAAGCGGCTCGGCCACGGTAAAGGAAGCGGAAAGCGGCGCGGCCGAGGCGGGTTCCGTGGCTTCCGTGAGCGGCTTTTCCGGCACGGAATGGACGGGCTCGTCGGGCTTGGGCGTTTCCACGGCGGAGAAAACGGGCTTTTTCCCGGTCTGGGTGCCCATCGGGGGCAGGGACCAGGGCTTGGGTTCCTGGGGCTGCGGCGGGGTCTGTTCCGCATGCTTTTCCGGCAGGGGCAAATCGGCCGGGGGGGCGGCGGGTTCCGTTTCAGCCGATGGCGTCGCGGCGGGTTCCGCGTGGAGCGCTTCCGCTCCGGCCGCCTTGATTTCGGTCAATTGAGCGGAAGGGGCTTCGGGATTGGGGCAGGGGGCCAGGAGAGAGCCGCCCGCCAGGGAGCCGAATTCCGCGCAAGGCTCTTCTTTTTCCTTGGTCAGGCGCGAAAGTTCGGCAAAAGACCGGGCGGTATCGTCCGCGTCCGGGTCCTGGGCGGCGGCTTTGCTGGTGGAAGCGTCCCAGGGCGGGGTGAAATCCAGAATGGGCCGCTGGGCCTCGGAAGCCTGAAACACGGAGGCGGGCGCGCCCAGGGGAAGCGTTTCGCTTTCGCGGGCCGGGGGTTCCGCTTCCGCGTCCGTTCCGGAGGCGGCCTTGTCCCGCTCTTCCTTCAGCCTGTCCAGGGTTTCGGGGCGGCAGTCATCGTGCAGCACCAGGCCGGGGGTTTTCTCGGTCCAGGCTTCATCCGCGCATTCCGCTGCCGCTTCTTCCCTGGCGGAGGAAGCCAGGGCCAGGGCCAGGCAGCCGAACGCCATGCCCCAGACGTGGCCGGAAGCCCCCAGCAGCGGGGGCGTGGCGTTGGCAAGCTCCAGAAAGGAGGCGGCAACGCCCAGCACCGGGGCGAGGCAGGCCGCGAAAAAGGCCAGCGCGCCGGGCAGGCGGCGGGAAAGGCAGGCCATGGCCACCAGAAAAAGGGGCAGCAGCAGCACGGGCCACAGGGCCAGGTAGCGGCCCAGCCAGGCCAGGCCCGGGGCCAGGGGCGCCAGCGCCAGGGCCGCGCCCAGCGCGGGCAGCAGCCGCAGAAACAGGTCCGGTCCGGTTGCGTGCTGCGGGGTTTGCAAAAGGTGGCGGCCCACGTGCGGCAGCAGCATGAGCATGAAGCCGGGCGAGAGCAGGGCGCAGAGCATTTTTGGGGAAACCGGCCCCACGGCGGCTCCGGCCGGGAACAGCGCCTGGAGCAGGGCCGCGCCGGTGAGCAGCGCGGCCCAGATGCGCCACTGCGCCTGTTCGCGCATGGCGCGCAGCAGGCTCATGATCAGAGCGGCGGCCAGCAGGGCCGGGAGCAGCAGGTCCATGGGCAGCGAAGCGGGCTTATGGAAAGCCGCCGCCTGCAAAGTGGGGCTGAACCAGGGGCTGGGCGGCCCGTCCAGGCGCAGATATACCGTGGCCGGGACCAGGCCCGGGGAAGGCAGGGAAAAGATGACGTGCGCGGAAGAATCCTCGCTTTGCCAGAGCCTGGCGTCGCCGCCCGGCGCGCTGGCGCGCATGGAAAAGAGCCGGGTGGTGCCGGGCAGGTCGCGGCCCAGGTCCAAGAGCAGGCGCGAATCTTCTTCCGTTCCGCCCGGGGAGGCGGCCCTAGCCAGGGAGAGGCGCAGCCACACCGGCCCGCTGTACTCGCGGGGGACGCCCTGGGAGAGCGGCCGGTAGCGCTCGGCCCGGGCGGGGGAAGCCGCCTGGTCGATGGTCAGCTGCGCGGCGGCGTCCGGCAGAAACTCCAGATAGGAAGCGAGCGGCACGGCCTTGGGCGTTTCTTCCACCCGCAGGACGGAGGCGCGGGCGGGCGTCCACAGCAGTGCGAGCGCCAGCAGCGAAACGCAGACCAGAAAGCGCGGGAATACGGGCAGGGTCGGGCGGAAACGGTATGGGCTCATAAGCACTCTTCACGCGGCGCAAACCGGCACGCTTAAGGGTAGGGGAACCGGGCTTCCGGTTCCGGCAAAGGAAATTCAGCGCTCCTGTGGCAGGGAGCGCGTCCTACGGCTTTCTATAACGTAAAAACATGAAAACAGGCAAACAGCGCGAGCCGTTTCGCCTGTTTCCGCGTTTTACGGTTTGGACAGGTCCTGTACCAGACGGGTGAGCGGGGTACCGTCTTTCAGGGTAACTTTGGGGTTGATCTGCAAAAGCTTCTGCCACGCGGTGCGGGCATCGTCCTTGCGGCCCATGTCCAGCAGGGCGAAGCCCTTGTTCAACTGCGAATTCTGGTGAGAAGGGTTCACGGCTATCGCCTTGTCAAAGCATTCCACGGCCTTTTGCGGCTGGCCTTCGGCCAGGTACATGGTGCCCATGTCCGTCAGCACGTCGGCGTTGCGGGGCTTGATGGCCAGGGCGCGTTCGTAGGCGGTGATGGCTTTCGTGTGCTGGTGGGTGTCGTAATAGAGGTTGCCAAGATCTATCCAGACCTCCGCCTTGCCGGGTTCCTGGCGGGAGTGCTCTTCCGCGTGGCGGATCTGCGCGGCTATTTCTTTGGGGACCTGCTGTTCCGCTGCCGCGCCCCCGCCGCCTCCGCCGTAGTGTTTCGTGACCAGGCTCCCGGCGTAGCCGCCCAGGAAAAAGGCCAACAGCGCGATAAAGGCGCAGACGCCTTTGCTGACCCCGCCGCCTCGCGCCGCTGTAGCGGCCTGCCGTGTTTTTTTCTGGCTCATGCATGCTCCCCGGCATGGCTCCTTTTCCGGGCGGCTTTGTTTTTGTGAAGCGGCCCGGCGGAGCGGTTCTGACAATGGATCGGGTATGAACTGTAGCGGCTAACTCGGAACCGCGCAAGAGCGCCGGGGCGGTTATAACCCGCTGAAAAAACGGAAATCCCGTTGACTCAGGACAGGGAAGCGGATAGAATTGTACGTACAGAGTAATGCACGCAGGGGCCAGCCGCCGTCTCTTTTTCCAGCAGGCGGCTTTCTGTCACATTTAGAACCGTGTTGTACGCGGGGCGTCCCACAGTGCGCCCGGCTGGCGGTACGCACATTCCTGAAGGAGGCGAATATGCCGGATTCCATACTGGTTTGGTTCGGAGTTGCAGTCATTATCGGGGTCGTCTATCTGCTGATCAAACAGTATGAAACCCGGCTGGTGCTGATAGGGGCGGGCCTTTTGATGTGCACCGCCGCGGGCAAGCCCATGCAGGCTTTTGCCGCCTTTGCCTCCCAAATGGTGGTGCCGGGCCTTATCCAGAGCATTCTTTCGGTTATGGGCTTCGCCTACGTGATGAAACTGACCAAATGCGACGCGCACCTGGTCAACGTCATGGTGGGCGGGCTTTCCAAGGTGCGGATCATCATCGTGCCCATGGCCATGATCGTGACCTCTTTCATCAACATCTCCCTGTCCAGCGCGGCCGGCGTTTCCGCCGCCGTGGGCGCCATCCTCATCCCGCTGATGATTTCCCTGGGGGTGCGCCCGGCCATGGCCGCTTCCGCCATCATGGGCGGCACCTTCGGCAGCATGCTTTCCCCGGGCCTGTCCCACAACGCCTATATCGCCGCCAACCTGATGAAGACGACCGACGTCATGCAGGTTATCGCCGTGCACTACTGGGCGGATATCGTCGCCATTCTGGTGGGCGCGTTCACCCTGGCCGCTCTGGCCTTTTTCTTCAAAGAAGACCGCGGCTATGTGCCGGACGCGGACCACACCGTGACCAAGCTGGACAAGCCCAACATCTTCTACGCGCTGGTGCCCGTGGCCCCCGTGGTGCTGCTGGTGTTCAGCGCCTACATCAGCGGCAAGGCCGCGCCGGACTGGGGCAAGGCCCTGGTGGTGAGCATGCCTTGGCTGAAATCCATCAGCGTGCCCGCGGCCATGATGATGGGCGCCATTCTGGGCCTGGCCGTCACCCGCAGCAACCCCACCAACTGCACGAAGGAATTCTTTAACGGCATGGGCAGCGCGTACGGCGCGGTCATGGGCATTATCATCGCCGCCGGTATTTTCGTGGCGGGCATGAACGCCGTGGGCCTGGTGAAGGCCTTTATCGAACTGCTCAAGAACGCCGGGGACGTGGCCCGCTGGGCCGCCGCTTTCGGCCCCTTCTTTCTGGCCGTTATCTCCGGTTCCGGCGACGCCGCCACCCTGGCCTTTAACGGCGCCGTTTCCCCGCACGCCGAGCAGTTCGGTATGAGCGTGGCGCACATGTCCAGCCTGGCCACTCTGGCCGGCGCCCTGGGCCGCACCATGTCCCCGCTGGCGGGCGCGGCCATCATCTGCGCCGGTCTGGCCGGTGTCAGCCCCATTGAGATCACCAAGCGCCAGGCGCCGGGCATGGTCATCTGCCTGCTCATCGCGGTAATGATGCTGCGCTGAGGCTTTTTCCGCCCTCTCTCCTCCGGAGAGAGGGCGTTTTTTTACGACCTTGGAGGTTCCGCATGATCGACATCAGTAAAGAGATCGCCCGGCTGCTGCCCGGCATGATCGCCCGCCGCAGAGACCTGCACAAACATGCCGAAGCGGCCTGGACGGAGTTCCGCACCGCTTCCCTGGCGGCCAAGCGCATGAAAGAGCTGGGCTACACCCTGACCATGGGTAAAGACGCCGTGGTCAAAGCGGAAATGATGGGCGCGCCTTCGGAAGCCGCCCTGAAAGAGCACCAGGAGCGGGCCGTCAAACAGGGCGCGGACCCGGAACTGGTCAAGCTGATGACCGGCGGTCTGACGGGTTTCTGGGCGGACATGCAGTGCGGCGGCGGCCCCGGCCCCCGTTTCGCCCTGCGCTTTGACCTGGACGCCAACGACGTGGTGGAAAGCGCGGACCCGGCCCACCGGCCCAGCAAAGAGGGCTTCGCCTCCATCAACAAGGGCGCCATGCACGCCTGCGGCCATGACGGGCATGTGGCTTCCGCCCTGGCCGTGGCGGAGGTTCTGGCCGGGATGAAGGACGAGCTGAAAGGTTCCATCCGCATCATCTTCCAGGCGGCGGAAGAAGGCGTGCGCGGCGCTGGCCCCATGGTGGCCGCGGGCTGCGTCAAGGACGTGGACTATATCGTGGGCATGCACATCGGGTTCCAGGCCGCGAAAAAAGGCGACATCGTCTGCGGGGCCAAGGGTTTTCTGGCTACCACCAAGTGGGACGTGACCTTTACCGGCAAATCCGCCCACGCGGGCGCGGCGCCCCAGGAAGGCAAAAACGCGCTTCTGGCCGCCTGCGCCGCCACTACCAACATGCACGCCATAGCCCGGAACGGCCAGGGCGTGACCCGCATCACCGTGGGCCGCCTGGAAGGCGGGCAGGGCCGCAACGTCATCCCGCCCAACGCGTTCCTGGCCATGGAAACGCGCGGCGAGACCAGCGAGCTGGACGACTACATGACCCGCGAAGCCAGGCGCATCATCGAATCCGCCGCCGCCATGTGGGACTGCGGCCACGCCATTTCCGTCATGGGCGGCACCAAGAGCGGGGAGAGCACCCAGGCCATGGTGGAAAAGGTGGCGGAAATAGCCGGAACCATGTCCTGTTTCACCAATATCGTGGAAATGAAAGACTTCGGCGCCAGCGAAGACTACTCACACATGATGACCGCGGTGCAGCAGAACGGCGGCCAGGGCACCTACGTGCAGGTGGGCATAGACAAGACCGCCGGCCACCACAACGAGCGCTTCGACTTTGACGAGTCGGACCTGGCTCCGGCAGCGGAAGTGCTGGTGCGGCTGGTGCAGGCGTACATGAAAAAGTAGGGCCTCTCGACCCTGTTCCCAGGCTCCGGCGGATACGTTGTCCGCCGGAGCTTTTTGTTGGCGCGGACTCTTGGGGTTTTTGCCTGGTTGACAAAAAACACGGTTGCCTCAAGGCCCGCTCTGGCGTATCGTCGCCCCGTTTTGGGCGGCGCGGTATGCGCGGAAAATGAGTAAAAAACGCCTCCCGTTCCGTCGCGAAGGGAGCGTTTTCTGCAGAATAGTTAAATATTTCACAAGCCGCGCGGCCGCAACGCCGCCGGGTCCGCTAGCAACCTGTTACCAGTGGGAGAAACGCATGGAAAGCATACTGCTTTGGGTCGGCATAGCCGTGGTGGTCGTCACCATCGTGCTTTTGGTCAAGGGATTTGAAACCAGGGTAGTGCTGCTCGCGGCCGGTTTTCTGATGGCCATTCTCGCGGGCAAGCCCATGCTGGCCTTCAACTCCTTTTCCAGCCGCATGGTATTCGGCGGGCTTATCGAGCCGATCCTCTCCGTCATGGGTTTCGCCTATGTCATGAAAGTGACCAAGTGCGACGCCCACCTCATCAACCTGCTGGCCCACGGCCTCAAGCGGGTGCGTATCATCCTCATCCCCGGCTCCGTGCTGGCGGCGGCTTTCATCAACGTTTCCCTCACCAGCGCGGCGGGCGTTTCAGCGGCCGTGGGTTCCATTCTCATTCCCATGCTCATCGCCACGGGTGTGCGGCCCGCGCTGGCCGCCGCGGCCGTGTTCGGCGGCACATTCGGCAGCTGCCTTTCCCCTGGCAATGCGCACAACGTGTTTATCGCCACCAAGCTGGTGAACCAGCCGGTCATGGACGTGGTGGCCGTCATGTTCTGGCCCACCATCACGGCCGTCATCATCAGCGCCGTGGCCCTGACCATAGTGGGCCTGGTGACCAAGGACGACCGGGGCTACGTGCCCGATGCCGACCACCGGGTGCCCCAGATCGAAAAGTCCAACATCTTCCTGTCAATCATCCCGGTGCTGCCCGTCGTTCTGCTGATGCTCGGCGCGAGCCAGCTGGGCGTGGAATACCCCTGGCTGCGTAAGATCCGCATTTCCCACGCCATGCTCATCGGCGCGTTCATCGGCATAGTGGCCACCCGCACCAACCCCACCGTGGCCGTGCGCGAGTTCTTCAAGGGTACCGGCGACGTGTACGCCACGGTCATGGGCATCATCATCAGCGCCGCCGTGTTCGTGGGCGGTCTGCAGGCCTGCGGGGTCACGGATTCCTTCAACGCCATGCTCCGCTCCGCCGGGGACCTGGCCCGCTGGGCCGCCGCCTGGGGCCCCTTTGTGCTGGCCGTGATCATGGGTTCCGGCGACGCCGCCACCCTGGCCTTTAACGAGGCCGTTTCCCCGCACGCGCAGCAGTTCGGCATGACGGTCATGAACATGGGCTGCCTGGCCAACATGGCCGGGGCGCTGGGCCGCACCATGTCCCCGCTTACCGGCGCGGTCATCGTGTGTTCCGGCATCGCGGGCGCCAGCACCATGGAAATAGCCAAGCGCACGGCCCCGGGTATGATTATCGCCGGGTTTGTGACCATGTTCATGCTTACGTAGGCTGTCTTTCAAACGCGCCGTTTGCTCCCTGGCGCGGAAGCGGAGTTTTTCCCGCCAGGGACAAAGGCCGTCCCTTTGCAGACAGGCCCGATCACGATTTATCTATATAAAGAAGAAGAGAACCGTATGGACAACAACACGATCCACGAAAAAGTGAAGGCCCTGCTGCCCGCCATGGTCGCCACGCGGCGCAGCCTGCACGCCCACCCGGAAACCGGCTGGCTGGAATTCCGCACCGCCTCCCTCATTGCCAAGCGCATGCGGGAGCTGGGCTACACCCTGACCATGGGCGAGGCCGCCGTCAGCAAAAAAGAGATGATGGACGTGCCGTCCGACGCCGTCATCCGGGCCGCGCAGGAACGCGCCATAAGCGAAGGCGCGGACCCGGCCTTGGTCAAGCGCATGGACGGCGGCCTGACCGGCTTCTGGGCGGACCTGGAATGCGGCGGCGGAGACGGCCCCCGCTTTGCCCTGCGTTTTGACATCGATTCCAACGATGTGGTGGAAAGCGCGGACCCGGAACACCGGCCCAATAAAGAAGGGTTCGCCTCCAAGCACAAGGGCGCCATGCACGCCTGCGGCCACGACGGCCACGCGGCCGTGGGCCTGGCCGTGGCGGAACTTCTGGCGGGCATGAAAGACCAGTTCAAGGGCTCCATCCGTTTCATTTTCGAGCCGGGCGAGGAAGGCAGCCGGGGCGCGGCCCCCATGATCGCGGCGGGCTGCGTCAAGGGCGTGGACCTGATCGCGGGCCTGCACATCGGGTTCCAGGCCGCCCGGCAGGGCGACATCGTCTGCGGGGCCAAGGGCTTTCTGGCCACCACCAAGCTGAACGTTTCCTTCAGCGGCAAGTCCGCCCACGCGGGCGCGGCGCCCCAGGACGGCAAGAACGCCCTGCTGGCGGCCTGCGCGGCCACCACCAACCTGCACGCCATAGCCCGCCACGGCGACGGCGCCACCCGCATCACCGTGGGCAAGCTGGAAGGCGGCCAGGGCCGCAACGTCATCCCGCCCAACGCCTTTATGGTCATGGAAACGCGCGGCTACACCAGCGAGCTGGACGAGTATATGGTCAAGGAAGCCCGCCGCGTCATCCAGGCCGCCGCCGCCATGTGGGACTGCGGCGTGGAAATCGAATACGTGGGCGGCACCAAACGCGGCGCCAGCAGCGAGGACATGGTGAAGAAGGTGCGGGAAATAGCCGAAACCATGCCCGCGTTCAGCAACATCATGGACATCAAGGACTTCGGCGCCACCGAGGACTTCTCGCACATGATGACCGTGGTCCAGCAAAGCGGCGGCACCGGCACCTATATCCAGGTGGGCACCAACCGCGCTTCCGGCCACCACCACGAGCGCTTCGACTTTGACGAGGCGGACCTGGTCCCTTCGGCGGAAATCCTGGTGCGTCTGGTGCGGGAGTATCTCGGGAAGTAGCTTTTTTTAGTTGTCGAAGCCAATTAAGAATGAAAGCAGGGCTCGATGCGGCACGTCCTGTGCCGCCCCCTTCGGGCGTCGCCACGCTCCGTGCGCAACCGCCTCCTGCGGTTGCGAGATCCCTGCACCCGGCAGGGGGGTGCCCCCCCTGCAACCCGCGACAGGGTGTGTGCCGTTTTTGAGGCTAACCAGATATATGGAGAAGAGAGTATGCGCGATCAAATCCTTGCCAAATCCGAAGCCCTGCTGCCCGCCATGGTCAGCATGCGGCGCAGTTTGCACAAACATCCGGAAACCGGCTGGCTGGAATTCCGCACCGCCGCCCTGGCCATCAAGCGCATGCAGGAGCTGGGCTACACCATTACCATGGGCGAGGCCGCCGTCAGCAAAAAGGACATGATGGGCGTGCCCAGCCCGGAAACGCTGAAAATGGCCCAGGAACGCGCCGTCGCCGCCGGGGCGGACCCGGCCCTGGTGGCCCGCATGGAAGGCGGCCTGACCGGCTTTTGGGCGGACATGAAGTGCGGCGGCGGAGACGGCCCCCTGTTCGCCCTGCGTTTTGACATGGACGCCAACGACATAGGCGAAACCCGTGACCCCAAGCATATGCCCGCCAAAGAGGGCTTCGCTTCCGAGCACCCCGGCGCCATGCACGCTTGCGGCCATGATTCGCACGTGGCCATGGGCCTGGCCTGCGCGGAAATTCTCGCGGGCATGAAAGACAAGCTCAAGGGCTCCATCCGCTTCATCTTCCAGCCGGGCGAAGAAGGCAGCCGGGGCGCGCGCGCCATGGTGGCCGCAGGCTGCGTCAAGGGCGTGGATATCGCGCTGGGCCTGCATATCGGCGCGCAGGCGGACAAGAAGGGCTGGATCATCTGCGGGGCCAGAAAGTTCCTGGCCACGGACAAGTGGGACGTCACCTTTTCCGGCCGGGCCGCCCACGCGGGCATGGCCCCGCAGGAAGGCAAAAACGCTGTCCTGGCCGCCTGCACCGCCACGGTGAATCTGCACGCCATAGCCCGCCACGGCGACGGCGCCACCCGCATTACCGTGGGCAAGATCAACGGCGGGGTGGGCCGCAACGTCATCCCGCCCAGCGCGGAACTGATCATGGAAACGCGCGGCGCCTCCACGGACCTCAACGAATACATGGCCAAAGAAGCCCGCCGCGTCATTGATGCGGCCGCCGCCATGTGGGACTGTTCCGTGGTCATCAAGCCCGTGGGCGCGGCCCCCAGCGGGGAAAGCACCCAGTCCATGGTGGACAGGGCCATGGCCCTTGCCGCCACCCTGCCGGAATTCAACAAGATCGACGGCATTCTGGATTTCGCCGGTACCGAGGACTTCTCTCTGATCATGACCACCGTGCAGCAGCAAGGCGGCATAGGCACCTACCTGCAAGTGGGCAGCGACCTCGCCGCCGGCAACCACAACGAGTTCTTCGATTTCAAAGAAAACGACATGGTCGGCGCCGTGCGCATGGCTTGTCTGCTGGTCTGGGATTATCTCGGGACCGGGAAGTAGCGCGTATCTGACGGGGGGGGGGGGGGGGGGGGGGGGGGGGGCGGGGGGGGGAGGCGGGAGAGGGAGACGACGGCACACAGACACAACCACAACCAGAAAACACCAAGCTC
>JAVBNC010000100.1:0-4108 GCA_031551765.1 Desulfovibrionaceae bacterium
GGCAGCGCCCTGCTTCGACTCTTCATTGGCTTCGACAAAACTGCCTTTATTCCAACTTGCCCTGTTCGCCGCCCTCGCCATTCCCTGCCTCGTCGTCCTCGCCGCCTTTTTTATAGCGGCAGGTCTTTTCAGGGCAGCCGACATACTTACGGCCGCGGAAATTCTTTTCGACCAGCACGGGGGAGCCGCACTTGGGGCATGTGCCTTCCACGGGCTTGTCCCAGAGGGCGAAATCGCATTTGGGATACTGGTCACAGGAATAGAAGATCTTGCCTCGCTTGGAGCTTTTTTCCACCAGCATGCCGTTTTCGCACTTGGGGCAGTGGACGCCGGTGGAGAAGGGCGCGGCGTAGGTGCAGTCCGGGTAGCCGGTGCAGGCGATAAAACGGCTGCCGGTGCGGGCCTTTTTGATGACCAGATCCTTGCCGCACTGGGGGCAGACGCCCACCACGGGCAGCTCTTCCTTGGTCCGGGCTTCCAGATGGACGACGCCCTGCTCGTCGCGGGTGAAGTTGCTGGTGAAACGGCAGTCCGGGTAGGCGGTGCAGGCCAGGAAAGGGCCGGCCTTGCCGAATTTTATGACCGTGGGCTTGCCGCAGGTGGGACAGACGATGCCGGAAGGGAGCCCCGTCTTGACGGATTCCATGGCCTTGGCGGCTTTTTCCAGGGTGGGGTTGAACTCGCCGGTGAACTTGTCCAGCAGGGCCACCCAGTTTTCGTTGCCTTCGGCCACCTGGTCCAGGGAATCTTCCATCTGCGCGGTGAAGCCCACGTCCATGAGCGTGGTGAAATGCTCGCTCAAGAGGCCGCAGACCACCTCGCCCAGGTCCGTGGGCGCGAAGTTTTTGGCTTCCATGCGCGCGTAGTCGCGGTCCAGCAGGGTGGAAATGATGCTGGCGTAGGTGGAAGGGCGGCCTATGCCTTTCTCTTCCAGTTCGCGCACCAGGGAAGCTTCCGAATAGCGGGCCGGGGGCTGGGTGAATTTCTGCTCTTTTTCCAGCTTGTTCAGGGTGAGCGTGTCGCCTTCTTTCAGGGGCGGCAGGTCCACCACGTCGTCGCTCTTTTGCGGGGAAATGGCCAGAAAGCCAGGGAACAGGGTCTGCTCGCCCTTGGCCCGCCAGGTGACGCCGCCGCAGTCGATGAGCGCCGTGGTGTCCAGCACGCGCGCGCCCGCCATTTGCGAGGCCGTGAAACGCGTCCAGATCAGGCGGTAGAGCTGGTATTGTTCCGCGCTCAAAAGGTGCTTGACGCTGTCCGGGGTGATGGAAACGTCCACGGGCCGCACGGCTTCGTGGGCGTCCTGCGCGCCGCCTTTGGACTTGTAGTGGCGGGGCTTGGCCGGGTAATAGTCCGGGCCGTAGGTGGCGGTAATAAAGTCTTTGGCCGCGTCCCTGGCTTCGTTGCTGATACGCACGGAGTCCGTGCGCATGTAGGTGATCAGCGCGGTGACGCCGCGTTCGCCAAGGTCCAGGCCTTCGTACAGGCGCTGGGCTATGTTCATGGTGCGCTTGGCCGAATAGCCCAGGCGCTGGTTGGCGTTCTGCTGCAAAGTGGAGGTGGTGAAAGGCGGGGGCGGCGTTTTTTCGCGCTCCTTGGTTTCCACTTTTTGGACCAGGTAGGGCTTGTCTTTGAGGCGCGCGTCCAGGGCCAGGGCCGCTTTTTCGCTGCCTATTTCGGCCTTTTTGCCGTCGACTTTGAACAGGTCGGCCTTGAACACCGGCGGTTCGCTCGCGGCCAGGTGCACGCGGAAATTCCAGTATTCTTCCGGCACAAAGACGCGGCGTTCCTTTTCCCGGTCCACGATCAGGCGCAGGGCCACGGACTGCACCCGGCCCGCGGAAATGCCGCGTTTGACCTTTTTCCAGAGCAGCGGGGAGAGCTTGTAGCCCACCAGCCGGTCCAGAACGCGCCGGGCCTGCTGGGCGTCAAACAGGGCCTTGTCCAGGTCGCGGGGGTGGGCAAGGGCCTCTTTGACGGCCTTGGCCGTGATTTCGTTGAACTGGATGCGCTTGATGTTGTCGTTGGCCTCGCGGATCAGCTCGGCCACGTGCCAGGCAATGGCTTCCCCGTCCCGGTCCGGGTCGGGGGCCAGGTACACGGTGTCCGCCCTGGCGGCGGCGGACTTGAGTTCCGAAACCACCTTCTGCTTGCCGTCAATGACCTGGTAGGCCGGGGCGTAGCCGTGGGCCTCGTCCACGCCGATGACGTTGGTGGGCAGGTCGCGCACGTGGCCCACGCTGGCCTGCACGAGATAGCCCGCGCCCAAAAATTTTTTGATGGTCTTCACCTTGGCCGGTGATTCCACAATGATGAGGTCTTTACCCATGAAGCGGTCGCCTTGCGCCCCAACACCGCGCGCGGACGGCGGGGGCCTGGTGGTTTCGCGGGAAATGAGTATGAACGCGCGCGCTGTTCCGGCGTTCCCGTCTGGGGGAAAATACGTCATTACCCGCTCAGGTCAAGTCCATGACGGGCACCCGGCCGTCCTGGCCGGGATGCCCTCTCGCGGCGGGGGGGGCTGCGCGGGGCGTGAAAGCCGCCGGCGGGCGCGACCGCCGGCTCTTTGCGCGCAGCGAGAAGTTTTTCTATATCCCCGCCGCTCCGCAGGCCCACGTCCTGTGGGCCTGGTTGTGCGGACACCGGGGGAGAAAAGGCCCGGTACGCGGATAAAGGGTATCCTCACAGCCCGGAGGGGCGGGAGTGGGGAATGCGACCGAGTGAGCCGTCATAGGCTTGACGGGCGCGGCGGGTATTTTGCGTGACGAGGCATTTTTCCATTTTTTACCGGGCGATTACAGATCATGGCACGCTGCTTGCTTTATCCGGGCTGCCCCCCTTTTTCGTAATTTTGGCGAGGGGCAAGGAGATGTGTTCATGATCCAGACGAAACCCCTGGCCACCCGGGTGGACGGTATGGCTTCCAAAGGCAGCCGCGTCCAGAAAGGGGTGCCTGTTTCCAAAGGGTTCGCTTCCTTTATGGGAGGCGAGGGCGCTGCGCCTGGCGCGAACACCGCTGTACGCATGACGGCGGAGGAACGCGCGACGCAAGGCGGCATGGGCATGGCCCAGACCAAGGCCATGGCCACGCTGGCCCGCGTGATGCAGGAGAGCCAGACCCCGCTCAAAACGGCCAATTCCCTGCAGGCGGCGCAGAACACCCAGAACCCCATGGGCAATTTGTTCGCCCGCACGGCTCCCCAGCGGCCTTCGGGCGCGGAAGGGGCGGAAACCGCCGTGCGTGTTTCTTCGCACCGCAAAAAGCAGGCCGCCCCGGTGGAACGCATGGCCGCGCTGGTAAAAATGGATTCCAACATTGCCAAAAAAACGACGCCTCCCGCACAAACCGCGCAAGCCGGGCAAACCGCCCAAGGCGGTGAAACGGATGCCGAGCAGCTGGGCACCCTGGCCGCCCGTTTTGAATCCGGCAGCGACGGCATAGCGGCCATAGGCTACGACCGTCACGGCGGCACCTCCTACGGCAAATTCCAACTTTCTTCCCGGGCCGGGAGCATGCGCGGGTTTATCGATTTCATGAAAAAAGAGGAGCCGGAATGGGCCGCCCGCCTGGACAGGGCCGGGGCTTCCAACACCGGCAGCAAGCGCGGCCGCATGCCGGAAGTCTGGCAGCAGCTGGCCCAGGAAAACCCGGGCCGCTTTGAGGACTTGCAGGACCGCTATATCCGCACCAGCCATTTCATGCCCGCCGTGGAGGCCGTGGCCCAAAAAACCGGCGTCGCTTTTGACGACATGCCATCCTCCTTTAAAGAGGTCCTGTTTAGCACGGCCGTGCAGCACGGCCCGGCCGGGGCGGCCCGTATTGTCAGCCGGGCCATGACCGGCCTGGACCAGGGCAAGCTGGACCCGGAAAAGAACGCGCCCGAAGTGCTGCAAAAAGCCGGGGAAACCCTGATCCGCCGCATTTACGCCCTGCGTTCCGGCCAGTTCGGCTCTTCCACGGCCGCCGTGCAGAGCGCCGTCAAGAACCGCCTGCGCGAAGAAATGGGCATGGCCCTGTCCATGCTGCAAAAAGAGACCGCCGGGATGGCCTGACAAAGTAAAGCATAGCCAAAAACGCGGCGGCGCCGGAATCCGGAAAATCGGATTCCGG
>JAVBNC010000082.1:0-5893 GCA_031551765.1 Desulfovibrionaceae bacterium
TTTTTTTTTAACTATAAAATTTTGGCGGCCCCCCACCTCTACCGTTAACACTAACCCCCTCGCCGGCCTTTCCCCTGGGGGGGGGGGGGGGTGCCGCGCCCACCCCCACCCCCCCCGCCCACGCGCTATAAAAGTTCGCGCATGACCACGTACAGCGCGCTTTTTTCCTCAATGCCTATGCCGGGGGCCGCGGGCAGACCCACGTAGCCGTTCTGCACGGCAATGCCGTCGGCAAAGCCGCCAAAAGGCTGGAACACGCCGGGGTAGGATTCGTTGCCGCCCAGGTGCAGGCCAGCCGCGATGTTCAGGGACATCTGGTGCCCGCCGTGCGGCACCACGCGGCGGCTGGACCAGCCCAGCTCCTGCATGGCGTCCAGGGTGCGCATGTATTCCACCAGGCCGTAGGACAGGGCGCAGTCAAACTGCAGGTAGTCTTTTTCCGGGCGCATGCCGCCGTAGCGCAACAGGTTCCGGGCGTCCTGATGGGAGAACAGATTTTCGCCGGTGGCCATGGGAGGGTCGTAGTGTTCGGCCAGTTCGGCCTGCAGGGCATAGTCCAGGGGGTCCCCGGCCTCTTCGTACCAGAACAGGTTATAGCCGCGCAGGGCCTTGGCGTAGTCCACGGCGGTCTTCAGGTCGAAACGGCCGTTGGCGTCCACGGCCAGACGCGAGCCGTCGCCGCCCAGCACCTTGATGACCGCCTCGATGCGCGCGATGTCTTCGCTAAGGGACGCCGCGCCGATTTTCATTTTGACCACGGAGTAGCCCATGTCCAGGTAGCCGCGCATCTCGTCCTGCAGCTTGCCGTGGTCCTTGCCGGGGTAGTAATAGCCGCCCGCCGCGTACACGAACACCTTGTCGTCGGCCTTGCCGCCGCGGTAGCGGTCCGCCAGCAGGCGGTACAGGGGCTTGCCCTCTATTTTGGCCACCGCGTCCCAAATGGCCATGTCCAGGGTGCCCATGGCCACGGAACGCTCCCCGTGCCCGCCGGGCTTCTCGTTCTTGAACATGGTGTTCCACACAGCGAAGGGGTTCAGGTTGTCGCGTTCCTTGTCCATCAGCGTCGCGGGGTCCGCTTCCATGATCCGGGGGATGAAGCGCTCGCGCATCAGCGCGCCCTGGCCGTAGCGGCCGTTGGAATGAAAGCCGAACCCCACCACGGGCTTGCCGTCGCGGACCACGTCCGTGACCACGGCCACGGTGGAGCAGGTCATCTTGGAAAAATCAATGTAGGCGTTGGCAATGGAAGAGGCTATGGACACGGTCTTTTCGCGGATGTCTACGATGCGCATGCTGCATGCTCCCCGGCTGAAGGATTGTCATTTTGCTTCCTATTGTTCTTTACATACGCCGATAACGCTGGATTATCCAATGCCGGTTCTGTATCCTGCCATGCAAAAGCGGCATGGCGGGAGGCGGGCATGGACCTGGACTGGCTGGAGGACTTCACGGCCCTGGCGGAGACGGAAAATTTCTCGCGCGCGGCGGAACGGCGCCACGTCACCCAGCCCGCGTTCAGCCGACGCATCCGCGCGTTTGAGGACTGGCTGGGGGTGCCGCTGTTCGTGCGGGGCAGGCAAAAGGTCACCCTGACCCGCGCGGGCGAGGAAATACGGGCGGAAGCGGAAGCCATGCTGCGGGCCATGCTGCGCCTGCGCCGCCTGGCGCGGGAATGCGCCGGGGACGAAACCGCCACCCTGCACTTTGCGGCCACGCACTCGCTTTCCTTCAGTTTCTTTCCCGGCTGGATCAAAAAATACGCGCAGGTTCTGGACCGCTCGGCCATCAACCTGGTCTCCGACACCATGGCGGCCTGCGAAGCGGCCCTGGTGCAGGGCCAGGTGCAGTTCCTGCTCTGCCACGATTCGCCCGCCGCGCCCTCGCGTTTCCGGGACAAGGGCTTCGCCAGCCTGGCCGTGGGCACGGACACCCTTTCCCCCTACGCGGCGCCGGACAAAGACGGCAATCCGGCGTACAGCCTTGGCGCTTTCCCCTGCAACCCGGCCCGCTGGCTGCAGTACAGCCCGGAATCCGGCTTCAGCCGCATGATGCACGGCCACGCGGCCGTTGCGGCCTGTATGGCGGCTTCCGCGCCCGGCTTTACTTCCCGTCTGGCCAGGGTGCTGCTTTCCGTGGCCCGCGACGGCCAGGGCATTGCCTGGCTGCCCGCCAGCCTGGCCGAACCGGCCGTGGCCCAGGGGGCCCTGGTCCGGGCGGGCGGCGCGGAATGGGACATCCCCATGGTCATCCGCCTCTTTCAGCGCCGGGACGAGCGCAACCAGGCAGCCAGGGCGCTGTGGCGGGAAATCGAGCGGGAGGGGAAAGCTGTCAGGGCCAGTTAGTTGTCGAAGCCAATTAAGAACGAGAGCAGGGCAGCGCCCTGCTCTCACTCTTGGATGGCTTCGACAACTTACTCTTCGAATCTTTACAGAACGCGGCTTCAAAGGCATCATCCCCCCCATGCTTACTTCATGTTTTTGCCACCTGCCGGGGATCGGCCCGGCTTTTGAGACCAAACTGCGCCAAGCGGGCATAGCCACCTGGGAAGACGCCCTGCGCCTGCCTCTGCCCTGTGGGGCTGCACGGGCGCAAACCCTGCGTGAAGGCGTGCTGGAATCGCAACGCCGCCTGGAAGAACGGGACGCGCTCTGGTTCGGCGACAGGCTGCCGCCCGCCGGGCAGTGGCGGCTGTTCCCGCATTTCCGGGACGGCGCGGCCTACGTGGACATTGAAACCACGGGCCTGGCCTGGCCGGAGGGGTGCATCACCACCATTGCCCTGTACGACGGCGATTCCGTGCGTACCTATGTGCAAGGGGTAAACCTGGAAGCCTTTGCGGACGATATTTTAGACTACGGGCTGCTGGTGACCTGGAACGGCCGGGGTTTTGACGCCCCCATTCTGCGGCGCGCGCTGCGCATACCGCTGGACATGGCCCACCTGGACCTGTTGCCCGTGTTCCGGGCTCTGGGGTTGCGGGGCGGGCTGAAAGCCGTGGAAAAGACCCTGGGCCTGGACCGGGACGGACTGGACGGGGTGGACGGCTGGGCCGCCGTGCGCCTGTGGCGGGCCTATGAACGCAGTGGCGACCCGGAAGTGCTGGAAACCCTGCTGGCCTACAATGTGGCGGACGTGCTGAGCCTGGAATACCTGGCCGGGTACGCGGCGCTCCGCCACGGTTGCGAGGAAATGCGGCATGTCTCCCTGCCGCCGCCGGAGGCGAACCCCTTTGCCCCCTCCCCCAGGGTGCTGCGCGCGGTGCTGGGACTGCGGATCTGAACTTCCCGTGGCAGGGGATATTATGAAAACATCCCTGGCGGTACGCCGCGCCATGGTATAGAATGGTTCGCGCATGTACTTTGCTCTGCGGCAAAGCATGCGCAACATACTGAAGCGACTGATTAAGGAAAGGTCTATGCCCAGCGACAACATTCTTTTCGATGCCGCCTCCAACGAGCTGGAAATTATCGTCTTCTATATTGAGGAAGAACTGCCGGACGGCTCCAAATACACCAGCTATTACGGCATGAACGTGGCCAAAGTGCTCAGCATCATCCGCCGCCCCGTGGTGACGGGCGTGCCCAGCAAGCACCATCCGGCGGCGCTGGGCACCTTCAACCTGCGGGGCCAGGTGCTGCCACTGGTGGATCTGGCCCTGTGGATGGGCAAAAAGACCAGCCCGGACGAGAGCTGGAAGGTGATCGTCTCCGAATTCAGCGGCACCACCACGGCTTTTCTGGTTTCCGGGGTCACCCGCATCCACCGTATGACCTGGGGCCAGGTGGAACCGCCGGGCAAGTACTTGCAAAACTTCAGCCAGGACTGCATCACCGGGGTGGTGCGCTTTGACGAGCGCATCGTCTTTCTGCTGGACATGGAGCAGGTCATTACCTCCATGAACCCCCGCCTCAGCCTGGACGCCCAGGTGCAGCAAGTGGACGGCACCGTCAGCGGAGAAGGCTGGCACGTGCTTATCTCCGACGATTCCGCCTCCATCCGTAACACCATTGCCTTTGCCCTGGAAAAGGCCGGGTTCAGGGTCACCCGTACCGCCTGCGGCCGGGAAGCCTGGGACCAGATGGAAGAATGGAAAAAGCTTTCCGCCGCGGAGGGCAAAAATATCCGGCACTATGTGGACTTGGTCATCTCCGACATTGAAATGCCGGAAATGGACGGACACACCCTGACCCGGCGCATCAAGGACGACCCGCAACTGAAGGAAATTCCGGTCATTCTCTTCTCCTCCCTGATTTCCGACGTGGTGCGGGAAAAGGGCGTGAAGGCCGGGGCGGACGACCAGCTCGCCAAACCGGAGCTGCCGGAACTGACCATCCGGGCCGCCAAACTGATCCGGTCGCGCCCCTGATCCCGTCTCAGGTGACAAGCGCTCCCGCTCCTGGTATTTTCCTACTGTGGACAAGCGCGCTGAAATGCGCGCATGGCCGCGCGTTCCGGCGTGCAGCCACAATACGCCGGGGCTTTGGCCACATTTTCAGGAGTACGTCATGAATCGTTCAGGAAACGCCACGCGCCATAACAGCGGCGGGCGCACGCGTCTTTGCGCGCTTGCATTGCTGGCGGCCTTTTTGCTGACAGGCTGCGCCAGCAAGTACGGGGAACAAACCACCAAAGTGAACCATTATCCGGACTGCTACCAGCCCATAGCGGACCTGCGCAGTTCCGAGCACCTGATGAACAAGTCCGTGGGCACGGGCATAGCCCTGGGCGCGCTGTTGGGCGGCGTTATCGGTTACCTGGCCACGGGCAAGGCTTCCGGCGCCGTGGCTGGAGCGGGCGTGGGCGCCGTGGCCGGGGGCGCGGCGGGCTACGGTGTGGGCAAATCCCGCCAGGCGGAGCTGGACAGGCGCATGGACGGCTACATGGCCAGAATGGACGCGGACATCGCCACCGTGGACAAGGCCACCGGGGCCGCCAGGGCCGCGCGGGGCTGCTACGAGCGGCAGTTCCGGGTGGCTTCCGCGGAATACAGGGCCGGCAACCTGAGCAAGGCCCAGTTTCGTTCCCGCACGGACGAAATCCTGGCCGGCATGGAAGAGGCCTCCCGCATTATAGGGGAAATTTCCATGGACGCCGACAAGGTCTCACAGGAATACCAGGCCGCCATCGACAGAGACAGGCAGGCGGCCCAGCAGCCCCAGCCGCAGACGCAACAGAGCCGGACAAGGCAGAACGTCCCGGCTCCGGCCCCTGTCGCGCCTTCCCCGGAAAAGGAACGCGCGGTCAACGCCAAGTCCAAAAGCATGGAAAAGTCCGTGGACGCGCTCAAGAACGAGCAGGCCCTGCTGGACCAGCGGGTCAAGGCCACGCGCCAGGCTTCCGAAGATTTGATGACCACTTGACGAAGGCCCGGCGCTTTCACGCCAACGCTCTCACGAAAGATGCGGCCCCGGCGCGTGGCGCCGTGTCTTGCTTTCGTAAACCAATCATGCGGGTTGATGCTTCATCCTTTTCGGGCGGCTCGACAAAAGATACGGCAAATTTAGAGCCTTCCACACTTGAAATGCTCGCAAGGATTTGTCTTCAAATCCTTGCCGTCAAATAGGCGCAGGCGGGCTTTGCCCGCCGTTAAGCGACTAGAGCATTTCAACTTTTAAATTGTCTATGCGGATGAAATGCTCTGGCGTTGCGGAACGCAGTGCAGCAACGCCCGCGAGATTGGCGTAGGCGGGCTTTGCCCGCCGTTAAGCGACAATCTCATAGCGAAATTGCTCTATTTGAAGCGAAAACCGCTCTAAAATAGAGATGGAATCAGATGCAGACTGTCAGCTCTGCGACTGTTGTTGCTGTTGTTGCCGGCGCTGTTCCTGCCGGGACTTATCCTGATCCTGGCGGCGGCGTTCCTGGTCTTTGCGCTCCCGGTCCCGCTGCTCTT
>JAVBNC010000001.1:0-8086 GCA_031551765.1 Desulfovibrionaceae bacterium
CGGCGCCCCCCCCCCGCCCCCGCGTCCCGCGCCCCTCCCCCCCCCCGCCCTCCCGCCCGACCCCCTGCGCCGGCCGCGCCGCGCCCCGCCCCGCTTGTCCCCTCCGCCCGCCCCCCCCCCCCCCCCCCCCCCCCCCCCCCCCCCCCCCCCCCCCCCCCCCCCCCCCGCGTCACGCCACCACCCGCTTCTCTGGAGCACACACATGCAATTGTCGTTTTGGATCCTTGTGCTGATCAGCCTGGCGGAACTGGGGCTGTTTGTGCTCCTGCTGGTGTTTTTCGCGCGGCTGAAGCGTTCGGAGCATCTGCTGGTCAAACTGCAGAGCGGGCAGAATGCGCTGTTGCAAAATTTAGCCAAGAACGCGGAGCTGGAAAAGGAGCTGATGGCCAGCTTTACGGAACGCCAGACGGAACTGCGCCACTTGGACCAGCGGCTGGAAGAGCGGGCGGAAAGCCTGCGCAAACTGCTGGAACAGGCGGAAAACGTCAGCCGCTCGCCGCAGTTTTTGCGGGAACTCATTCTCACGGGCAGCCGCAAGGGCAGAAGCCCGGTGCAACTGGCCAAGGCCACGGGGCTTTCTTTGGACGAGGTGGAGCTTATTTTAGCGGAAGCGGGTCAGTGAATCCGGCCTGATGATGAGAAAAAGCGGCGCTTCGTGTGAAGCGCCGCTTTTTTTGCGGGCGGGGCGTCAGTCGATATCCCCATTTTCCTTAATCTTTCTGTCTTCATACGGGGCCACGCGGCGGCGGTACCATTCCAGCTTGGCGTGTTCCATGGCGCTGCCGCACATGCTGTAGTTGTCGTAGCTTTCTCCCATGCGGTCGATAAGCAGGCCGGCCAGCTTGAAAATGCAGTAGTTCATGTCGCCTTCCGTTTCCACGAGCTTGGCGATTTCCTTCAGATGCGGGTCCAGCCTGTCCCGGCGGGACTGAACGATATAGGGCATGCTGTCTCCTCATGGCGTGAAAGGGTTTGGGATTCCGGAACTATACGCCCATTCGCGGGCCGGAGCAACAGGGACCGGGCCTTGTGTCGTCCGGCGTATTTTATGTTGAAAAAGAAATTCATTTTCACTATGTTTGGTTCCACCTGAGAGGACGTATGCGCACCATGACCACAATTTCTCCCTCCCCCTTGGGGCTGTGTCTAAAAAACGCCTTTTGCCCCCCGCGATGTAGGCGTTTTTGCCTGCGTATCCACATGGCATGGAGGAAGAATCATGAGCGCAGTACGCATAGTGTATGGGTCCACCACCGGCAACACGGCTTCCGTGGCGGAAGCGGTGGGCCGCATTTTTGAAAAGGCCGGCCACGACGTGGACCTGCTGGACGCGGCCAGGGCCAAGCCGGAAGGCCTGTGCGCCGGGAAAGATATGGTCCTGTTCGGCTGCTCCACCTGGGGCGACGACAGCATAGAACTGCAGGACGACTTTATCACCCTGTTCGAAGCCTTCGACAAAATCGGGGCCAAGGGCGTAAAAAGCGCCTGCTTTGGCTGCGGCGACAGCTCGTATACGTATTATTGCGGGGCCGTGGACGAAATTGAGGCCAAGCTGAAAGAGCTGGGCGCCAAAGTGGTGGTCGAGGGTCTGAAAATAGACGGCGACCCCGGCGACGCCAAGGAAGACATTGAATCCTGGGCCGAAGAGGTGCTGGAACAGCTGTAGAAAACAACGCATCACGGAGCTTGTTGTTCTCCGCCCCGAAAGCCTTTTTATGGAGGAGCGCGCCTTTAGGGCAGCCCTCTGAAATAAAAAGGCTTTTTTGACACATGCGGCTCGGGTCCGGGCTTGCTCTTGAGGCGGCTTTTCACTACCCTGCGGCCATCGTTCGCGGCAGGCAGGCGGGGGGACCTTCCCCCGCGCCCGCGCGGGCGGCAGGTGGGCGGCATGGCCTTTTCCTCTCTTTTCTGGCCTCCTCTTCTGTTCCGGCAAGTCTGCCTCCTGGCGGGCATGATGGGGCTGCTTTGCCTGCGCCATCCCGCGCCCGCGCTGCTTGGCCTCGCGCTTTTGTGGCTGCTGGACTGGCCCCGCTCCCGGCCCCTGGCGCCCGCGCTGGGGCTGGCGCTTTCCTTCGGCCTGGGCCTTGCTTACGCCTGGGGCCTTGAGCCACCCAAAAAATTGGCCGAGCCCGCCTGGGTCACGGAGGCCGTCACCCCCACCGAGGATAAAAGCTCGCTCTACCACAAGGGGGTGTGGCTCAGCGGAACCATCCGGGAAGCCACCCCCCTGCCCGGCGAGCGGCTGCGTCTCATTCTGGACCAGGTGCGTCCGGAAGAGACAACGCAAGCCGGGTCCGCGCCGGCGCCATACCTGCCGGACGGCCTGGTGCTTACTTGGCAGAAACCGGTCAGTTACCTGGCACATGCCGGCCCTGGCCAGCGCCTGTATGCACAGCTGCGGGTGCGGGCCGTGCGCTCGCTTGCCAACCCCGGCGTATGGGAGACGGACGCCTACTGGCGCGACAGAAAAGTGCGCTACCGCGCCTGGATACAGGACGACGGCGGCAACAGCGGCAAAAACGCGCCCCCGCGCCTGGAAGGAGAGCCTTCCGCCCTCTGGGCCGCGCGGCAGAAGGTGTACGAGGCCGCGCTACGCCAGCTCCCCCGCGAGAAGGGCAAAAACGCCCCCGGCCGGGCTGACGGCGCGACGGCTGAGTCCACCGCAAAGGCGGCCGCTTCCGGCCCGCCGGGCGGCACGGGCGGGAATTCCGCAAGCGTGGCGGCCGCGCCGGAAACGCCGCCCCTCACTCCTTCCGCCGCCATGCTGCTGGCTTTGCTCTTTGGCGACCGCTCCTTGCTTACTCCGGAGCAGATCACGCTGGTGGCCAAGTCCACGCTGGCCCACAGCCTGGCCCTGTCCGGCCTGCATTTGGGCTACGCGGCGGCGCTGGCTTACGGCGCGGTGGCTTTGCTGGGGTTCATGCTGCCCGCGCTGTTTCTGCGCGCGCCCCGGCCCCGGCTGGGGCTGGCCCTGGCCCTGCCTTTCGCCGCCGCCTATCTCTGGCTGGGGGCCGCGCCGCCTTCGCTGGTGCGCTCCGCCCTGATGCTGCTGTTCTGGGCCTGGCTGCTCTGGCGCGATAGGCCCAAAGCCTTGCTGGACGGCCTTATCTGGGCCGTGGCCCTTATTCTGCTCGTCTCGCCCGCATCGCTGTATGACATCCGGCTGCAGCTCTCGGCCCTGGCCGTGGCTTCCATCGCGCTTATCGCGCCGCTGCTCTCCGCCCTGCTCTTTCCGGCGCGGTTCGCCCCCACGCCGTCCGCCTCCCGCCTGGCCCCGCTCATCCGGCGCATGAGCGGGCCGCTACGCGTGGCGCTTTCGCTGCTGGCCGTCTCCTTTGCCGCCCAGGCGGCCCTGCTGCCCCTGACGGCCGACGCCTTCACTTCCACCGGCATGTGGTTCCCGCTCAATCTGCTCTGGCTGCCCGTGCTCGGCGCCTTCGTCATGCCGCTGGCTTTTGGCGGGCTTTTTTTCTCGGCCTGTTCCTGGGCGCTCCCGGCCCAGGCCTGCTTCTGGCTGGCGGCCAAACCCTGCGCCTGGCTGCTGGACCTGCTGGCCTGGATGGACGGCGCGGGCATTCTTTACGCGCCCGCCACGCAGCGGCCGCACTGGCTCTGCGCCGCGGGCTTCTGGCTGCTTTTGCTCTGCCTGCCGCCGCTGATCATGCGCCGGACCTTTACACCGCGCCTGGCCCTGCTTTGCCTCTGCGGCTTTCTGTTCCTCATCGCGCCCACGGCCTTGCGCGGCCTGGAGGAACAGCGGGACGCCACCCGCCTGCGGCTCATGGACGTGGGACAGGGCCAGGCCGTGCTGCTGGAATGGCGGGGCGGCGGCCGTCTGCTCATTGACGGCGGGGGTTTCGCCTTTGGCGCCTTTGACAGCGGCCGGCACATCCTGGCCCCGGCGCTTACCGATAACCGCCCGCCCGAGCTGGAATGGATGCTGAACACCCACGCGGATCTCGACCACCTGCGCGGCCTCCTGGACCTCTTGGCCCGCTTCCGCGTGGGCGCTTTCGGCCGTGCCGCGGCGGACCCCGGCAAGGGCCGCGACGCGGAGGAGCGGGACAAGCTGCTGGCCGCCCGCCGCATCCCCCTGCGTCTGCTGAAAGCCGGGGACAGTCTCGCGCTCGGCCCGGGCCTGCGTCTGGACGTGATTTATCCGCCGGAGATCAGCCCCGCCTCGTCCAACAACAACTCCCTGGTGTTGCGGCTGGTGCGCGGCGGCAAGGGCCTGGCGCTCATCTGCGGCGACGTGGAAACGCCCGGTTTGCGCCGTTTGCGCGCTTCCGGCCGTCCGCTGGAAGCCGAAGTCCTTGTCCTGCCCCACCACGGGGCCGCTTCCAGCCTGGATCCCGCCCTGTACGACGCCGTCCGGCCCAAGCTGGCCCTGGCTTCCTGCGGGTATGGCAACCAGTGGAACTTTCCTTCCGCCAAAGTCCGGGAAGCCTTGGGCGCAAGGAACATCCCCCTGCGCAGCACGGCGGACCGGGGGCAGATAGGTATCGAGTGGGATGGGGACGGGGGGATGCGGGTGAAGGCGGCGCGGGACTGAGGGATGAGCGCGTTGCCGCTCCGTTCTCTTAGAGCAATTTCGCTATGAGATTGTCGCTTAACGGCAGGCAAAGCCCGCCTACGCCAATCTCGCGGGCGTTGCTGCACTGCGTTCCGCAACGCTAGAGCATTTCATCCGCATAGACAATTTAAAAGTTGAAATGCTCTAAAAAGCCTTGAAACTGACCACAGCCGCGCCGTCCTTGGTCTGTTCCAGGCGGTAGACGGGCGTATCCGCATATGTGGACAGGGGCGCGGCCGGGTCCAGATCCTTTTCCGGGTAACGCAGCCACACGCCGTAGAGTTTCAGCTGCTCGTGGCCCCATTCCCAGCCCTGCACCAGGTGCACCACCACCAGCTTTTCCAACAGCGGATAGTTGCGGGCGGGCACGGCGGCCAGTGGCGTCATGCCCACGCTGTTCTTGAAATACACGGTCTTGACCCCGGTTTCCCGGATAAAGCGCGTCAGGCCCTGCACCATGAAGGCGATGCGCGTGCGTTCCCAGTGGCCTTGGGCCGTAAGCAAGTTCCCGTACACCTGGGCGAAAATCACCAGTTGCAGGCAGAAGCAGGCCTGGAGAATGCACACGGGAACGCGCAGCCGCTTTTGGCGCACGGCCGCGCCGTGCAGGGCCAGCAGCATCAGGGCGGGCAGGAAACCGAACCCGCTGAACGCGCGCGGGTGCCAGATGGGGTGCGGCAAAACGCTGAGCACGCCCAGCGGCGTGAGCAGAAAACAGGGCAGCAGCGCGCACAGCAACGCCAGCCGGGGCAGCGCCGCCGCGCCGGTATGGCGGCGGCCGCGCCACCAGCGCGCCAGCAGCAGAACCACGAAACAGCAGAACAGGGCGGCCATAAGCCAGCCCAGGGGGTTACATCGCCAGTCCGTCCGCAAGATATCCACGTACTGGCGGCAGTTGTGGGCCAGGTTGACGAACAGGCCTTTCAGCGAAGGCATGCTGGAGACTTCGTGAATGTACGGGCTCTTGGTCCTGTTCAGCCACAGCGGGGTCTGCGCGGCGCAAACGAGAATGGCGATCACAAAGGGCGCGGCCAGGTGCCAGAACATGCGCGCCAGTTCCATACATCGGTTGCGGGAAACCACGCGCAGCATCAGCATGTAACAGCCCACGGCCAGATAGGCGCTTACCGTGGGCTGGTAAATGGAGGCGCTGCAAAACACGCAGACAATGGACACGGCCCAGAACACTTTCTTGCGCCGGTGGAAAAACAGGTAGGGCAAGACGGCCAGAAACACGGCCAGGCACATCTGCGCGGAGTCGAATTTGTAGGAAATGTTCTCCAGGCCATAGGGGTTCAGGCCTATGGGCACCACCGCCGCCATGGCCCCCAGGCTGAGCGGCACGCGTAAAGCCAGACACACGCACAAGGCGGCCCCGGCCAGAAAAGCCAAACCCAGCACCTGGGTCAGGGGCGAGGCGTCAAAAGTGGTGCCGCCCAGGTAGAACAGATAGGAAAAAGCCTCCGCCACGGGGCGGGCGGACGTGAACCAGCCGGCATAGCCGTACAGGGCGCGGCCGATATCGTCGATATAAAAGCGGTTGGAACGGACAATGGCGGCAATGCCCACGCAGTACACGCCCAGCAGCAGCGCGAAATACCAGGCCATGCGCCGCCAGGAATTCCCGTTGGACCAGAACGGCGCTGAAGTGGGCAGCGTGATCACTAGGCGTTCTCCCCCCGGACACACACGACGGCATTATTTTTTTCGCACGGCGACACTATCCGGAGAGCGGACGGCGGTCAACAGGATAGTGCGGCGGGAGAAGGGTTTTAGCTGTCGAGAGATGGTTGGAATTGGCTTCGGCAGCTATCTCTTACGCCAACGCGAAAACCAGCAGCCCCATGGCCGCGATGAACCCGGCGGCGTAGCGCGCGGCCGTAAGCAGCAGTTCGCCTTCCTTTCCGGCCAGACCGGCGGCTATGCCGGCTATGGCTATGCTCTGGGGGGAAATGAGCTTGCCTATGCACGCGCCGCTGGTGTTGGCGGCGGCTATCCAGATGGGGTCCGCGCCCAGGTTGAGGGCCACGGTTTTTTGCAGCTGGCCGAAAAGGATGTTGGCGCTGGTGTCGCTGCCGGTGATAAAGGTGCCCAGCATGCCCAAAAGCGGCGAGACCAGGGCGTAGAACGGCCCGGTGGAAGCGGCCAGCGCCGTGGCTATGTCCGTGACCATGCCGCTGGAACTGAGCACCTTGGCCAGGGCCACGATGCACAGAATGGTCAGGCCGGTTTTGCGCAACTGCCAGGCCGTGGAAAGGGTCAGCCTGCCCAGGGTGGGCAGGGACGCGCCCTGGACCAGACCGCCCAGCAAGGCGGCGGCCATAACCAGGGTGCCCGGCGTGAGCAGCCAGGCCATGACGAACGGCTTGCCGCCCGGCCCGTCGTAGATCAGCCAGGACGAGCGGAACTGGCCGAGAAAGGCGTGCACGGCCGGGAACAGCTTGCTGGTGCCCAGCACGATGACCAGCAGAATGAGATACGGCGCCCAGGCTTTCAGCCGCGCGCCAAGGCTCAGGGGCGGGCGGGCGTCCGTTTCGGACTCCGGCGCGTCGTGCTCAAAGGTCCAGACGCGTTTGGGCGGGAACAGCCGGGCCGCGAGAATGGTGGCCGCGGAAGCCGCCAGGGAGCCGATAATGGCGGGCAGTTCCGGCCCTATATAGCGGGCCGCGAAAAACTGCGCCACGCCGAACGCCGCCCCGGCCGCCAGCGTGGCGGGCCAGACTTCCAATAAACCGCGCAGGCTGCGGGTGATGGTCAGCACCAGGCACACCGGCACGCAGAGCACAAAGGGCGTCAGCTGCACGATAATGGCTTCTGAAAGCAGGGCGACGGGCAGGTCGGTAATCACGGCCAGGGTGGTGACGGGCACGCCCACCACGCCGAAGGCCACGGCAATGGTGTTGGCCAAAAGGCAGAGCACGGCCGCCAGAAAAGGCTTGAAGCCCAAGGCGATCAAAAGCGCGGCGGGCACGGCCACGGCGGTGCCGAACCCGGCCACGCCTTCCATGAACCCGCCGAAACCCCAGGCTATGGCCAGGGCCTGGATGCGCCGGTCCCGCGACACGGAAGAGAGCATGTCCTTGATGGTGTCCAGGGCCTTGGTGTGCAGGGCTATGGTGTAGGTAAGAAAAGCGGCCAGAATGACCCACAGAATGGGCGCCAGCGCGAACACGAACCCGTCCAGCACGGCCTTGCCCAGCAGCGGGACGGGCATGTGCCAGGCCAGGGCGGCCAGAGCCGAGCCTAACGCCAGCCCCAGGGCGCAGGCCAGGTGGGCGCGGATTTTCAGAATGCCCAGGCTGACGAACAGCCAGACAATGGGCAGCATGGCCAAAAGCGCGGCATGGGCCGGGGGCGGGAGAGAACCGGAAGCAAGCATGAGGACCTTCTTTATTGAGCTGCCGAAGCCATCCAGGAGTGAGTGCAGGGCTCGATGCGGCACGTCCGGTGCCGCATCGAGCCCTGCTTTGACTCTTAGATGGCTTCGGCAGTTATTCAAGCGTTCGCAGCTTC
>JAVBNC010000015.1:0-4930 GCA_031551765.1 Desulfovibrionaceae bacterium
CTCCTGCGGTTGCGAAATCCCTGCACCCGGAAGGGGGGTGAGCCCCCATGACCCCCCGCCAGGGGTGTGGCTTAACGCGCGGGGGGCCTGTGGGCGCACGCGGACGCAAAGGGGGTGCTCCGAGTAAGCTACCCCGTCGTCAATCCCCTGAATGGGTTCCAAGGGGCGCGCCCCTTGGCGGGAGAGTCCAGAGAGGGCAGCGCCCTCTTTGGCCGCCGGAGGCATCCCATCCCATTGGCTTCGACAGCTATTTATTTATCCAGAACTTCCAGACCAGGGAAACGAAGAGGATGACCAGGGAGACCATGAGCAGCTTGCGCACGAAACCCGCGCCCACTTTGATGGCCATGGAGCTGCCCACGTGGTTGCCCAGGCTGCTGGAAATGGCGAGCGGCAGGGCCAGCAGGTACAGCACCTTGCCGTGCCACATGAACACGGCCACCCCGCTGATGCTGCCGATAAGGTTGAGCAGCTTGGTGGTGGCGGAAGCGTGCAGCAGCCCGAACCCCAGCACGAAGTGCAGGGCCAGAATGAAAAAGCTGCCCGCGCCGGGACCGAAAAAGCCTTCATAAAAACCCAGCAAGCCGCAGACCGCGGGCAGAAGCACATAGAGCCTGAACGGCGTGAGCGGGACCTGCTCCGCCTTTTCTTTTCTGGGGATAAAGGTGGCGGCCATGGCTACGGGCAGCATGACGGCGATAATCTTGCCCATGATGGCGCTGTCGAACAGCAGTATGGACCGGGCGCCCAGGGCAGCGCCCAGGAACACGGCCAGCCCGCCCACCGCGGCCGCGCGCCAGGCCACCAGCCCGCTGCGGGCGTAGTTGAGCAGCGAGGTGCTCATGCCGCAGCAGCTGACCAGTTTGTTGGTGCCCAGCACCAGTTCCGGCGGAATGCCCGTCAGCAGAAAGGCGGGCACGGCGATAAGCCCGCCGCTGCCCGCCACGCTGTTGATGAAGCCCGTCGCGAAATAGATGAAACAGAGCAGCGCGATAACCCAGAGATCCAGCTCCATTAAGCCCCCCTGCGCGTACACGGTAACCCGTCAAGAGCTATCCCCTGCGGCGGGGCCTGTCAAACGCAAAACAAGCTCCGGCCGCCTGTCCGGCAGCGCCAAAAAGCCGCTTGCCATGTTCATTTCCCCCGCGTATTGCGGTGGAAACAGCCGCGCCCGCGCGGCGGGAGACACGGTCAACCTTTCCCGGCCTCAGTGGTGTCAACGGGGTATATGCAAGCGTCCCAGCACAGCACAACAGTGAGGTTCCACTCCATGCCAAGCGAGATCAAAATGAGCCGCCGGACCTTCGTATGGGCCATGGGCAGCCTTTCGGCCATGGCGGCCGTGGGCGGCGCGGAATTCGCCCTGGCTGCCGAAAAACCCGCCGCAACGGACAAAGCCGCGCTCAGCGCGGCCTGGCTGGACAAGGGCGAAGCTTCCTACGAGCTGTTCCGGAAAATGGTGGACAAGGCCACGGACTTTTCCTGGCTGAAACCCGGGGACACGGTCCTGGTCAAGCTGGCCATGAATTCCGGCAACCCCTTTCCGGCCACCACGGACCCCTGGGCGCTGGACTGCATGCTCAAGCTGCTCAAAGCCAAGGGCGCTTCCAAAATCCTGGTGGGCGACCAGTCCGGCGCGCGCAACGTCTACTGGACCAAGGCCGGGCAGCAGCGCGGCTCTTCCAGGGACTTTGCCCGCAACTGCGGCCTGCTCCAGGTCATAGAAGCCAACAACGCCACTCCGGTGTTCTTTGAGGAACGCGGCTACGATTCCTACTTCGCCGTCACCCCGGAAAACGGGCACTGGAAAACGCCCATCTACATCACCAATCTGGTCCGGGAAGTGGACCATATCGTGAACCTGCCCCGGGTGGGGTCCCACGCTTTGGCCGACTACACCTGCGGCATGAAAAGCGGCGTGGGCTACCTGCGCGAAGACAGCCGGCGCGACCTGCACACCGGCGGCGAAAACTTTTACGCCATGTTCGAGGAAATCAACGAGGTGCCGGAAATCAAGTCCAGAATGCGGCTGACCGTATCCTCCGCCCGCAAGGTCATGAGCCTGGTCGGCCCGGACGCGGGCTACGTGCTGGAACCCGATTCCGCCCCGGTGTTCGCCTCCACAAACCTGCTGGCCCACGACCTTTACGGCTACGCCTTTCTCCAGTACTGCCGCGACAAGCTCACCCCCTCCCCGGCCCACAGCCCGGACATGCCCGGCAACCTCTGGGACGCGACCAAAATGCGCAGCACCCGCAACAGGGGTTTCGTCAAGTACGTATGGGGCCTGGACGAAAACCGCGTGCCGGAACTGCCGGTGTTCCAGCCCGGTAAAATCTACGAGCACCCGGCCATCAGGAACTACGTCCGCCTCAACCCCAAGGCGAAACTCAATTTTTCCGTGGTGGAGCTGAAAAAAAGCGCGGACAAGGACATAAGCTTGTACATGCGGCGCCAGTTGCAGGTTTGATGGAAGAAAGCCGTCGAAGCCATCCAGGAGCGAGAGCGGGGCGCCATTCCGGACAAAAAGGCGCTGCCGTCATTGTACGGCAGCGCCTTATCAACGGAATGACCTGCATACCTCCGTCAAAGTTCTTTGGAAGAGGACGGGGGTCCGGGGGAAGGAGAAAACATTATTTCAAGAAAGGGTTATACTTACCCCGGCCGCCGGAGGCATTCTTCCCCTTCCTTCCCCCCTACGCGTCCCCACCCGTCGTAAACAACGCGGCGGCTTCGGCCACGGCTTCGTGGGAAGCGAACACATAGGCTATGTCCCCGGCGGCCAGCAGAAAGGAAGCGTCGGGGTTGGCGAAAGTTTCCTCGCCGCGGCGCACGGCCATGACGGTGACCCCGGCCTTCTGGCGCAGATTGGAATCCTGCAGGGTGACGCCGTCCAGGGGCGAGCCGCGTTCCACGGTCATGGCTGAGACGTTCAGGCCGGGCATGTGCTTTTGCAGCGCGCCCAGGGAAGTGCCGGTCACGTCCAGCTTGCGGAACATCTCGTAGTTTTCCGCGCGCACCTCATTGACGAACTGTTCGATATCCGTGCGCGGCACCAGGTAGCGGGACAGGACGCGGGTGAATATCTCCACGGCGGTTTCCAGCTCTTCGGGTATCACGTCGCTGGCGCCCAGGTCTTTCAGGGCGTTCACCTCGCCCAGGAAGCGGGTGCGCACCAGAATGTGCAGGCCCGGCGCCATGTGGCGGGCGGTTTCCGTAATGCCGCGCACGGCCGTGGGGTCGGAAATGACAATGGCCAGCACCCTGGCCCGCAGAATGCCCAGCGAACGCAGCACGGCCGGGTGGGTGGCGTCACCGTGGCTGATGGGCTCGCCTTTGGCGGCATAGTGGCGCACCGTGTCCGGGTTCATTTCCAGAATGGTGTAGGGTATGCCCGCGCCCTTGGCGGCCTTGGCCAGGTATTTGCCGCCCACGCCGAACCCGATGATGATCAGGTGGTCGCTCAGCGCCGCGCCGTCCGCCTGCGGTTCCGGCTCTTCCCCGGCTTTTTTGCCGAACAGTTTCGCTATGGCGGGCGCGCGGGCAATGGCGTTGGCGCAGCGCACGGAACCGGCCAGCAGGAACGGCGCGGCCGCCATGGTCATGACGCTGGCCGCCAAAAAGAGCTGGTACAGGTCCTGGGAAAGCAGCTTGTAGTCCATGCCCACCTTGGCCAGCACGAACGAGAATTCCCCTATCTGGCACAGCGCCAGGCCGGTAATGACGGCCGGGCGCAGGGGGTAGCCCAAAAGCAGCGTGGCCGCGAACGCCACCAGGGCTTTGACCGCCAGCAGAATCAGCAGCATGCTGCACACGTCGAAGAGGTGGGTAGCGAAAAATCCCACGTTGAGCAGCATGCCCACGGAGGTGAAGAACAAACTGGTGAACACGTCCTTGAAGGGCAGCACCCCTTCCAGCGCGCCGTGGCTGTATTCGGATTCGGACATGATCAGCCCGGCCAGGAACGCGCCCAGGGACAGGGAAAGACCGAGTATGGAGGTGATCCAGGCGATGGACAGGCAGATGCCCAATGTCGCGATAAGGAACAGTTCCCGGCTGCGGGTGCGCACCACCATGGCCAGGCCCAGCGGCACCAGTTTGCGGGCCAGCAGAAACACCGCGCTGATAATGCCCAGAGTCTTCGCGCCGGAAAGCAGCAGGGAGAGGCCGCTTTCCGAGCCGCCCCCGCCCGCCCCGGCCATGAACGGCACGGCCAGCATCATGGGCACGATGATCAGGTCCTGGAAAATGAGCATGGACAGGGTGATGCGGCCGTGGGGGCTTTCCATCTGCGCCGTCTGCTGCAGTATTTTCAGCACGATGGCCGTGGAGGAAAGGGCCGCCAGGCACCCTATGAACACCGCCTGTCCGGGGTGGGAGCCGAACAGAAACGATATGCCGCCCATGGCCGCGATAGTCAGCCCCACCTGGAGCGAGCCGCCCAGGAACACCGGCTTGCGCAGCCGGATCAGCTCGCTCACCGACAGCTCCATGCCGATGGAGAACATCAGCAGCACCACGCCCACCTCGGCCAGAATCTCCACCTCGTGCACCGCGCTGACCAGCTTCAGCCCGTAAGGGCCGCAGACCACGCCCGTGATCAGGAACCCCACGATGGGCGGAATCTTGATCTTGTAGCAGCCGTAAATAACAACGATGGACAGGCAGAAGATGACGACCAGCTCTTTCAGCAGAGGCAAATCCATGCGGGCTCCGGGTCTGTTTGGATACCGCCTCCGGCGGCCGGGGGAAAGGGGACAACTTTCTAGGAAGAAAGGTTTCCACTTTCCCCCGGACCCCCTATCCCCTTCCAAAGACCTTTGACAGGGGGTATGGCAGGAAATCTCTTGGATGATGCGGCCCCGTTTCTGGCTGGTCCGCTCTGTTCGCTCGTATAGTTACGTGCCTCTTGGAGTGTGCCGCAAAAAAT
>JAVBNC010000057.1:0-10281 GCA_031551765.1 Desulfovibrionaceae bacterium
TTTCGCAATGGTATCCACCGTCAGCATCTCCTTCGATTCCTCCCCGGCGCTACCGCGCCTCGGGAAGGGTTTGCCTGGGTGGGTCATTTTTGCAAGCCGATTACCCCTTAAAGTGGGTCACTTTTGCATGCTGTTGCACACGCCAAGGCGGCCTATCTTGACGGCGGGATATGCTGAATAGTGGTAGCTGGCGCGTACCTCCGGCAAATCATCCTCGCCGGTCACGACCACAGCGTCATTCTGCAGCGTGGCGAAGGCCAAGGGAACATCCGGAAAGCGGGCGTCCTCAAACACATACGTGACGGCAATCCTGTCAGCGAAGTGACTGGCCGCGCCACGCTGGATGAACTCGTCAAGGTCCCTGTCGGTATCTTCCGGCCGCAAACAAGAAAAGCCCGCGAAGATAGAAAAATTCTCCACGGGACTGATCTTGAATCCGTTATACTGCCAGCTATTTCTTTGCACGCCGTTCCATGACCTTTTGGATTTCAGCGCGCATCTTCTCCACGTCCACCGCAGGCGGGGGGAACGGCCTGGGGTTCTGTGCCGCCTTGACGAAGGCCGCCGCGTCCTCGCCGCGAAGCACAGGCGTTGCCTCTATGGGTCTTGCCATGTCGGCCTCCTTTTGGGGGTAAAAGGGTTAATTCTGACAGCAATGTCCGCTCGAACCCTAATTAACCACGAAACAGGATGAAAGCAACGGAAAAGAACCTCTCCGGAAGTCTCGGAACGTCCGGGGAAGTCTTGCCGTCTTGGTCGCATGTGGAGGCGGAAAAAGACGGTGGTGTACTTGCCCTATTTCGGCCTATTTTTGAGAGTAAAGTGGGAAATTTTTCAGCGAGAGGAGATTTTCAGGGGTTTTGTCCTGGTGGCTATAATGTGCCGGAAACGACAAGAACTAACTTAACTACGCTATATTCCAATGCATACCACTTTTCAAGAAAATAGCCCGTAAGGAGTGTTATGTTAACTTTATATTTACCACTTATTGTGATTATTTTATGACTTTACTGTCCTGATTATAGCTGTTAGTGAATTTTTACCACATCGTCAACAGGAGGTTGCTAAGTGACCGAGCAAACATCGTGGCCGCTCATTGGCATGACCATTGATGAAGCGGCAGAGGCCCTGCGCGTCAACCCCAAGACGATCCGCATGCTCATCAAGGAAGGCACCTTCCCGGCCCGTAAGGTGGGCAAGAGCTGGCGGATTGATCCCGAGGCCGTCAAGCAATGGCTGGCGGAAGGCAGAAGCCCTCAGGGCGAAGAGGACGCGGAAGAATAACCTAAACGGCCCGGCAGGGTGTACGACCACCTGTGCCGGGCCTGACCACAACCCCATACAGGAGGTATGGAACATGGCTACAACTAACTTACTTCCGGCAATCCCAAAGCGCAAGGCGGCAATGGTGCGGTTTTCAACAGCGACAATCCCCGGCCTGGTTCAGACCTATGCTTTGGCGGCGGAGGCGCTCCCCTTCTTTGCGGCCCGGCCTGAACGCCTGCTGCACGCCCTGGAAGACCCGGCACGGCACGATGCCGCGCTCTTTCTGTTACAGAGCGGCACCAGCGCCCTGGACTGCCTGGAATGCCTTGAAGCCGGGGATTTGACCCTGCTGCGGACTTACCTTACCGGCTTGGCTTACAGCCTCTTTAAGAAGGCGGAAAACCCGGACCCGGCCGGAAGCGGCCTTACGGAGGCTCGCCAATGAACGCAGCCAGCAAGAGAGCCACCTCCCGGCCCATTCTGGCCACGGTGGGTTCCGTTCACGTATCTTCCCTGCCGCAATCCCTGCGCCACAACACCTTGCCCACCGCCCTGGAGGATGCTCGCGTTCTCGCCGTGTTCCTGCGCGACGTGGCATGCCTTGCCCTGGACAGCGAGGATTTCCCGGCCTTCGAAAGCGACGGGCTGCGCGGCCTGATCCTGGTGCATGACCTGCTCATGGACAAGATCGAGATCGGCATGGGCGTGTACAAGTTCCCCACTTCGGACTTCGGCGATGACGTTCCCGCCCTTGCAAAAAGGGAGGTGCGGCATGAGCACTCCCTTCATCGACCGAGAAACCCTTCACGACAAGCTGCGCCTACTCGGCACTGTGGCCGGGCTGATGGGCGATCATCCGGAAAGCTTCAGCGACGGAGATTACTATGCCCTGCAAGGCTTACTGTACGACGTCGCCAAACAGGTATGGCCGGAGTGGGAACAACACGACGAACAACCGGATGCATGAACCAAGGAGGAACCGTATGCTTATCACAGAATTTGAGGGGCGCGGACGTCTTTGCCCCATGGGAATGTCCCACCTTGCCGAGCACAATGAGGGGTGTGACTGCGAAACCACCAACTGCATGGCCTGGCGCTGGTATGATAAGCCAGACTGTGAAGGGGAAAGGCGCGGGTATTGTGGTCTGGCCGGCAAGCCTCAGTGGACTGAGGACTGACCAGGTCTAAAAAATTGGAGGGGGCAGGGGGACGCCCCTCCCCGGCCCGGACATGGCTTCCGTACCCGCCGCCCGTCCCTGCTCATCATGCCGGGGCTGGCGGTGCGGTACCGGTCTTAACGAGTGGAGACTGATATGTCTTTTAGCATGACCAAAACAGAAGTGGCGGAACTCTTCAAAATTTCCACGAAGACCGTGGAGCGCAACAGCAAATCAGGTAGGCTTCCCAAACCAATCTACGTGGGGGATCGCTCCCCGCGTTGGAACCGGGAAGCGGTGTACGCCATTTATAATGGCACGGTTCAGCCCGGAGCCTTGAGCGCGTCTGTGCCGCCGTCATCGTCATAGGCAGCGTCTTCCTGCTGGCGTCGATTGGAATGTGTGCGCGGGTTAATCTGCCCTCGAAAAACCTCTCGGGGCTGAGTCAGTAAGACCGTACCCCGGAGGCACGTGTGCATTTACTTTTGCTCATGGGCACCGGGGGGGATCAAATCTCTGAGGGCTCAAACCGGAAGACCGTGCGTAGGCAATCGCGCAGAGTTAGTTTTACCGATCCGGATTCACCATTACCGCAACCAGGCCCCTGCCTTCTCGTGGAGGTGGGGCTTTTACCTGTCCCGACAGCGCTGTATACTAAGCTTGTGCCCGCCCCCAGCCTCGACCAGGCCCCCGTGCGCGTCAATGCCTCCATTCCGAAAGCGGCCCTGGCAGAAATTGACGAGAAGGCCCGCGCCCATGGATTCATCCGCTCCGGCTTCCTTGCCCATGTCACCTTGACGTACCACCAGGACAGGCAATAATACTCTGTGGCGACAATGAGCGTGACCCTGCCTATAGGGCACCCCTCACTTTTAGGGGTATTTTTGGGGGTACAAGCGCTCATAGAAAAATATTGTTCTAGTTATTGCGGGTAGATAGTTGATAAGCGTGCATGCTTCACGACCACCATTAAAGAATCTCACAAAGCCCCACGAAGCCTGAAAAGCCTTGTGGGGCTTTGCTTTTCATGAAGGCGACAGTCTATCGTCCTCTCACATGCTCTATGGCCACAGTGGGCCATGGTTCCGGAAAAGCGCAAGGAAACGGGGAGGGGGATCGCTTCCCTCCCCGTTTCTTAAATGGCGCACGCGGGTGGAGCCACACGGAATTTGACAGGGTCGATAGCAATCTTTTGAGGAAAGCTTCACCTGTCCGTAAGCCTTGCGGGACTTTATTTTTTCCGCGTCCTTCATAGTCCGGGTCCCGCCGTTGCGCGGGCCGCCTTGGGCGCGGGCCCCCCTGCCCGCCGGGGGAGCCCGCGCTTTTTAGAAACAGCCGCTACGCTTGCAGCCTGTCCAGAAGCCCCCGCAGTTCCTGGGCCATGCGCGAAAGCTCCTGCACCGCCGCGGCCGACTCGTTCATGCCTGTGGCGGCTTCCCCGGCAATGCGGTTGATTTCCTCCACGGAACCGTTGATTTCCTCCGAAGTGGCGGACTGCTCTTCCGCCGCCGTGGCGATACTGGCGATAAGCGAGGAATTGTGCTCCACCAGGCTGACTATTTCCTGCAGGGCGGCGCCGGAGCTTCCGGCCAGTTCGGTGGCCTGAACCACGCTTTTGCCGGCTTCTTCCACCCGCTGGATGTTCAGCGCGGCGGCGTCCTGAATGCCCTTGATGCTGGCGCCCACTTCCAGGGTGGCGCTCATGGTCTTTTCGGCAAGCTTGCGCACTTCGTCCGCCACCACGGCGAAACCGCGCCCGGCCTCCCCGGCCCTGGCGGCTTCAATGGCCGCGTTCAGCGCCAGCAGGTTCGTCTGGTCCGCGATGTCGGAAATGACGTTCATCACGCCGCCGATATTCTCGGCCTGGCTGCCCAGGTCGCGCATGTTGCCTTGCAGTTCCTCGGCCACGGCGTTCACCCGCCGCACGGCGTCAATGACGTTGCCCACCATTTCGGCGCCCAGGGTGGCCTTGTCGCGCGTGGCGTCCGCCTGGTCGCTGGCCTGCCCGGCGCTGCGCGCCACCTCAAGAACCGTGGCGTTCATCTGTTCCATGGCCGTGGCGGTGGAAGCCACGCGGTCGCGCTGCACTTCCGTTCCGCGGTTGACCTGCTCCACCTGGGCGGAAAGCTGTTCCGAAGCGGCGGCCACGCGGTTGGCTATATCCAGGGCCTGGGTGGCCACTTCCAGAATGGTGCGCTGGGTGCTTTTGATCTGGGTGAGGTCAATCAGCAGCAGCAGAACCGAGGCCAGGTCGCCTTCGGGAGTGAACAGGGGGATGGTGGTATAGCTGACTTCCATAAGGCGGTCGCCGGGGCGGATCACGGCTTCCCCCTTGCGGGGAGTGCCGGAAGCGACCGCGCGCGTCAGCGCGCAGTCGCCCGCGCCTTCACCCTCTGGCCGGAAAAGTTCCGCGCAGGTTTTGCCGTTGTAATCCGACCCGGCAAGTTCCCGGGCCACGGCGTTCATGTAGCGGGCCTTGAACTTTCCATCCAGCATCAGCATGGGCGTGGGAATGGCGTCCATGATCACGGCGAAGCGGCACAGAATGGCGTTGGTTCCGTTGATAAGGCTCGCGAATTCCCCGGAAAAGCTCCCGGCTTCGCCCGTGGCCCCCAGCTTGCCGTCCCCGATGTTCGCTTCCAGCGCCTGGTATTCCGCGACGATTCTTTTCAGCGACTGGGGGATGGCCTGCAGCGCGTTGCCCAACTGCCCCAGTTCGTCCTTTCTGGAAACGACAAGGGTGCCGGAAAGGTCCCCGTCCGCGACTTTTCCGGCAAAGGTCATGCCGGCCTTGAGATCCCTGAGCACGGGGCGCAGAATGAGCATGATCATACCCGTCGCGAAAACCATACCCCCAAGGGCGATCATGATGGACTTGTTACGCATGTCGGCCAGGCCCGCGTACACGGTGGCGTGTTCCGCCTGGGCCACGGCGGTGAGCTTGCCGACGGGGTCTTTGGCGTGGTACGCGACGAGACGGGTCTTGGCGGCGCCCACAAAGTCGCGCAGGCCGTTCTCGGCGGAGCCGGCCATGGCTTTGTAGTGTTCCATGCCGTTCAGCGTGGTGTTGAACATGACTTCCGCGTTCCTGTGCGCCACCGCCTGCCCGTTCTGGTCCAGGATGTAGGCGTAGCCGTCCCCCACCACTTTGACCGGGGCCACGGAGGTCTTGTACAAATACTCCATGGGGAAGGGGCAATAAATGACGCCGATAACTTTGCCGTCATAGGTGACCGGGGCCGCGGCCACCATAACGCCCTTGCCGGTCAGGCGGCTTTGCATCGGGGGGGACAGGAAAGAGCGGCCCTGCATGGCGGCCTGGAAATAGTTGCGGTCCGCGTAGCTTTTTCCGATGTTGCTGGGGTCGGTGGAGGCGACGACCACGCCTTTGGTGTCCAGCAGGTGGACGCGCTCAAAACCGGGGTAGCTGTCTTCGATTTCCTTGAGGTCTGCGGCGATGCGGTCTCTCCGCGCCGCATCCGATGCCGCGTTCCGGTAAAAGTTCGTAAGTTCCTCGCGTTCCGCGATACGCCCCACATCAATCAGCGCTGCCCGCATGATGAACGTGGTCGCCCGGGCCAGACCTTCAGCCTCGCCGCGCAAATTGTCCGCTATGGCCACTTGAAGGTCGTCGGCAGCGTTTTCGTAAGACATGTATCCGCTTATGCCGCAGAGCATCACTATCAGAGCCATCATGGGCAGCAGGATTTTCATCTGCAGTTTCATCTCAGGTTCCTCCTTGGGTGTAAAAAGCGTGCACTCCGCCGAGTATTTCCTCTGTAGCACGCCTGGAGAAAACTGGGCAAGTTTTTTTGAAAAAAAATCCTCACTTTTTTTGACTGTAACAATAATTGTTTGATTTTATTTGATTTTTATTTTAGAAAGAAAACGGACCGTTATTCCCAGGCATGCCGCGCCGTTCCCCCGGCGGCCGGAAAGGGGCTATCCCCGCCCGCGCGGCGCGCCGGAGAAACACGCCGGCATTTCCGCGTGCATTTTGTTCCGATGGGGGCTATACAGCCTCACGAAGCAGTTTCCCCATCCGCCGCGCATCCCGCTTTGCCAGAACGACACGGCCGAGCGGGATATGGTTTTTCAGGGAAACGGCGAAAGCGGAGTTTTTTATGCCAGACCAGGTCCGCCGCTTGGAAACCGAGCCCATAGGCAAATTGCTGCTGGGTTTTTCCCTGCCCGCCATTGTCAGCACCACGCTGATTTCCGTCTACAACGTCAGCAGCAGCATTTTTATCGGCCAGGGGGAAGGGCACCTGGCCATTACCGGCCTGGCCGTGACCTTCCCGTTCATGAACCTGGCCATCGGCGTCTGCGTGCTGGTGGCGCTGGGCGGGGCCACGGTCTGTTCCATCGAGCTGGGCGCGGGCAGGCCCTGGCGCGCTTCCCTGGTTTTAGGGCACGCGGTCACGCTCAGCCTCGTGTTCGCCGTGCTGTTCGCCGCGCCCTGCCTGGTGTTTCTGGACCCCATCCTGCGCCTGTTCGGGGCCAGCGAAGCCACCCTGCCCTACGCGCGCGACTACATGGAAATAATCCTCTGGGGCGCGCCCGTGGGCAACGTCATGCTGGCGCTCAGCCATCTCATGCGCGCTTCCGGCCACCCGGCCAAGTCCATGTGCATGAACCTTCTGAGCGTGGGCCTGAACCTTATCCTGACGCCCGTTTTCATCTTTATCCTGCACTGGGGCATACGCGGCGCGGCCATCGCCACGGTGCTCTCGCAGTTCGTGGCGCTGCTGGCCCTTTTGACCCACTTCCGCAACCACAGGCACGCCGTCCACTTCCGGCGCGGCATTTTCAAAATCCGCGCCCGCGTGGCCAGGCCCATGCTGGCCGTGGGGCTTTCCCCTTTCCTGATGAACGCCTGCGCCTGCCTGGTCATTGTGGTCATCAACCTCAGCCTGCGCCACCACGGCGGCGACCTGTCCATTGGCGCTTACGGCATAGCCAACCGCCTGACCATGCTCTTTGTGATGGTCATTTTCGGCCTGACCCAGGGCATGCAGCCCCTGATAGGCTACAACTACGGCGCGCGCCGCTACGACCGCGTGGACAAGACCCTGCGCCTGGGCCTTGCCGCCGCCACCGCCGTCACCGCGCTCGGGTTCCTGGCCTTTCAGCTCCTGCCCTGGCAGCTGGCCCGCCTGTTCACCACCCACCCGGACCTCATCGCCATGTCCGTCACGGGCCTGAGGCTGTGCACCGTGGCCTTTTTTATCGTGGGCGCGCAGATCGTCATCACCGCCTACTTCCAGTCCATGGGCAAGCCCGCCATCTCCATTTTCCTCTCCCTGTCCCGCCAGCTGCTGTTTCTGCTGCCCGGCCTCATCGCCCTGCCGCGCTGGTTCGGCGTGGACGGCGTATGGATCAGCATGCCGCTCGCCGACAGCCTGGCCTTTCTCGTCGCCCTGCTCATGCTCCGCCGCATGGGCACGGGCAAGCTGAGCCGGTAAGCGGTTGGGAAAGGCAATTTTGCCGAAACCAAGGGCTGGCGCCCCTGCACCCCGTTCAAGACGGGCACGGCGCGCCGTTTCTTACCGCGCGTCATCCTGAGCGCACAAAAGTATCCTCACTCCCCCAAGGCATACGGCGCTATGTATATAATCGTATACATAGCGCTCCGTTTATAAATCCTGTACCCTCGTCCCACGGGCGCGCATTCCCGCCCGGCCCGCGCCTTTCGTCCAACAATCAGAGCGTGAAGGGGTACTGTCATGGCCTACTTTTTCGACGAAGCCTACTACCTCAATTCCAAGCTGGCCCAACTCAGCCTGACCGGCTCGAAAGCCCCGTCCGGCGACCCCTGGAACCTGACCACGCTGAACGCCCGGCTGGCGGCGGACGGCCTGACCCCCCAAAGCCACTACGAGCGGTGGGGCCGGGGCGAGGGCCTGAACCCCAACGCGTACTTTAACGAGTACGAGTATTTGCAATCCAAGCTCAAGCAACTGCACTCCATTGACGAACGCGACAAAGACGGCGGCGTGTACACCCTGGACGGCCTGAAACAGGCCATCAAGGACGCGGGCCTGACCGCCGTGGAACACTACGAAAAATACGGCGCGTATGAGACGGACGCCGGCGGCAACTACCTGAACCCTTCCAACGGCTTTGACGCCAACGGCTACCTGTGGGCCAAGCTGGCGGAATGCCGGGCCAGCGGCGCGGTGGTCAACGGCCACGCGGGCGTCAACATCACCATGACGGACGTGCTGGGGGCCATGAAGGCTTCCGGCATGTCGCCCGTCACCCACTACGCGCGCTACGGCGCGGACGAAGCCGGGGACCACTCCATAGCCCTGGTGCAGACCGTGCCCATGAGCCAGCGCGTGGCCAACGACCCCGGCCGGGAAACGGTTACGGACGAAGCCCTGCCCGGCAACTACAACAGCGCCACCCCCGCCCCAAAAGACGGGGTGACGCCGTACGTAATCGCCAAGCCCGGCGATTTGGGCGGGCTGGTGGACGACGCTTCCGTCTCCATCATCCCCATGGTGCCGGGCCATTCCCCGCTTATTCCGGGGCAGGCCGGGTACAAGGCCCCCCCGTCCGGCATTCACGATGTGGCGGCCAACCCCGTTTTCGCGCCCACGGGCACGGACGCGGCCAAAATTTCCGGCAACTGGCTGGTGCTGGACGCGGCCAGGGGCCTGGCCTACGTCATCAAGGCGGACGGCACGGTGCTGGGGCAAATTGTGGTCACCGTGCGGGACAACATGTTCAGCGCCACCCACGACCGGGTTTTCCTGTACACGGACGCGGCCCTGACGGATTCCGGCGTGCACGAGGTCAGGCAATCCGACCTGCCCGCCACCATTGTCGTGGACCCGGACAAGCCCAACAATTTTGACCTGCCCGCGCCGCCGGACCCCGTGAACCATCCCGGCATAGCCGTCGCCATTGCGGCGGCGGCCATAACGGCCACGGGGCAGATTTGGCAGACGGCCGGGCAGTCTTCCATCACCCTGACGGACGCCGCCGTGGCGGCGCAGGGCACCACGGACGGCGGCAGCCTGAACGTGGCGGGCCTGTTCGCGGCGGGCGGGGTGGTGGACGCATCCGCCGTGACCGGGCCGGGCGACATGGTTATTGACAGCTCCGGGTTTACCGGCGCGCACGGCATTACGGGCAGCGCCACGGCACGCAACCTGGTGACCCTGGGCAGAAACGCCACGGCCTATACCGGCGGTTCCGGCGGCGACGATATCACCCTGCTTGCCGGGCACACGGCCGCCACGGCCATAGCCCTGGGCGGGGCAAGCGGGAGCGCCGGGGACGTTATCCGCATGGCCGCGGGCGTGAGCGGCGACCTGGCCATAGGCGCCATAAGCGGCACGGCGGGCGGGGACGCGCTGACCATAAGCGGCAACAGCGATGCCCCGGGCGGCGGCAGGCTGACCGTGGCCGGCATAACCCTGGGCGACGGCCCCAACCTGCTGGACCTGTCCCACACCTTTGTGACGGGCGGCATAGTCACCGGCACGGGCGCGGACGGCATCACCATCCGCAGCGGCGCGGTGGGCAACAGCGCTGACGGCGGCAACGGCATTCTTACCGGTGACGGCAACGACACCGTGACCGTCAGCGGCGGCACGGTCAGCGGCGGCAGCGGCGGCGGCTTCGGCAGCATCGGCGGCAGCGGCATCTCCACCGGCGGCGGCAGCGACGTTGTGACCGTCAGCAACGGCGGCGCGGTCAGCGGCGGCAGCGGCGGCAGCAGCCTCGGCAGCGGCGGCAGCGGCATCTACACCCGCGCCGGTAACAACCAAATCACCGTCAACGACAGCGGAAGAGCACACGTCTGAACTCCCCTCACTCATGGTCAGCGCGGCTGCGGGCTCCAGAA
>JAVBNC010000105.1:0-5559 GCA_031551765.1 Desulfovibrionaceae bacterium
TCATTGTCAAAAAGAAACGCCCCATTAACCCTGTCAAAGTTCTTTGGAAGGGGGATGGGATCCAAGGGAAGGGGGAAACCTTTCTTCCAAGAAAGGTTTCCCCCTTCCCTTGGCCGCCGGAGGCATTTTCTCCATGCGCACCGTCATTTTCATACCTCCTTTGCCCCGGATGAGCGGGGGGCTGGCCGTGCTGTACCAGGTGGCGGAACGGCTGCGGGAGCTGGAGCTGCCGGTGGCGCTCACGTCCACGCAGACGGGCGCTCCGGGGCTGGAACAGCGGCGGGAGGAGGGCTTTGCGGTTCTGCCTTGGGCGGAACTGAACTTGCGCGAGGACGACTGTTGCCTGGTGCCGGAAGGCTGGCCTAATGCCTTGGCCCCGGCGTTCAAGGCCAGGGCCAGGGCGTTGGTGTACGTGCAGAACTGGGCTTATTTGCTTTCCGGGCTGCCGGCGGGCGTGGCCTGGCAGCGGCTTCCGGTGTCGTTTCTGGCGGTTTCCCAGCCGGTGGCCTGGTTTGTGGAGGAACTGCTGGGCCTGCCGCTTGCGGGCACCCTGCGTCCCGCAGTGGATACCCATACTTTTTGCCCCGGCGTCAAACCGCAAGACAGATTGCGCGTGGCCTGGATGCCGCGCAAGAATAAAGCGCTGGGCGAGCAGGCGCGGCAGATTGCGGAAGCGTTGCTGTTTCCCCGGCCCCTGCCCGTGCCCCTGGAATGGGTGGAGCTGCACCGCATGACCAGGGAAGAGGTGGCGGCGGAACTGGCGAGTTGCCACGTGTTTCTGTCCACGGGCTTTCCGGAAGGGCTGGGCCTGCCCCCGCTGGAAGCCATGGCTTGCGGCTGCCTGCCCGTGGGCTTCAGCGGCTTCGGCGGCTGGGACTACATGCGTCAGGCCCGGCTGTACGGCTACGTGCCGCCTTTCCCGCTGCGGGACGTGCCCTGGTCCGGCAACGGCTTTTACACGCCGGACGGGGACGTGATAGGCGCGGCCCGCTGCCTGGAAGAAGCCCTGCGCCTCGCCGCGTCCAAGGCCCCTGCCCTGGACGCCCTGCTCGCCCAGGGGCAGGCAGCGGCGGCTTCCTATTCCCTTGAGGCGCAGCGCAAAACAGTGGCCGCGCTGTGGAGCGCCTTCCCTTACTCCCTTACGCCCAACGCGCAACCCCCCTCATGAGCAAGAAAAAACACGACAACGGCCCGGCCGTCGCGCCGGAATCTCTGCATCTGCCCCTTGGCGGCGTGGATTCCCACGCCCATCTGGATTTGCGCCACTTCGGCCAGGACCTGGAAGAGGTGCTCGCCCGGGCGGAACGGTCCGGGGTCAGCCATATCGGCAACGTCTTTTTGTCCGTGGAAGCCTGGGAAAAAGGACAGGAACTTTTCGCGGCGCACCCCAACGTCTTTTTCCTGCTGGGCATCCACCCCACGGACGGGGAGCAGTGCACGCCGGAAGTTCTGGACGCCCTGCGCGCCGCCTTCCTCAGCGACCCCCGCCTGAAAGCCGTGGGCGAAATCGGCCTGGACTATTACTGGAAAGACTGCCCGCGCGACGCGCAGCGTGCCGCCTTCACCGCGCAGCTCGCGCTGGCCCGGGAGCTGGAAAAGCCCGTGGTCATCCACAGCCGCGACGCGTATCAGGAGACGTTGGACCTGCTCCTGGAGCAGGACTTCAGCCGCTATCCCGTGCTCTGGCACTGTTTCGGCGGCAACGCGGACCAGGCCAGGCGTCTGGTGGCGGAAGGCTGGCATATCTCCATTCCCGGCCCGGTCAGTTTCCCCGCCAACCACGCCCTGCGCGAGGCCCTGCGCCACATCCCCCTGGACCGGATGATGACCGAGACCGACTGCCCCTATCTCGCGCCCATGCCCTATCGCGGCAAGCGCAACGAGCCCGCCTACACCGCCTTCACTGTCACGGCCATGGCCCTGGCCCTGGGCATGGACCCCGCCGAGCTGTGGACCAGCTGCGGCGAGACGGCCCGGAAATTTTTCGGGGTTTGAGAATGCCTCCGGCGGCCAAAGAGGCGCTGCCCTCTTTGGGCTCTCCCGCCAAGAGGCGCGCCCCTTAGAACCCGTCCAGGGTGGCTCGTAGGGTGTGCCTCACGACTTTGAGGCCCGTGACTTGAAAAGTTCTAGGAAAGGACTACTTTGATGTAATGTTTACCCTTACATCAAAGAGTATCACTTACCCTGATAAAATTTTTTGAAAAAGGGACGGGGGTGTGGGGAAGGGAAAAAACTTTTTTGCAAAAAAGTTTTTTCCCTTCCCCCACCTGTTTCGTCCCATGGAGGCAAATCATGTCCTCGCATGTGGTGATTATCGGCGCGGTGGCGTTGGGGCCCAAGGCGGCCTGCCGGTTCAAGCGGCTGATGCCGGAAAGCCGGGTGACGCTTGTTGACCAGGCGGAACAGGTTTCTTACGGCGGCTGCGGCATTCCCTTTTACGTGTCCGGCGAGATCAGCCGGGTGGAGGACCTGCGATCCACACCCTACGGCGCGCTGCGTGACGAAGGGTTTTTCCGCGACGCCAAGGGTGTGGAACTGCGCACCAAAACGCGGGCGCTGCGCATAGACCGGGCTCGCAAGACGGTGCTGCTGGAAGACTTGCGCAACGGCAAGCAGGAAGAATTGTCCTATGACCAGTTGGTGCTGGCCACGGGCAGCAGGCCCAATATTCCGCCCCTGCCGGGTGTCACCTTGCGTGGCATCGGCCCGGCCACGAATCTGGAGGAAGCGGAAGCCATACGCAACGCCGTGTCCGAAGGAAAGGCCGAGAGCGCCGTGGTGCTGGGAGGTGGATTTATCGGCCTGGAAATGGCCGTGGCTCTGGCGGAACTGTGGGGCATTCCCGTCACCGTGCTGGAAATGGCGGACCAGCTTCTGCCCGGCTTCCTCTCCCCCACCCTGGCCCGCATGGCGGCCAGGGACATGGAGGAGGGCGGCGTCACCATCCGCACGGGCATAAAAGTGCTGAGCTTTGAGGGCGAAAACGGCGCCGTGCGCCAGGTGCTGACGGACGCGGGCGCCATTCCGTCGGACCTGGTGGTGCTGGCCACGGGCATCCGGCCGGAAACGGCCCTGGCCAAAGAGGCCGGGCTTTCTCTTACGGAAAAGGGCCTCATCCTCGTGGATGAGGAGCTGCGCAGTTCCGACCCGGACATCTACGCCGGGGGCGACTGCGTCGCCATTCCCCATCAGGTCACGGGCAAGCCGTTCTGGCTGCCGCTGGGCTCGCAGGCCAACCGCCAGGGCCGTGTCATCGGCGGCAATCTGGCGGGCCGCCACGAGACTTTTCCCGGAGCCGTGGGTTCCTGGGGCGTAAAGCTGTTTGGTCAAAGCGCCGCCGGCGCCGGTCTGACCCTGTCCGCCGCCCTGGCGGAAGGTCTGGACGCCGTCAGCGTGCACGTGGAGCAGGTGGACCGGGCGCACTTTTACCCGGAACACGCCATGATGGCCCTGGAGCTGGTGGTGGAACGCGGCACGCGCCGCCTGCTGGGCATTCAGGGCATGGCCGCTTCCGGAGACGCCCTGGTGGGCCGCGTCAACGCCGTCACACCGCTGCTGGCCGCCAGGGGCACGGCGCACGATCTCTCCACCCTGGAAGTGGTGTATTCCCCGCCCTTTGCCTCGGCCATGGACATCGTCAATCTGCTGGGCAACGTGGCGGAAAACATACTGGAGGGCCGCTGCCGCACCATGGACCCCCTGGAGTGCGAAGCGCTGTGGGACGCCCGCGAAAACGGCACTGTCTGCTTCCTGGACACGCGCGTCAAAGGCCAGGCGGAAAAACATCCGGCCCTGGGCGACGCACACTGGCTGGCCATTCCCCAGGACGAGCTGGCCGCCCGCATCGCGGAAGTTCCAACGGACAAGGACCTGGTGCTCATCTGCAACACCGGTCTGCGCGCCTACGAAGCCCAGCTCAGCCTGAATGCCCACGCCAGGCCCCGTAACCGCACCGTTTCCGGCGGCCTCGCGGCTTTGGGCCGCATGGGCATCCAGTTGTGCGATTCCGGTGAGCCCGAGGAAGAATAAAACCAAAACGGCTCTTCGCCCAGCAACGAAGAGCCGTACTTTTTTACCCTGTCAAAGTTCTTTGGAAGGAAACAGGGGGTCCGGGGGAAAGAGCATGGTACGCCAGCCACTCTTTGAGGAAGGGCTCTTCGTCTTTGGCGATGCAGCATAAGGCGAGATAGTGCATGCTCATCTGTAAAAACGCCCCTTACGTGGAACGTGCGCCGCCCGGCTAACCGATATGCCCGCCGCCTATGCTGACGTTGGCGGCCCCGCCGCCGCTGCCGCTGTGAAAAGACCCCACGGAGGACCTCATGGCGGTGCTGCCGCCCCCGCCGCCGGAGCCGCCTTGGGCGGCTTCCTGAAGTTGCTGATTCAGGCGCATGAGCTGGTCGTTGAGCTGGCTTATTTCCGCCTGGATGGCCTCCACTTCCTGCTGGCCTTCGGCCAGGGCCGCGCCCGGCATGGGCGGCGTGGCCGAACCGAGGGAGACGGCCTCTTCTTCCGCTCCCGCACCCCGCTTTGCGCTTCCCGCGTTTTCAGGGCGCGCGCTGGCCTTAGTGGAGGCCGAACTTTGCGCGGCTGCCAGACGGTTGTTGGCGTCCGCTATTTTTTTCTGGATTTCGCGGATTTCGCGCTGCAACTTCTCTGTCTCGCTCTCCGGGCTTTCGCTGGAGCCGGAAGGGGCGGCGGCGCCGCCACCGGCACTTTTGTTCAGCGAACTGTATCCGCCGAGCCCGGATTCCTGTTCGCTGCCGGACTTGGCGTCCTCACTCTCTTCGCTGGCCTGTGCGCGCTGTTTTTCGCGGGCCTCGTCAGAGATGGTCACGGTGTCGCTCAGCGACGCCGCCTGGGTCTGCTGCTCTTTTTTGCGGGAATCTTCCGTTTCCCGCGCCATGACTTCCCCCAAAGGGGTGGTGGTAAGGCTGGTGTAGGCGACTTCCATAAAGCCTCCTCCGGGGTCTTGCGCCCGTTCTCGCGGATTGAGGTAGATGGAAGCGTTATCGGCTGATATAAGAGAAGCTTTAGGGGCTGCCTTGGCAAAATTTCATTTTCCGGTAAAATTCGCTGTACGCCGACCTGTTACATCACGCCGGGACCCGCCATGCACGATGACGCATACAAAAAAAGCAAAACCTTGATCATACGGGGCGTTGCGCTTCTGCTCTTCGGTTCCGCGCTGCTTTTGCTGGGCAAGCTGCCGGTTCCCGAGTTGTTCGGGTTCTGTTCCGGCCTGGCCGGGGGTTTTGTTCTGCTTTGCGGCAACGGCAGCATTATCTATGGTCTGCTTGTTTTTGCCGGCAACCAGAAGCGCTGAGCAGCCGTTCTTGCCAGAATACCAGAAAGCCCTGCGGCCAAGCCGTGGGGCTTTCTGGTATTCTGCAGTAAAGAAAAAAGTTTTTCCAAAAGCGAACCCCCCGCAGCGCGGGGCGTGCGGGGGGTTCTGTTGGAGAGAAATAATGCCGGCACCGGCCTACTTTCCCACATGTGAACATGCAGTATCATCGGCGATGGAGGGCTTAACTTCCGGGTTCGGAATGGGACCGGGTG
>JAVBNC010000014.1:0-20665 GCA_031551765.1 Desulfovibrionaceae bacterium
GCATTGGGGCTTGATATGTAACTAAGACTGGAGGTAGGGGTAAAACCCTTTTTGGAAAAAGGGTTTTTCCCCTTCCTCCAGACCTCCATCCCCTTTTCCTAAAAACTTTGACAGGGTAAACATTACGGCTCTTCGTTGATGAAACGAAGAGCCGTAATGGGTTGTTGTGCCTTTTCAACCTATCGATTCCGCACCCGCCAGTATGTGAGCGCCGTGGCGCGACAATTCCGCAGGAGAGCGGAATTGCCCGCCGGGGTCCTCCCCGGCTCCCCGAAGGGGTGAGGGCCAGGACGGCCCGAATCAACAGAACGGCAGATTGCGCACCATTTTCTTAGTCACCCTGAAAGGGGTCCAGGGGCGCCAGCCCTTGGCGGGTGCAGGGCAGAGCCCTGCTCTCACTCCTGGATGGCTTCGACAACTATGCCTCTCTACCCCGCGATCACATGCGGCACGAACCGCGACATGTTCCCGGTAATGGGCGTGTCGTCTTCGCGGATACCGATGCCGCAGGCCTTGCCGCCTATGACCCAGGACCCGATGACCGGGCCGTGGCCGTCGATATTGGGCGGCGGGCAGAGGGCCTGGCCGATGTAGCCTTCCAGCCCGTACTGGCCGGGGGTGGCCAGCACTTCCTGGTGGTCGCGGAACACGCGGATATTGGCCCCTTCGCGGGAGAGCAGGGGTTTCAGCACGTAGTCCGGGACAGGGGCCTGGTTGTAGCGGTCGTGGAACCAGGCCGGGAGCAGGTTGGGGTGGCCCTGGTGCCGTTCCCAGAGCAGGGGCAGGATGCCCTTGTTGGAGAGCAGCATTTTCCAGGGCGGCTCCAGAAAGGTGGTGTCGCAGGCCGCCAGCGCGCCGCCGTAGGTATCCCGGACCATGAACTCCCAGGGGTAGAGCTTGAACAGCCAGCGTATGGCGGCGTCGTCCTGGTCCACGAACTGGCCGTTGCCGTCTATGCCGATGTCCTCGATATAAAGATGGCTGGTCTTGATGCCCGCCTGTTCCGCGCAGTCGCGCAGGTAGTGCACCGTGGCCAGGTCTTCCTCGGAACCGGTGACGCAGGCGAAATGCATGGAAGGCGCTTCCGGCAGACGCTTGAAGGTTTCAATCAGCTCTTCCTGAATCATGTTGAACTGGTCGGAACTTTCCGGCACCAGGCCCTGCTCTTTGGCGTCCTCCAGCCACACCCACTGGAAGTAGGCGGCTTCGTACAGGGCTGTGGGAGTGTCCGCGTTGTATTCGTAGAGCTTGGCCGGGCCGTTGCCGTCGTAGGCGAAATCAAAACGGCCGTAGAGGCTGCGCTCGCCCTTTTTCCAGCTGTCCAGAATAAGCTGCCAAGCCCCTTCCGGAATGGCCAGCTTGCGCAACAACTCTTCGTCGGCCACCACGTTGGAGACCAGGTCCAGGCACATGTCCGCCAGTTCCTGGGTGGGGGATTCCAGGTCCCGCTCTATTTCTTTCAGGGTGAAGGAGTAGCAGACGGACTCATCCCAGTAGCGCTCACCGCCCACGTGGTGGAAGATGAACCCGGCTTCCTCCGCCCGCTGTTGCCAGTTGGGGCGTTCGTCAATTTCGACGCGTCTCACGATCCGGCGCTCCCGCCAAAGCTGGAGGAACCGCCGAACCCGCCGCGCGAGGTGGTGGAACTGCGCACGGTATACGGCTTGGCCGTCTGGGTGAAGCCCTGACGCACGGAGGTGCCGGGGTTGGCCACGCGGCCGCCCGCGTCGGTGCTCACGGCCTGCCCCCCAGCGGTGCGGTAGGTGGAGCCGCCCGCGCCGGCGGGTTGGCCCGCCTGACCCGGCTGCTGTTCCGGCCCACGGAACAGGGGCTGGGTGCCCTGCATGGCGCTGCCGCCGCTCATGTAGCGGCCCATCATGAACCCGGCCATCAGCGGCATCCAGGAAGAGCCGCCGGATTCACGCGGGGCCTGCGTCAGGCCGGTCGCGCCCTGGGTGGCGTTGGACGCGGGCGCGGCCGCCTGCTCGCTGCCGCAGGCGCCCACGCCGAAAGCTTTCTCGCACTCTTCCCGGGAAGCGAACTTGGGCGTCTGCTTTTTGGCTTCAGCGGACATTTCCTGACACTGCTGCATGGTGAATTCGCCGCTGCGCACGCAGTCGCCCAGGGAGTTGAAGGCCCGGAACTCTTCCGGCACGCGGTCGTCGCCGCAGCCGGACAGGGTAAGGGACAGGGAACTCATGAGCAGCAAAGAGAGGGAAGTCGAACGTTTCATCGTTTACCTCATATATAGTTGTCGAAGCCAATTAAAAATCGCAGCAGGGCGCTGCCCTGCACCTGCCAAGGGCTATCGCCCCTGGACCCCTTTCAGGGTAGTTGACGGGACAGGTTGCTTAAAAGCGCTTTCTTTGCATTCGCGTTTGTCCACATATCCACCTCGCGTGAAGCCATACCCTTGTCGCGGGGTCAAGGGGGCTCAGCCCCCTTGCGGGTGCGGGGCAGCGCCCCGCTCTCGTCTTCATTGGCTTCGGCAATTATTGCACGGCGGAAGCCGGATTCCCCACTGAAAGGATGATGGGCGTGACGCAGACCGGGATAAGGTCCACCCGCAGGGCCGCCATGGCCCCAAACGGCAGGGCGCTCCACCAGCGCAGACCGTTGCGGCTGCCCGCCTTGCCGCGCCAGAGCACGGACGGCGCGAAAAGCACGGAACGCGGCGCCCCCGGCCGCCGCCCTGAGGCGGCGCGGATCAGGCGCGTCATTTCCAGGGGAGAAAAGTAGCGCGGCTTTTCCTTTTCCTCCGTGGCGGGCCGCCAGCGTTCGGGCATGCACTTCAGAGGCAGGCACTTTCTGGCCAGGCCCCGCCAGTGTTCCGCCACCCAGTGCAGGGACCAGCGGTTCAAAAAGGCGACCACCACGCCCCGGCGCGCCACCCGGAACGCTTCCGCCAGCGCGGTTTCCGGCTTGTCCATGCACTCCAGGGCCGTGACCAGGGCCACGTACTCAAAGGAATTGTCCTCAAAGGGCAGATATTCCGCGTTGCCCAGTTCCAGCGCGGCCTTGTGGCCCAGCCGCCTTCTGGCCGCGTCCAGCATGGCCTGGGAGCGGTCCAGGCCGGTCACGTCAAAGCCCGCTTCCCAGAACAGCTCCAGAAAATGCCCGGCCCCGCAGCCCACTTCCAGCAACGAGGAACCCCGGCGCGGCCAGTGGGACAGCATTTGGGACAGCAGCAGGCGCTCCGATTCCAGGGCGAAAGAGCCCCTGGGTGTGGCGTACCACGCTTCGTAGCGGCTGACCGCTTCTTCGCTGTCCCATTGCGGACGCATACGCACCTCTTTGCCCGAAGTATATTCTCCTGCCTGACGGATCGGCTACTTGAACACAGCCCCGGAAGCGGCGGAACTGACGGCCCGCGCGTAGCGGCGCAGCACCGGGGAAGTGACGGGCCGTTCCTTGGGCGTGAACGCGGCGCGCCGGGCGGCGAGTTCCTTTTCATCCACTAAAAGGGTGAGGGTCCTGGCCGGAATGTCAATGCCGATCTGGTCGCCGTCCCGCACCAGGGCTATGGGGCCGCCTTCCGCGGCTTCCGGAGAAACGTGGCCTATGGCCGCGCCCCTGGAACCGCCGGAAAAGCGGCCGTCCGTGATCAGCGCCACGGACGCGCCCAGGCCCATGCCCGCTATGGCCGACGTGGGCGTGAGCATTTCCCGCATGCCCGGCCCGCCCCTGGGGCCTTCATAGCGGATGACCACGCCGTCTCCGGCCTTGATCTTGCCGCCCAGAATGGCGGCCATGGCCTCTTCCTCGGAATCGAAAACCCTGGCCGTGACGGTGCGCACCTTCATGTCCGGGTCCATGGCCGACTGCTTGACCACCGCGCCGTCCGGGGCCAGGTTGCCCCGCAGAATGGCTATGCCGCCCTCTTTTACGTAGGGGTCTTCCGGCTTGCGGATGACTTCGTGGTTTTTCACGGAAACGCCTTGCAGGTTTTCCGCCACGCTCTTGCCCGTGCTGGTCATGACCGAGCCGTCCAAAAGGCCTATGCGCAGCAACTCGCTCATGACGGCCGGGATGCCGCCCGCCGCGTGCAGGTCTTCAATATAGTGGATGCGGCTGGCCGGGGCCAGTTTGCATAAATTGGGCGTCTTGCGGCTGACCGCGTCGAACAGTTCCAGGCTGAGCGGCAGGTCCGCTTCCCGGAAAATGGCGGGCAGGTGCAGCACCGTGTTGGTGGAGCAGCCCAGCGCCATGTCCACGGTGACCGCGTTGGCCACGGCCGCTTCCGTGACAATGGAGCGCGGGGTGATGTTTTTTTCCAGCAGTTCCATAACCCGCATGCCCGCGTGTTTGGCCAGGCGCACGCGGCCCGCGTCCACGGCCGGGATGGTGCCGTTGCCGGGCAAAGCCAGGCCGATGGCCTCGGAAAGACAGTTCATGGAGTTGGCCGTATACATGCCCGCGCAACTGCCGCAGCCGGGACAGGCGTTTTCGGTCATGTCTTCCAGCTGTTCCGGGGTGATGGCCCCGCGCTGGGCCTCTCCCACGGCCTCAAAAACAGAGATAAGGTCTTCGCGCTTGCCCCCGGCCCGGCCCGCCAGCATGGGGCCGCCGCTGACCAGTATGGACGGGATGTTCAGGCGCAGCATGGCCATGAGCATGCCGGGCACGCTCTTGTCGCAGTTGGGAATGAGCACCAGCGCGTCAAAGGCGTGCGCCATGGCCATGATTTCCACGGAGTCCGCGATATAGTCCCGGCTGACCAGGGAAAAACGCATGCCCTCGTGGTTCATGGCCAGGCCGTCGCAGACCGCTATGGCCGGAAATTCCAGGGGCGTGCCGCCTGCCATGCGTACCCCGGCCTTCACGGCTTCCGCAATGGTCCGCAAGTGCAGATGGCCGGGCACCACTTCGTTAAAGCCGTTGACCACGCCGATAAGCGGACGGGCCATCTCTTCCCTGGTCAGGCCCAGGGCGTACAACAACGAACGGTGCGGAGCCTTTTCCAGCCCGCCGGTCATCTTCTTGCTGCGCATATCAACCTCGATAGAAAGTAAAAGAATAATCCGGAGCGCACGCCCCGAACAACTTGTATACCCCGCCCCCGCCCCAGGAGCAAGGGGCGCTAGGTTGTGCTTTTTTTGTAAGTTGTTAAGGCTTAGTTGTCGAAGCCATCTAAGAGTCGAAGCAGGGCGCTGCCCTGCACTCGCCAAGGGGCGCGCCCCTTGGAACCCGTTCAGGGGGACGAGAGAGGTGGTGCTGAGGCGGCCGTGACTTCGGATTTTTTTACGGCATTTGGCCCGACGGCCCCTTCGCGGGATTCCGAGAAGTGACAGTGGGGTTGGGGTAACTCTCGGATCGCAAAAGCGGAAAAAAATCCGAAGCCCCGTCCGCCTCGCGACGCGAAGTGCCTGCCCAAAGGTGATGGAAAAAGGCAAAAAAGACGCCCCCCGCAATTGTACGGGGCTGTCTTCATCAAAGAGAAACGCCCCATTAACCCTGTCAAAGTTTTTAGGGGAAGAGGATGAAGTCCAGGAGAAGGGGGAACCCCCTTTTTTCAAAAAGGGGGTTTCCCCTTCTCCTGGCCGCCGGAGGCATTCTTCTTATGCATGAAACAAAACTGCGTCAGGAAATGGTGGCTTTGGGGGCTTCGCTGTTCAACAGAGGTTTTTCCGTGGGCGGGGGCGGGAATATTTCCGCCAGGCTGGCGGACGGGTCCATTCTGGCTACCCCAACAAATTCCTGTTTGGGCAGATTGGACGCGGAACGGCTGGCCAAGGTGGGCATGGACGGGGAGCAGCTGGCCGGGGACCGCATGTCCAAGGAAGTGGCTTTTCACCTGGCGCTGTATAGGGAACGCCCGGACTGCGGGGCCGTGGTGCATTTGCACTCCACGTACATGACGGCGCTTTCCTGCTGCGAAGGGCTGGACGCGGACAACGTGATCCGGCCGTTCACGCCCTACTATGTGATGCGGGTGGGGAAACTGCCGCTTATTCCTTATTATAAACCGGGCAGCAAAGAGATTGCGGAAGAGTTGCGTTCCCGCGCCAAAGACGCCACGGCCTTTCTGCTGGCCAACCACGGGCCTGTCGCCACCGGGCCCACGCTGGCGGAAGCGGTGAACAACGCGGAAGAACTGGAGGAAACCGCAAAGTTGCTGTTCATCCTCTGGGCCGCCAACGGGCAGCGCATACGCCACCTCAGCGATGTGGAAGTGGCCACCCTGCGGGCCTGAACCGCGCGGGCGGCTGGTTTCTGCGGGAAAACCCTTGAAATTGGATACAGTTGCTGTTACACTGGTATGACATGTTGCTGGATCAACTCCTCTTGAGCGGCAAATCCTTATTTTCCTGCTTTTTGTGCCAAAAAGACCCGCGGGTCACAAGCTGACAACCCTGTAACACCGGAGTTCGCGCTATGAAGATCGGCATTCTTGAAGGCAACGGCATTGGCCCTGAAATCGTGGCCGCCACCAAAATGACTATTGAGGCCACCGGCCTTCCCGTGGAGTGGGTGGACATCCCTTGCGGCGACGTGGCTTTTGCCAAGTACGGCCACCCGCTGCCGCCGGAAGTGGTGGGCATGCTGCGCGACGTCAAATATTCCATCAAGGGTCCCATGGAAGTGCTGAAAACCAAGGGCCGCGTCACCTGCAAGCTGGAAGACGGCCGGGAAGAAACCTACCCTTCCATCAACAACGCTTTCCGCCGCCGCCTGAAACTGTACGCCAGCCCGCGCCAGGCCAGGAGCATTCCCGGCTTTTCCAAGTTCCAGAACGTGGACATCGTGGTTATCCGCGAACTGACGGAAGACGTGTACATCGGCTGGGAACAGATCAAGGACGACGAATTCGCCCAGGCCATCAAGCTCTGCACCAGAGCGGCCGTTGAGCGCATCAGCCATTACGCTTTCAAGTTCGCCCGCGAAAACGGCCGCAAGAAAGTAAGCTGCGTCCACAAAGCAAACGCAATCAGCATTACGGACGGCCTGTTCCTTAAAGTGTTCCGCGAAGTGGCCAAGCAGTACCCGGACATCCAGTCCGACGACTACATGGTGGACGCCACGGCCTTCTACTTGGCCTGCAAGCCCCAGATGTTCGACGTCATCGTCACTTCCAACCAGTACGGCGACATTCTCTCCGACCTTATCGGCGGCGTCGCGGGCAGCCTTGGCCTTGCGCCCGGCGGCAACCTCAGCGACGACATCTTCATTGCGGAAGCCTCCCACGGTTCCGCCCCGGACATCGCGGGCAAGGGCATTGCCAACCCGGTGGCCCTGCTGCTTTCCGGCGCCTTCATGTTGCGCTTTGCAGGCCTGCAAAAAGAAGCTAAAAGAATTGAGGACGCTACGTACAGCGTTCTGGGAGAAGGCAAGTTCATGACCCCGGACATGGGCGGCAAGGCCAGCACCCTGGAACTGACCAACGCCATTGTGCAGCGCATCAAGGGATAGGTCGGGATACTTGAGGATACGAAGCCGCCGCCCGGTAAACCAAATGAGGAGGAACGGTGAACCTTTCGTCTTTTTGCGGCTTTGCCGCGCGCGGCTTCGTATCCATGGCCCTGCTGGGCCTGTTGAGCGGTTTTATGACGGCGGCGCCTGCTCACGCGGCAACGGAAAAGGCCAAAAAAACGGCCCCGCGCTATGTGGACACCCATGCCCACATTTTTGAGCGCGGCCTGCCCCTGGCGGCCAAAGTCCGCTACGTGCCGGACTACGACGCCAAGATCGACGCCTTTCTCAAGCATCTGGACGACAACGGCATGGCCGTGGGCGTGCTGGTGCAGCCCAGTTTCCTGGGCACGCACAACGAGTACCTGCTGAACGCCCTGCGCCAGTATCCCAATCGGCTGCGCGGCGTGGTGGTGGTGGACCCGACCATCAGTTTCAGCGAGCTGGAAGCCATGAACAAGCTCGGCGTGGTGGGCCTGCGCCTGAACCTGATCGGCCTGCCCCTGCCGGATTTCACTTCCGGTCCCTGGCCCAAACTGCTGGCTCAGCTCAAAAAGATGAACTGGCACGTGGAACTGCACCGCGAAGCCAAGGATCTGCCCGCGCTGATGGAACCCCTGCTCAAAGCCAAGGTGCGCATTGTGGTGGACCACTTCGGCCGCCCGGACGCCAAAGACCCTCTGAACGACCCGGGGTTCAAGTACCTGGTCAGCAAGGGCAAGACCGGCCTGGTGTGGGTTAAGGTTTCCGGTTACTACCGCAACGGCACTCTGGAAAGCGGCGACGCTTTCGGCGCGGAAGGCATCAAGCTGCTGCTCAAAAGCTACGGCCCAAAGCGCCTGCTCTGGGGCAGCGACTGGCCGCACACCGGCTTTGAAAAGAAGATCACCTACGAAATGCCCCTGCGCGTCTTCGAACGCTGGGTGCCCGACAAAAAAACCCGTGACATCATCCTGGGCGTCGCGCCTTGGGAACTGTTCCCCCAAAAAAAATAACCGACGAGCGCCCTCATAAAGAAACGGCCCGCCATAAAAGCGGGCCGTTTCTTTATGAGGGAATGCCCCCGGCGGCCAAGGGAAGGGGAAAACCCCTTTTGAGAAAAAAGGGTTTTCCCCTTCCCTTGGATCCCATCCCCTTTCCCTAAAAACTTTGACAGGGTAATAGGAGGTTGTCTCTTTGATGGCGCGGCCCCGTACAATTACTGACGTTGCCTCTTTTCACTTATCAAATCAGCACGCGCCAGTCTGTGAGCGCCGTGGCGCGACAATTTCGCAGGACAGCGGAATTGCCCGCCGGGGGTCCTACCCGGCGCCCCGAAGGGGTGAGGGCCAGGACGGCCCGAATCAACAGAACGGCAGATACGCACCCTTTTCGTAGTCACCCTGAAAGGGATCCTGGGGCGCCGGCCCTTGGCGGGTGCAGGGATCTCGCAACCGCAGGAAGCGGTTGCGCACGGAGCGCAGCGACGCCCGAAGGGGGCGGCACAGGACGTGCCGCATCGAGCCCTGCTCTCACTCTTGGATGGCTTCGACAATTCAGATTGAATCAACTTGACACATAAAAACTAAAAAACTAGTCATATAGTTATGAGAACAACCTATCTTCACACTCTGCCGGAACACTGGCAACCTGTGGCCGCCGTGTTCGCGGCTCTGGGCGACGAAACCCGGCAACGCATTCTGTTGCTGTTCGAGCCGGGCGAAGAGCTGTCCATCAAGGATATTGCGGACCTGTTCGCGCATGGGCGCTCCACTATTGTCCATCATTTGGCCGTGCTGGAAAAGGCGGGAGTTCTCGCCGTGCGGCGCGAGGGGCGGCGGGCGCTTTATTCTGTCCGGCACGGTGTGGTGCTGGATTCCCTGGAAAAACTACGCCAGTTCATTGCGGAAGACCTGGACGAAGCCGCGCCGCCTTCCGGCGCAGGGGGCAAGGCATGAACGCAAACCATCCGGAACGTCTTGCGGAAACAGGGGCGGAAACAGGGGCGGAAACACGGGCGGAAGCGCGGCGGGGCGGCACGCTCCTGGGCATGGGCGTTTCCTATGCCATGGGCACCTTCAACGACAACTTTTTCAAGCAGGCCGCCCTGCTGCTGGCGGCGGCCGCCGGGCTGGAAGCCATTCAGGGCCTGGCCGCCACCCTGTTCGCCCTGCCCTTTGTGCTCTGTTCCGCCTGGGCCGGGTGGCTGGCGGACCGCCTGCCCAAAAGCCGGGTGGTGGTCTGGTCCAAGGCCCTGGAACTGGCGGCCATGCTCCTGGGCGTCTGGACCCTGGCGGCCTTGAGCTGGACGGGCATGCTGGCCGTGGTCTTTCTCATGGGCCTGCAGTCCGCGTTTTTCAGCCCGGCCCTGAACGGGGCCATTCCGGAGCAGTTCCCGGAGCGGGAAGTGCCTGGGGTCAATGCGCTGCTCAAGCTGGCCACCACGCTGACCATTCTGCTGGGCATCGCGGCTGGCGGCCTGGTGCTGGATATCCCGGACCTGCCCCTGTTCGCGGCTGTCACGTCCTCCGGCATGCACGGCCTGGGCAGAACAGCTGTGGGCGGCCTGGCCGTGCTGGTTTCCATTGTGGGCTTGGCGGCGGCGTTCGCCATCCGCAAAAGCCCGGCCCCGGCTGGGGAAGCGGCACCCTTCCCCCTGTTCGGCCCGCTGGACTCCCTACGCCACGCCCGGGCCTGCCGCGGCCAAGATCCGCAACTCTTCCTGGTGCTGATGGGGGAAGCCTTCTTTTACGGTTTTTCCTCTTTCGCCCTGTTGTGCATCAACAATTTGGGCGTGCGGCAGCTGGGATTCTCCCTGACCCTGACCAGCCTGCTCTCCGTGGCGCTGATGGTGGGCATTTGCGCGGGCTCGCTCCTGGCCGGGCGGCACGAAGCCGCAAGCTGGCGGCGTTTCATGCTGCCCGCCTGCTGCGGCATGGGCCTGGGTCTGCTCTGCTCCGCCCTGGCCCCGTTGCTGGCGGCCCCGCTGCAACTGCCGTATCTGCTGCTGGCCTTTACCGCTGCCGGCCTAGCGGGGGGCCTGTACCTCATTCCGCTGGTCAGCTTCGTCCAGGTACGGCCCGGCGCCGAGGAAAAAGGCAAAGTCCTGGGTATCTCCAATTTCGCCAGTTTCAGCGCCATTATCCTTACCGGGCTGGCCTTCAGCGCGCTGGGCACGATTTCCCCGGCCCTGTTGCTGGCCGGAAGCGGGCTGGTTGCGCTGCTCTTCGCAAGTTGGGCCAAGGTCCGCCTGGCGACGGCCCTTCCCGGTTCCAGCCGCTTCAGCGTCCTCGGCCTTGCGCTGCGCTGCCTGCTTGGGCTGCGCTACAGAATTACCGCAACTGGTCTTGCGGATATCAGCGGTCCCGGCCCCACCCTGTTCCTGCCCAACCACCCGGCGCTCATCGACCCGGTCATGGTCTACGCCCTGCTGGCGGGCCATGCCCCGCGTCCCCTGTCCGACGAACGCCAGTTGCGCGGCCCCCTTGGCCGCCTGATCGCAAAAATTTTGCGGGCCATCCTGATCCCCGACATTCTCAAGGAGGGGGCCGCCGCTCGCAGCGGGGTGCGGGCGGGCCTCAAGGCCGTGGCGGATGCCCTGCGCGCCGGGGACAACGTGCTGCTGTACCCGGCGGGCAAAGTCTACCGTTCCGGCCGGGAAAGCCTGGGCGGCGCTTCCGCAACAGCGCAACTGCTGCGGGAACTGCCCGGCCTGCGCGTGGTGCTGGTGCGCACCACGGGGTTGTGGGGCAGTTCCTTCAGCTACGGCGCCACGGGCAAAGCTCCGGACTTCGGCCGGACTTTGGGCCGGGGATTCGCGGCCGTATGCGCCAACCTGCTGTTCTTTACGCCCCGCCGCGAGGTGACGGTGGAATTCGTGGAAGCCCCGGCGGACCTGCCCCGCGATGGCGACAAGCGCACCCTGAATGCCTGGCTGGAGCGCTTCTACAATGAAACCGCGCCTCCGCCCCTGGCCGTGCCCCGCTTTTTCTGGCAGGTCGGCGGCCCCACCGTGCTGCCGGACCCGCTGACCGCAAGCAGCGGCCACAGAAACGCCCGCGTTGCCGAAGACTTGCGCAAATCCGTTTACGCCGCGCTGCGCAAGGCCGCCAAGCTGCCTGAAGACCACCCGCTGCACGACGCCATGACCTTGAGCGGCGACCTGAGCCTGGACAGCCTGGCCCTGATGGAACTGGCCCTGGACCTGGAAGCGGCCCACGGAAAAAGCGTGCCCGGCCTGGAAAAGCTGCATACCGTGGAAGATTGCCTGCTGGCCGCCGCCGGTCTGCTGGAGGACGAGCACCAGCCCGAACCCGCGCCGCAAGCCTGGTTCAAGACCGCTCCAGCACGCGAACTGGCCGTTCCAAAAGGCGCAAGCAATATTGCGGAAGCCTTCTTTCTTCAAGCGCGCCAGGCTCCGGACCAGCCCCTGCTGGCGGACCGCGCCAGCCTGCGCACCCGGCGGGAACTGCTCATGGGCGCGCTGATCCTGGCCCGGCGTTTCCGTTTCCTGCCGGGGGAACGCCTGGGCGTCATGCTGCCCGCGACTCCGGCTGCGGCCGCGGCCTGGCTGGCCGTTCTGCTGGCGGGCAAAACTCCCGTGTTCTGCAACTGGACCGTGGGAGAAGCCAACCTGCGCCACTGTCTGGCCGTCAGCGGCATAACCCATATCCTCAGCGCGGGCCCGCTGCTGGACAGGCTGGAAGGCCAGGGCCTGCCCCTTGCCGCCCTGCCCGTCACCTGGCTGCGCCTGGACGAACTGGCCGCTTCGCTTTCCATCTGGGAAAAGCTGCGCGGCCTGCTGGCGGCCCGCTTTCCGCGCCTGTTGCGCAACTATCCCGTGCCGGAAGTGGCGGCCGTGCTCTTCACGTCCGGCTCTGAAACGCGGCCCAAGGCCGTGCCCCTTACCCATGCCAACCTGCTGACCAACGCCCGGGACATTGTCAGGGTGCTCGCTATCTCGCAGGAAGACAGCATCCTGGCCATGCTGCCGCCCTTCCATTCCTTCGGGCTCATGGTGGGGCTGGTGCTGCCGCTGGCGCTCGGCATACGGGCCGCCTTTCATCCCAACCCCACGGAACCCGGTCCCCTGGCCGCGCTGATACGGGATTTCAAGCTCACGCTCGCGGCCGCGCCGCCCACTTTTCTGGAAGCCCTGCTGGAACGCGCCCGGGGCACCACGGATCTGGCCCCCCTGCGCTACGCCTTTGCCGGGGCGGAAAAATGTCCGGACCACGTCTACCGCGCTTTTGCCGCGCAGTGCCCCCAGGCTGCTTTATGTGAAGGCTACGGCATTACGGAATGTTCCCCCGTGGTTTCCGTGAACCGGCCGGACGCCGTGCTGGCGGGCAGCATAGGCCATGTGCTGCCTTCCGTAACGGCGGTTGTGGTTCGCGAGGAGGAGGGAGCCATTTTGGGCCGGGCGCAAACGGACGAAACAGGCATGCTGCTGTTGCGCGGCCCCAGCATTTTCCATGGCTATCTGGGGGATGCGCCCTCGCCCTTCGTCGATTTCGAGGGCCAAAGCTGGTACCGCAGCGGCGACCTGGTGAGCATGGACGCCACAGGCCGCCTCGTTTTCCGGGGCAGGCTCAAACGTTTCGTGAAGCTGGGCGGGGAAATGATTTCGCTCCCGCAGATTGAGAGCGCGCTGCTCGAAGCCTTCAGCGGACGGCCGGGCGCGCCGGAAGAAGGCCCGGCCCTGGCCGTGGAAGCTTCCCCGGACGAGCTGGGGCCGGAAGTCGTGCTCTTCACCCCCCTGCCCCTGACTCTGGCCGAAACCAACGCGGCCCTGCGGCAGGCGGGACTTTCGCCGCTTTACGCCGTCAAACGCATCGTCGGGCTTGAGGCCATCCCCCTGCTGGGCAGTGGAAAAACAGACTACCGGGCGTTAAAGGAACGCTTGAAGACGGAGTGAAAAACAGACAGGCGGGACCGGCATAGCCCCGCCCCGCTGAACGCATAGCTTAATCCGGTCTGGCATAATCTATGGGATCCAAGGTCCACTTGCTGGCCGCCGAACGGCCGTGCATCTTCCGCTTGGCAGCCTCATCCGCGGCCGCCAGGAACACGGAGTATATGCCGTTATATCCCGGCAGGTACTCACAGAAAAGCTGTGCAAGCTCCGGCGCGCCTCTCTTGCGCCAGTCTTTCTGCAGTTCGCCGGCTATGCTGATCCAGCTCACCATCACCGCCCCGGCCTGGTTCAGGCGCATAAGGGCTGCCTCGCGGGCGGCCGCGCTTGTCGAACCGCAAGCGTCCGTGACCACAAACACTTCATACCCTTCTTCCAGTGCGGACAGTGCCGGAAAGAGCGCGTGCACTTCCGCCAGAATGCCGGCAATGATCAACTGCCGGCGCCCCAGATCCTTGACCGCCCGGGAAACGCCGTTGCTCTCCCATGCGTTGATTTCCCCGGAGCGGAGAATGCACGGGGCATCGGGCAGAAGTTCCTTGAGTTCCGGCATAAGGGCGCCGTTGGGCCCCTGCTCCAGGCCGGCAGTAAGCACTATGGGAATATTAAATAATTTTGCCGTATTAGCCAATGCCAGGGCCATGTTTCTGCATCCCGCCACTGAGTGCTCATGCACCAGGGAAAGCAGACCCAGTTGGTAGTCCACAAGCAAGACCGCAGCTGTGTCCGCGGAAAGTCGCTGTGTCATGATGGCAGCCTCCTTGTATTCAAAAGGATTGCGGCCGCAAAACGGGCGGAGGGAGGAAGGGGGAGAGAAAAGTGTGAAAAGGGACAAAAGGTTGCGGCTTCTATTAAAGAAGCTATGACAGCCTTGCCGGGTGTCAATCCCGCACGGCAACCCAACTGCCGACCACGCCCATCAGGGTGGGCACGGCCACCAGCAGTACGGCCAGCTCCCAGGGCAGAAAGCGTATTTCCATGAGCAGGGGCGGAAAGTTGAGCACATGCCGGATCTGCATGTGCATGAAGTGCAAAAGCGCCAAGGCCAGCCCGCCGCCGATAAAGCCCAGTATGGCGCCCCCGGCCAGCAGCGGCAGGCGGATGTACCAGCCGAACGCGCCCACCAGTTTGAGGATTTCCACCTCCTGCGCCCGCGCCAGGAGGGAGAGGCGTATGGTGTTGCCCACCACCAGCGCCAGCACCAGACACAAAAAGGCTATGGACGGCCACATCACGAAATGGCTCACCTTGCGCCAGGCCTGGCCCAGCTCGTCACGCAAGGGGGTTGCGGCCACGCGTTCCACGCCGGGCAGAGCCTTCAAGTGGCTGGTCACGTCCCGCATCCACTCGTCAAAGTTATCGTCCTTGGGCGCGAAAGTGACCAGAGCCGTGGGCGGCAAGGGGCTTTTGGACGCCAGGAAAGGATAGTCCTTGCCCAGGGACTGGCCGGATCGGCCCAGCCGCTGCCCCAGGCTCTTCAGCGCCTCTTCCGGGGTGAAGCTCTGCAGTTTGCTGAAACCCGGCACATGGCGCAGGCCCGCCCACTGTTCGCGGATCTCGGCCATGTCCGTGCCCGGCTTCCAGTAGACCTGGAACACGGTTTCCCCGCGCACCGTGCCCAACTGGTGGTTCAGGGTCACCAGGGCCATGAGAAACAGCCCGGAAAGAAACGCGACCAGGGTTACGGCCGCCAGGGTCAGAAGCTGCGCCCAGGGGTTCAGGTGCAGATCGCGCACCCCTTGGGCCAGCAAGCGGAAAACGACCCGGCTCATGCGCCGCCCCCGTCTGTCCGCTTTTCCATTGGCCGCTCATCCGCGTTGCCGCGCCGGAACAGCAGCGCGCCGGGCCAGTTGGCGTAGGTGATCATGCCGTCTTCCAGCCGCATCAGCCGGGCTTTGGGGTGACGGCGCAGCAACTCAATGCTGTGCGTGGCGAACAGCACCGTGGTGCCGTAAGCCTGGAACTGCATAAACAAGTCCATCAGCCGCAGGGAAAGTTCCGGGTCCAGGTTGCCCGTGGGTTCGTCCGCAAGCAATACTTGCGGATTGACCACAAAGGAACGCGCCACCGCCACCCGCTGCTGTTCCCCGCCCGAAAGCTCGCCGCACAGGGCATTCAGCCGCCCATCCACGTTCAGGGCCTTGGCCACGGCCCGCACCCGGCGGTCTATGTGCAGCGGCGCCAGCCCCCTCACTTCCAGCGGCAAAGCGATGTTGTCCCTGACGCTCCTATCCAGCAGAATCTTAAAATCCTGGAACACCACGCTCACCTGCCGCCGCAACAGCGGCACCTGCTTGGGTTTGATGTCCTTCAGCGAAAAGCCCGCCACGTGCGCTTCCCCGCGCTGGATGGGCAGCGCGCCGTACAACAGCCGCAGCAAGGTCGTCTTGCCCGCTCCGGAAGGACCGGACAGGAAAAGAAACTCCCCCTTCCCCAAGGTGAAGGTGCAGTCTTTCAAAGCCCAGTACGGGCCGAAGCTGTGGGAAAGATGGACAACTTTGATCATGCGACGCGCCGTGTTGCAGGTTCGCTCGGTATCGTGCCGTCTCCCGTACCACGTTTTGCGGAAGCAGCAAAGGCGGGTGGAAAGGCAATTTTGTCGAAGCCAATGAAAAGTCGAAGCAGGGCGCTGCCCTGCACCCGCCAAGGGCTGGCGCCCCTGGACCCCATACAGGGTGACTAAGAAAATAGTGCGCAACTGCCGTTCCGCTCGCGCCCGCGGCGCTCACATACTGGCTGGTGCTGACTTGATAAAAGAGGACGGCACCATTGTCGCACGGCGCCGCCCCATCAAAGAGATGACTCACATACCCCCGTCAAAGTTCTTTGGAAGGGGGAAGGAGGTCCGGAGGAAGGGGGAAACCTTTCTTTCAAGAAAGGTTTCCCCCTTCCTCCGGGTGTCTAGTCCGCACTCCCTCCCATCACCCGCACTTGGTAAACGCGCAGGGGGGGCAGATGTGGCAGCCTTCCTGGAAGATGAGGGTGGCGTCGCATTCCGGGCAGCGTGTGGCGCCCAGGCCGTTTTTGCCGGACCCGGACTTGCCTTTGAGGTAGCGGTTTTCCAGCACCCAGGCGATACCGTCGGGAATGGACTGCACCTGGCCGTGCTTGCCTTGCTGGAACACGGGCATTTCGCCGCCTATGTCCTTGATCTGGTTGACCACTTCCTGCACTTCGATGCCGGAACGGAGCGCCAGAGAGACCAGACGGCCGATGGCTTCGGCCTTGGCCGTGGTGGAGCGGCCGGACTTGCCGATGGTGGCGAAAACCTCGAACGGCTTGCCTTCCACCTCGTTGACCGTGACGTACATGATGCCGTGGCCGGTGGTCACCTTTTGGGTGAAGCCGTAGACCAGGTCCGGCCGGGCGCGCACTACGGGGTGTTCCGGGGCCGGGGCCTGTTCCTTGGCGCCTTCGCCGGTATAGAGCACCTGCACGCTTTTGCAGCCGTCGCGGTAGACGGTGACGCCCTTGCAACCCAGTTCGTAGGCCATCCAGTAGATATGGCGGATATCGTCCTGGGTGGCGGAATTTTCCAGGTTGACGGTCTTGGAGACGGCGTTGTCCGTGTAGAGCTGGAAGGCGGCCTGCATGCGCAGGTGCCAGACGGCCTCGAAATCCATGGCCGTAACGAATACGTCGCGCAGTTCCTGCGGCAGATGCTCGATATTGCGGATGGAGCCTTTTTCAGCCACGCTTTCCATCAGCTTGGGGCTGTAGCAGCCGGCTTCCTTGACCGCGGCTTCGAAGTAGGGATTCACTTCCGTCAGCTTTTCGCCGTCCATGACGTGGCGGGTGAAGCAGAGCGCGAACAGCGGCTCAATGCCGGAAGAGCAGCCCGCGATAATGGACAGCGTGCCCGTGGGCGCAATGGTGGTTACGGTGGCGTTGCGGTAGGGGCCCAGGCCCTTGCCCGCGAAAATGGACGTGGGGTAGCCGGGGAAGGGGCCGCGTTCCTTGGCCAGGGTTTGGGAACCCACGCGGGCTTCCTCGCGCACGAAGCCCATGACCTTTTCGGCCAGGTTCAGGGCTTCCTGGCTGTTGTAGGGAATTTTCAACAGGAAGAGCAGGTCCGCCCAGCCCATGACGCCCAGGCCGATCTTGCGGTTGCGGTGCACGTTTTCCGTGATCTGTTCCAGCGGAAAACGCGAAGCGTCAATGACGTTGTCCAGGAAACGCACAGAGAGGTGGATGACGCGTTTGAGGTCTTCCCAGTCCACGGCGTCGGGGCCTTCTTTGCCGGGGATGTAAAAGCGCGCCAGGTTGAGGGAACCCAGGTTGCAGGCTTCGTAAGGCAACAGCGGCTGCTCGCCGCAGGGGTTGGTGGATTCCATCTCGCCCTGGTCGGGCGTGGGGTTGTCGCGGTTGATGCGGTCCAGGAACACGATGCCGGGGTCGCCGCTTTCCCAGGCTTTCTGCACCAGGAGCTCAAAGACTTCGCGGGCGTTCAGCTTGCCGCGCACCTCTTTGGTGTTGGGCATGACCAGGTTGTAGTCCTCGCCCTTTTCCACGGCCTTCATGAACTCTTCGGTCAGGGCCACGGAAAGGTTGAAGTTGTTGAACTCCCCTTCCCGTTCCTTGGCCCGGATGAACTCGATGATATCCGGGTGGTCCACCCGCAGAATGCCCATGTTGGCGCCGCGCCGGGTGCCGCCCTGCTTAATCTGCTCCGTGGCGGTGTTGAAAATGCGCAAAAAGGAAAGCGGGCCGGAAGCGACGCCGCCGGTGGAGCCCACGCGGCTCTCTTTGGGCCACAGGCGGGAAAAGGAAAAGCCCGTGCCCCCGCCGGACTTGTGGATCATGGCCGCGTGCTTGACCGCGTCGAAAATCTCCTCAATGGAATCGCCCACGGGCAGCACGAAACAAGCCGAGAGTTGTCCCAGGTTGGCGCCCGCGTTCATCAGGGTGGGCGAATTGGGCAGGAACTTCCAGCTGGTCATCAGCGTATAGAAGTCCATGGCCAGCTCGTCCGCCTTGTAGCTGGACTTTTTGTATTTGCCCTCTTCCGAGGCGATGGCCGAGGCCACGCGCCAGAACATGCTTTCAGCATCTTCCAGCGGTTTGCCTTCCAGATTTTTCAGGAAGTAGCGTTTGCCAAGAACAACTTTGGCGTTGGGATTGAGGGCAACCTTAGGGAGTTTCGCGGGTTTTTTCAGTGCGGACATAACTTCTCAATCATAATAACAGGTTAAGGATAAATTATTCTTACAAACAAGACAGTCAGGGTACGCCAGGTTTAAAAAAATTTCCAGCCTGAGCTTTTTTTGCAACCTCCTTCATTTCTTGGACACTCTCGCCACACCTCTGGTATTGTGCTGTATTCTCAGAAGAAAAATTTTTATATTTTTTCTAGACATGAATAATCCTTTCCTTAGCGCGGTCTAGGTGTATCGCGGACAAGCCCCGCGTGCGCAGACAGAAACAGAGGGGTGCAATTTTTTGCACACATCTCTTTCTCTTCACAATCTCGTGTTGCACTCTTGCGCATGCGCCGCCACGATTTACAATAATTACAGATAGTTTTCCAATCTGTGCCGCATTGGCCCGCTCTTTGCTATATGCTGGGCACGGCCGGCGCTCACGCCAGCCGAGTATTGTGATCATACGTAAGGAGTTCTTTTATGCGAATGCAAACGATGCTTCTGGGGTTTTTGATGGCGGGCCTGTTGCTGGGCGGCTCCATGGCTCCGGCCTTGGCCGCGGACGGCCCTAAATCCGCAAGGCCCGCCATGGAAGGGCAACGCGGTCCCTGGGATTTCCACCCGTTCATGAATCTCAGCCCGGAAAAGCGCTCCGCGCTTATCGCCCTGTTCAAGGAACAAAGGGATAAAACCCACCCCCTGCGCGAGCAGCTTTGGATTAAGAGAACCACCCTGTTCGCTCTGAAGGACAACCCCAAAACCGAACCGCAACAACTGACGGCCCTGGTGAACGAAATGGCCGAACTCCGCGCCAAGCTGCGCACCGAACGCCTGGCCTTTGAGCAAAAAGTACAGAAGGATTTCGGCATTGACCTGCCCATGGGCTTCCACGGCATGGGCAAGGGCTGGCACGGCCGGGGCGGCGGCTGCGGCATGATGGGCGGCATGGGTCCCGGCGGCGGTTACGGCTACGGCGGAATGGGCCATGGAGGAGGCTTGGGCCACAGAGGGATGGGCGACTACCGTTAACACCCCCTGGAGCGGTTTCGCTTTGAGATTGTCGCTTAACGGCGGACAAACCGCCTACGCCAACCTCGCGGGTCTTGCTGCACTGCGTTTCGCAAGGCCAGAGCATTTTGTCATAAGATAAAATCTCAAAGGTAAAATGCTCTAAACAGTGCAAACCGCGACGCGCTCCGCCTCCACGGAGCGCGTCTTTTTATATCCGCCTTCTCCGCGTCTTCCGGGTTTCGCGCGCGTTCTCTTGACAGAGCGCCTCTTGCGACCAAGTATTGTACTGCCGCCCGTGAATATGATACGCCTGCACGCACATGCCGTGCGACTCCGCCTTTCGGACCGGCGCGGCGAGGATAAAGAGAGTAGCGATGCTTGGAGCTCGTCAGAAATATCCCGGCAGGGGTGCAGGAATTGCCGGAAGAAAGCCGTTCCGCGAGCGCGTCAAAACGCACGTGAATTTTGCCAAGGTTTTTGTGCGCGACCCCCGGCGCACGGGTTCCATCTGCCCCAGCAGCGAGGCGCTGGTTTCCGCCCTGGTCCGCGCGGTTCCGCAAGTTGACTGCGGCCTGGTTGTGGACCTGGGCGCGGGCACGGGCATTGTCACGGAGGAACTACTGGCCTCCGGAGTGGCTGCCGAATCCGTGGTGGCCGTGGAATGCTGCGAAACGCTTTCGCGGGACTTGCAGCGCAAGTACCCGGGCGTGCTAGTCCTGGGACAGGACGCCCGGGATCTGGGCCAGTTGCTGGCTGTTCGCCGTCCGCAAGAGCCGTTGCGGGCCATTATATCCTCCCTGCCTTTCCGCTCCATGCCCCGGCGCATCGTGGACGCCATAGCCCTGGAAATGAAACGCGTGCTGCAGGAACGCGGCGGCTGCCTTATCCAGTATTCCTACCTGTGGTGGCTGCGTTACCCCTTGCGCCAATACGGCTTTATTCCGCAACGCCGCTTCACCGTGATCAAGAACGTCCCGCCCGCCATCGTGGAAGTGTATACAGTGTAATCGACGGCCGACTCCGGCCTTTTTCCTTGAAACTCACTCTTGCGGCGGATCCTGCTATTTAAAAGGCGGCACCGTAATTGTACGGTGCCGCCTCATCAACGAGGTTTCCTGCCATGCCCCCGATAAAGTTCTTTGGAAGAGGGATGGGGGTCCGGGGGAGGGGAGAAACCTTTCTTCCTTCCAAGAAAGGTTTCTCCCTTCCC
>JAVBNC010000087.1:0-4399 GCA_031551765.1 Desulfovibrionaceae bacterium
GGAAACCTTTCTTCCAAGAAAGGTTTCCCCCTTCCCCCGGCCGCCGGAGGCATTCCACTCCCATGCGCACTTTCCTGAATTTCTGGACCAAACGGCTTGAACGGGCCGGGGTGGACTCGCCCAAGCTTTCAGCGGACCTGCTGCTGGCGGAAGCCCTGGGCTGCGAGCGGGGAGAACTGCTCAAAAGGCTTATCCTGACGCCGGGCGAACGGCTGTCCGCTGGCGCGCGCGAGGCGGCGGAAAGGCTGCTGCTGCTGCGCGAAGCCGGGGAACCGGCGGCGTATATTGTGGGCCGCAAGGAATTTTATGGCCGCGACTTTGCAGTTAGCCCGGCCACGCTGATCCCCCGGCCGGAAACGGAATTGCTGGTGGAAGAGGCGCTGGCTTTCGCCGCCGCGTTTAGCGGAACGCGTCCGCTTGTGTTCGCGGACCTGGGCACCGGCTCCGGCTGCATCGCGGTGACCGTGGCCCTGGAACGCCCCGGCTGCCGGGGCATCGCCGTGGATACCAGCCCCGAGGCCCTGGCCGTGGCCCGGAAAAACGCCACGGCGCACGGGCCGTTGACCTCGCTGGCCTTTGTACGGGGAGATCTGACCCGGCCCTTGTTCCGCTCCGCGTCGCTGGATCTGGTGCTTTCCAATCCCCCGTACGTGAGCGAAAAAGAGTATGCGGCCCTGTCCCCGGAAGTACGGGACCATGAACCCAAAGGCGCGCTGGTGCCCGGCCCCCGTGGGCTGGAGCACGCGGAAGCGCTGGCCGCTATAGCGGCCCCGGCCCTGCGTGAGGGCGGTCTGCTGCTGATGGAAATGGGCTGGAACCAGGGGGGGGCCGCGCGTGACATTTTTATCGCGCAGGGCTGGCGCGATGTGCGCGTGATCAGGGATCTGGAAGGCCGCGACAGGCTGCTGGCCGCCCGCCGCGCTAGAAGTTCTACCTGTAAAGCCTAGCCGTTGTCGCCGGAACGCTGCGGTTTCGCGGCGAGCCTGCCGGACTTGCTCTTGTCTTCAGCCTGCCGCTTTACGCCCGCCTTGGGCTTGGCAGCGGCCTTCTTCATCTGGGCAGCGGGACCGGCCGCGGCAACCAGGGTTTCTTTTTTCCCGCTTTTTTTACTTTTGGCCGGGGCTTTGCCCTTGGCTTTCTGCACCGTGAGGGCGGCTTCCTTAAGCTTGGCGTCAAAGTCGGCCATGGCCACGCCAGCGCCGCCGGCGGCAATGCGCCGCGCGCCCGCGAACCTGGAACCGTAGTACGCGCTGTCCAGGCTGTCCTTGGTCACGGTTTTGCCGCTGCTGGGGCTATGCACGAACTGGTTGTTGCCCACGTAGATGCCGGAATGGTAGCCGCTGCGGCTGCGCACCCGGTTGAACACCACGATATCGCCGGGCTGCAGTTCGTTTTTGCGTACAGGCTGGCCAAAAGCGATTTGCTCCCGCGCGGAACGCGGCAGGGTGACGCCCACCTGCTCAAAGGACCAGCTGACCAGGCCCGAGCAGTCAAAACCCGTGGCGGGCGAACGGCCGCCGGGCCGGTACGGCGCGCCAATGGCGGCCAGGGCCGCTTTGGTCACGTCCGGCTTTTGCATGGAGGCTTTGGGTTCGACGCTGAACGGGCCGCGAAAAGTCCTGTCAGGCGAAGAGGCTGTGGACTTGGCTGCCTCGACGGGGGAGACGTCTGCGGAAGAGTCCGCCCGCACGGCTGCGGGAACCGCGTCCGCGACGGCCTGCCCTTCGGAAACAACGGGCGGCGCATCCAGCGCGGCGTCATAGTCAGCCTGCGCGCTAACGCACCCGGATCCGAAAAGCAGCGCCCCCAGGGACACCAACGCCCAGAAACGAGAACAATACCGTGAGGGGCGGCGTTCCTCGGCCGGAACGCTTCCCGCGCGATGAATGGTCTGTGTCATGGCGGGGATCCTATAGAAAAACAGATGGGGGGGCAAGCCTTTTTCCGGAAGCACCACGCTAGTAATATGCTGAATTTTATCATATTATTTTTTATCATACCGTCCTTCTCCCACTCCCGTGCGAGCTTCGTGTTTTTTGGGCAACAGGTCCGTGACAAAAAAGTCACAGACAATGAAAACCTGAGCGGTTACTTTTGAATCATCGGGACAAAACCCTTGCCGCGCTTGAATTGTACCGATTTGCCCCCTGCGGCATGTTTATTGCTATTATACGGGCACCTGGAGGCACAGATGATTCAGACTACTATCCAGAAAGCCATAGAATGCACGGGCATAGGCCTGCACAGCGGGAAAACCGTGAAGCTGGGCCTGCGTCCCGCCGCCGAATATACGGGCATAGTTTTTCATGTCCGCACGCCCAAAGGCGTCAAAACCATCAGCCCGGCCCCTGAAGTGGTCGTGGCCACTGGCCTTGCCACCACCCTGGGCAAAGAAGACGTGCGAGTCTCCACGGTGGAGCATCTCCTGGCCGCCATCCGGGGCCTGGGCATAGACAATATCCACGTTGACGTGGACGGGGGCGAAATCCCCATCATGGACGGCAGCGCCGCCACCTTCGTGTTGCTGCTCAAAGGCGCGGGCGTCATCCGCCAGAGCGCGCCCCGCCAGGTCTGGCGCATTAAAAGTCCGCTCACGCTCAGCCGCGACGGCAAATATATTGAAGCGTACCCGCATGACGGGTTCCAGGTCGACTGCACCATCTCTTTCTCCCACCAGCTCATCGGCACCCAGCGTTTCAGCCTGGACGTGACCCCGGAAAGCTTCGCCGCCGTGGCCAAAGCCCGCACCTTCGGCTTTTTGCGGGATGTGGAAATGATGCGCTCACGCGGTCTGGCCCTGGGCGGCTCCCTGGACAACGCCGTGGTGCTGGACGACTGCGGCGTGGTGAATACGGACGGCCTGCGTTTCGCGGACGAGTTCGTGCGCCACAAGGTGCTGGACTTTATCGGCGACATGGCCATGCTCAGCCTGCCCCTGCAGGGCCGCTTCGTGGTTTCCTGCTCCGGCCACGCCCTGAACAATGAATTTTTGCGCACCGCCTTTGCCAACCAGGACGTGTACCTGGAAAAGGTCACCCTGCGCGGGCCCCAACAGGCACGGCAAGCGGCCCGTCAGTCCGCCCCCACCCGCACCAGAGCGACGGAACCGGTCCTGGCCGTGTAAGCGCCGTTTTCCCCCGCTTTGTTCACGCCCCGCCTTGTTGTGGGGCGTGTTTTTTTGTATATCCGGGCTATGAAGCTGCTCCGTCTTTTCGCCTTTGCCCTTGCGGCCTGCTGCGGCCTTGGCGGCTGCGCGTCCCTGCCCTTTTCCCCGGAAAAGAAGCTGGTCGCCACGCCTTCCGACCGGGGGCTGGCCTGGGAGGACGCGCATATCCCCACCCCGGACGGGCTGATCCTGAACGGCTGGTATCTGCCCGCCCCGGAAGCCGGTGGCACGGACAGGCCGGGCCGGGGCTTTACCCTGCTCTTTTTCCACGGCAACGCGGGGAATATCTCGCACCGCCTGGAATCTCTGCGCATTTTCCATGGCCTGGGGCTGAACGTTCTGATTATTGACTACCGGGGCTTCGGCAAAAGCGAGGGCCGCGTGAGCGTGAACGGCACGCGCATAGACGCCCTGGCCGCCTGGGACTGGCTGGAGCAACAGAAGGGGCTTACGCCGGAGCGTATCGTGCTGTTCGGCCGCTCCCTGGGCGGGGCCGTGGCCGCTTCCCTGGCGGAACAGACCAAGCCGGCGGGCCTGATCATCGAATCCAGCTTCACCTCTTTATATGATGTGGGTTCTTTTCTCTTTCCCCACCTGCCGGTGCGCTGGTTCCTGCCCCAGGATTACGACAGCGTGGCCAGCCTGAAGGGCAAGCAAATCCCGCTGCTGGTCGTCCACAGCCCGGAAGATACCCTGGTGCCCTACAAACTGGGCCGGGCGCTCTACGATTCCTACCAGGGGCCGAAGACCTTTCTGGAAATTCACGGCAGCCACAACCAGGGTTTTTACCAGAGCCTGGACACGTATCTGCCGGGCCTGGCCGCGTTTTTACGTGGCCTGCCGCGCCCCGCTCCCTGAATGCGTTCGTCGCCGCGCGTGAAATGAAAATAAAAAAATCCGCTACCCTCATTTTTTTACTTGCCTTTTTACCCCGGCATGGGTAAAGAAGCTCTCTTGTCGCTGGCGTAGCTCAACTGGCAGAGCAGCTGATTTGTAATCAGCAGGTTGCGGGTTCGAGTCCCATCGCCAGCTCCAGAGTGGTGGGGTTCCCGAGCGGCCAAAGGGAACAGACTGTAAATCTGTCGTCTTACGACTTCGGTGGTTCAAATCCACCCCCCACCACCACTTGACAAGCGACTTAAGCTGTAGGAGACAGGGAGCCTGTCGGGGAACTACGGCGAGCGCGCGGGAATAGCTCAATGGCTAGAGCATCAGCCTTCCAAGCTGAGGGTT
>JAVBNC010000139.1:0-14347 GCA_031551765.1 Desulfovibrionaceae bacterium
CCCCCCCCCCCCCCCCCCCCCCCCCCCCCCCCCCCCCCCCCCCCCCCCCCCCGCCGGAGGCATTCTTCCCATGGCACTAAAAAAATATCCCTGCGTTGTGTATCGGGGCGGCACCAGCCGCGGCATTTTCTTTCATAAAAAAGACCTGCCCGTGGAGTGGGAGGCGGCCAAGCATATCTTTTTGACCGGCATGGACGCCTACAACCCCTCGCAGACGGACGGGCTGGGCGGGACCACGTCCAGCACCAGTAAGGTTGTGATTATGTCGCCCGCGTCGCGGGACGATGCGGACGTGAACTACAACTTCGTGCAGATAGGCGTGGGCGAACCCGTGGCCGACGCCAAGGGCACCTGCGGCAACCTGATGGCCGGCGCGGGCCTGTTCAGCGTGGACGAAGGCATGCTGCCCTTTGACGCCAGCGCGTCCGAGGTCACGGTGCGCATGTACGACACCAACATCAACAAAATCATCAACGTTACCATTCCGCTGGAAAAGGGCGTGGCCAGGACCAAGGGCGACTACCACATGCCGGGCATCATCCAGAAAGGCCCGCTGATCAAAATCGCCATCATGAACCCCGGCGGCGGCAAGACCGGCAAGACGCTGCCCCTGGGCATCACCAACAGCGTGACCACCGTGGACGGCACCTTTACGGTGACCTTCGCGGACATCGTCAACCCGCTGGTGTTTGTGGAAGCCAAGGACCTGGGCCTGACGGGCACGGAATCCAGCGCGGCCTTTTCCGCCGACGCGGGACTTATCAAACGCATGATGCGCATCCGCGACGACGTGGCCGTGAAAATAGGCATGGCTGAATCCGTGGAGACCGCCTACCAGGAATCTCCGGCCAACCCGCGCATTGTGGCCGTCGCGCCGCCCCAGGACTACGTGACCACCGGCGGCAAGACGGTCAAGGCCGAGGATGCGGACGTGCTGATCAAAGTGCTGTCCATGGGCAAGCTGCACCGCACCTCCCCGGCCAGCGCGCTGTACTGCATCGCGGCGGCCTGCCTGCTGCCGGGCAGTATCGCGCAGAAAGTGGCGCGCAAGCAGGAAGGCATCAAGGACAAGGTCATCCGCATCGGCCACCCGGAAGGCGTGGTGGAAGTGCGCGCCAGCCTGACCGACGACGGCAAGGACGTGCTCTCCGTGGGCACCGACCGTACCGCCCGGCGCATCATGCAGGGCGAGCTGTGCATTCCTGAAGAGTAAGCATGTTGACCCGGCGGCCGGAAGTTCCGGCCGCCGGGTTTCTCCGTGTCCAAAGTCCGTCCAAAGGAGCTTGGTATGGGCCAGAATCTTTTCCAGAAAATCGTGGGCGGCCGTCTGGTGTCCGGTTCCCTGGTTCCCGGCGAGGAAATTGCCGTCCGTCCGGACCAGACTCTGACCCAGGACGCCTTGGGCACCATGGCCTACCTGCAGTTCGAAGCCATGAACGTGCCCCTGGTCAAGACGCGTTCCGTGTCCTACATCGACCACAACACGCTCCAGGAAGGCTTTGAAAACGCGGACGACCACAAATATTTGCAGACCGTGGCCGACAAGCACGGCATTCTGCTTTCCAAGCCGGGCAACGGCATCTGCCACCAACTGCACCTGGAGCGTTTCAGCCGGCCCGGCGAAATCATGATCGGCGGGGACAGCCACACCCCCACCTGCGGCGCGGCGGGCATGCTGGCCATTGGCGCGGGCGGGCTGAGCGTGGCCGTGGCCATGGCCGGCGGCGTGTTTTCCTTCACCTGTCCCAAAGTGATCCGGGTGAACCTGACCGGCAAATTGAAACCCTGGTGTTCCGCCAAGGACGTGGTCCTGGAAATGCTGCGCCGCCTCACCACCAAGGGCAACGTCAACACCCTGCTGGAGTATGGCGGCCCCGGCGTGGCCGCGCTTTCCCTGCCGGAACGGGCCACCATAGCCAACATGGGCACGGAAATGGGCGTGACCAGCTCCATGTTCCCCAGCGATGCCGTGACCAGAGCCTTTTTCGCGGCCCAGGACCGGCTGGCGGACTGGAAAGAGCTGCTGCCGGACCCGGACGCGGCCTACGAGCGCGTCATCGACCTGGACCTTGCCACGGTGGAACCCCTGGCCGCCTGCCCGCATTCGCCGGACAACGTCAAGCCCGTCAGGGAACTGGCCGGGCTGAAAGTGGACCAGGTGCTGATGGGCAGCTGCACCAACTCCTCCTACCGCGACCTGATGATCGTGGCTTCCATGCTCAAGGGCAAAAAGGTGCATCCCAGCGTCAGCTGCGGCATTGCGCCGGGCAGCCGCCAGGTGCTGCGCATGATTGCGGAAAACGGCGCCCTGGCGGACCTGGTCCAGGCCGGAGTGCGCATTCTGGAAAGCGCCTGCGGCTTCTGCGGCGGGGCGGGCCAAGCCCCGCAGACGGACGGAGTTTCTTTCCGCACCAGCAACCGCAACTACCTGGGCCGCAGCGGCAGCAAAAGCGCCCAAGTCTATCTGGTCAGCCCGGAAAGCGCCGTGGCCGCCGCCCTGACCGGCTTTGCCACCGACCCCAGGGAATTGGGTCTCGTCCGCCCGGGAATTCCGGAGCCGCAACACTTCCCCATTGACGACAGCATGATCCTGGTCCCGTCCAAGAACTCCGCCGTGGAAGTGTTCCGCGGCCCCAATATCGGTAACCCGCCGTGCAACACGGCCATGCCCAAAGACCTGCGCGCCGCCGTGGGCATTGTGGTGGGCGACAAGATCACCACGGACCACATCGTCATGGCCGGGACCGCGCTCAAGTACCGCTCCAACGTCCCTGTGTATGCGGAATACGCCTTCCGCGTGCTGGACCCGGAATTCCCCGACCGCTGCCGCGCCAACCGGGAAAAGGGCCTCGCGTCCGCCATTGTGGCCGGGCAGAGCTACGGCCAGGGGTCCAGCCGCGAACACGCCGCCCTCTGCCCCATGTACCTGGGCGTACGTCTGCTGCTGGCCAAAAGCGTGGAGCGCATCCACGCCGCCAACTGCATCAATTTCGGCATACTCCAACTGACCTTCGCGGACGAAAAGGACTACGACCGCCTGCGCCAGGGCGACGAACTGCTCATCAGCGACGTGCACAACGCCATCTGCAAGGATACCATAACCGTCACCAACGTAACCCAGGGCTACAGCTTCGAAACCAAATGCGGCCTGAACCCCACCCAGCAGGACATAGTCCTGGCCGGAGGGAGGCTCAATTACGGCACGCGGTAGAAGCTGTCGAAGCCAATAAAGAGTCGAAGCAGGGCGCTGCCCTGCACCCGCAAGGGGGCTGAGCCCCCTTGACCCCGCGACAGGGGTATGGCTTCGCGCGCGATAAAAATGTGAACAAGCGCGGGCACAAAGGGAAAGCTTCGAGTGAGCTATCCCGTCGTCAACCACCCTGAATGGGTTCCAAGGGGCGTGCCCCTTGGCGGGTGCAGGGCAGCGCCCTGCTCTCATTCTTGGATGGCTTCGACAACTGATCCAAGCAACACCTCCGCCCTTGCGGGAGCGTTATATTTTACGTAAGGTGCCGCGTTATAAATTGATGCCGCCTGGAGCCGTCATGCCGGATTCCCTTCAGACCCTGACTTTGCGCCACGTGCTGGAACGCAGCGCGGAACGCCACCCGGACAGCCCCGCCCTTGCCTGGGTGGGGTCTTCCCCTGTGACCTATACGGAACTGTACGAATCCGCCAAGGCGCTGGCCTTGTGGCTGACCGAGCAGGGCGTGGGCTTTGGGGATACGGTGGCCATTCTTTCGGAAAACAGCCCCCACTGGGGCATGGCCTATTTCGCGGTCACCGGCATGGGCGCGGTGGCCGTGCCCATTCTGACGGAATTCCACCCGGAAGCCATCCAGTACATCATCCGCCATTCCGAGGCCAAGGTGGTGTTCGTCTCGGAAAAGCTGTTCAGCAAGGTGGAAGACGCGGAATTCCACCCCCGTCCCCTGTTCGTGAACATGGAAACCTTCCAGATCATGGAGCAGGGCATCACCCGCGACAGGCTGAAAGAGCTGAAAAGCGCGGGCATGCGGGAATTCTGGAAAATCAAGGAACGGGTGCTGCGCCTGGCCAACCGCATTCCGGAAGCGCCGGGCGAGGACGACGTGGCGGCCATTATCTACACTTCCGGCACCACCGGGCACTCCAAGGGCGTGGTGCTCACCCACCGCAACATCACCTTTGACGCCCTGCACGTCACCCAGTTCATAGATTTGGGGCCAGGGGACCGCCTGCTCTCCATCCTGCCCCTGCCGCACACCCTGGAATGCACTTTGGGCTTGGTGCTGCCCATCATGCACGGCTGTTTCGTGCAGTACATGGACAAGCCGCCCACGGCCCGAGCGCTGCTGCCCGCGCTGGCGGACGTGCGGCCCACGGTCATGCTGGCCGTGCCGCTGGTCATTGAGAAAATCTTCAAAAGCGCCATTCTGCCCAAGCTGACCCGCACCCGGCTGCGCCGCCTGCTCTACTCCATCCCGGCCGTGCGCATGGTGCTGCACCGCCTGGCGGGCAAAAAGCTGCTGGCCACCTTTGGCGGCAACCTGCGCATCTGCGCCGTGGGCGGCGCGCCCCTGGGGCCGGAAGTGGAGCGCTTTCTGCGTGAAGCGGCCTTTCCTTACGCCGTGGGCTACGGGCTGACGGAAGCCGCGCCCCTGTGCAGCGGCTCCAACCCCAAGGACACCCGCTACCAGTCCGCCGGGTTCGGCATGAAGGGCGTCACCCTGCGCATAGACAAGCCCGACGAGAACGGCGAGGGCGAAATTCTGGTCAAGGGCGACAACGTGATGCGCGAGTATTACAAGTCCCCGCAAAGCACGGCGGAAGTGCTGACCGAGGACGGCTGGCTGCACACCGGCGACCTGGGCAAGCTGGACCACGACGGCTACGTGTATATCAAGGGCCGCCTGAAAAACCTGATCCTCGGCCCCAGCGGCGAAAACATCTACCCGGAAGAGGTGGAAGCCATTTTCTGCCAGTCCCCCTATGTGGTGGAAGCCCTGGTCTTTCAGCACGAAGGCAAGCTGGCGGCCCGCGTGCACCTGGACCAGGCCAGGCTGGACGAGGAATTCGCCTCCCTGTCCGTGGAAGAGATGCACGAAAAAATCATCGAGCTGATGGAAACCCTGCGCCTGGACGTCAACAGCAAGGTCTCCTCCTTTATCCGGGTGCTGTTGATGGTCCACCAGCCCGAGCCTTTTGAGAAAACCCCCACCCAGAAAATCAAGCGCTACCTGTACACCGGTATTTAGAACGGGCCGGAAAGCCCCTGAACTGACGGCGTGCGCGCCTTTTGCAGCGGATGCGTCCCAGGGCGCATCCGCTGCCGCATTTGCGGGCCGCGTATCAGAAATGCTTGGCTATCGCCGAAAACTTCTTATACATACCATATGCCGGACGAACGGTTCCGGCGCCAGAGCGTCCCGCGCGTAAAAACGCGGCCCCCGGCGTGGAGCTTCCGGGGCCGTGCCCACATGGTTTCGGCATGCGCGGGCAGACAAGGAGGATATCTCATGTTGCGTTTTTCGCGTTCCTTTTTCCGACTGGCGGCCATCCCGGCCCTGAGCCTGGCCGCCGTTCTGGCGCTTTCCCTGCCCACCGGAGCGTGGGCGGCGCAGCGCCCCGCCCTGAGCCCGGAAGAATACGCCCCCCTGCACGTCGGCCCCGCGGACATTTATCTGCAGGAAATAGCGCCGCGCATTCAGCCGCGCTATGAAGGACTGGCCTCCCAAAGCGCCATGGTTTCCTTCCACATCGGCCCCAACGGCGCCATCTCCCAGGCGCGGGTCATGGGCGGTTCCGGCAGCCCGGAATACGACCAGGCCGTGCTTCAGGCGCTACGGGAAGCCAGCCCCCTGCCCCCTCCGCCAACCCTGAACGGCATGTGGGCCAACATGGTCTTTTCGCATAAGTCCCTCATGGACCGCTAAACACGACACGCTCGCTAACCTGTTGCCACGTTAAATGCTCACGGGCGAGTAGAACCCGCCCGTGAGCATTTTTTGTTGTCGAAGCCATACCCCTGTCGCGGGGTCCAGGGGGGTCACCCCCCTGGCGGGTGCAGGGCGGAGCCCTGCTCTCACTCTTGGGTGGCTTCGACAACTAAAACAGCTTACGCGGCCCCTTCGTGCACGATCTCCCCACCCACCACGGTCAGCAGCACCTTGGTGTCCCGAAGCTCCTCCACGGGGCAGTTGAGCGGGTCCCGGTCCAGCACGGCGAAATCCGCCAGCTTGCCGGGTTCCAGCGAACCCTTGCGCGTTTCGCCGAATTCCGCGAAGGCCGCCCAACTGGTGTAGGAAGCCAGGGCTTCAAGGCGGATCAGGCGGCGTTCCGGCTCCGGCCGGGCGCAGGCCGCGTGCATGCCCCGGAAGGGGTTCACGGATTCCATGGGCGCGTCGGAACCGTTGATAAAGGCGCCCCCGGCATCGATAACCCCGCGCCAGTTGTAGGCCAGTTCCAGGTCTTGCGGGGAAAGGCGCGCTTTGGCCATGTCCCGGTCCGCGGGCTCGTGGATGGTCTGCATGGAGGGGATGATACCCAGGTTCAGGGCGCGGCGCAGATCTTCACGGGTGACGATCTGGAAATGCTCGATGCGGAAACGGTGGTCCGGCACGACGCGTTCCGTCAGCACGCGCTCCATGACGTTCACGGTCTGGTGCGCGGAGGCGCTGCCAATGGCGTGGGAGCAGACCTGAAAACCGTTGTCCCTGGCCCGGCGCATGATAGTGGCCAGCTCCTCGTCCGTATAGCGGCCGTTACCCGTGTGGCCGGGCCGGTCCGCGTAGTCGTGCAGCAGCCAGGCGCTGCGCGAGCCCAGGGAGCCGTCGCCGATGATTTTGATGGCCCGCACGGAAAGCCGTTCGCCGAAACGGCCCATAAAGGCCGTGCCGCCGCCGCGCAAATATTCCACATCCTGCCCGGTGTGCCCGGCCAGCATTTCGTAGACGCGGATTTTCAGTTCCCCGGCCGCAAAGGCGTTGGCGAGCATTTCGTGCTGCCGCAACGTCTGACTGGCGTTGTCCAGGGAGGTGACGCCGCAGGCGAACAGCTCGCGCTCCGCCAGACTATATGCGTGGCGGACCTGGGCCTCGCTGGGCACGGGCAGCTTGGCCCAGACCTTAAAAATGGGCGTGTCGATCAGAATGCCCTGAGGGTCGCCGTTTTCGGCCCGGACTATCTCGCCGCCGGAAGGGTCGGGCGTGTCCGCGCCTATGCCCGCCGCCTGCAGGGCCGGGGAATTCACCCACATGGCGTGGCCGTCCACGCGGGTCAGGGCCACGGGGTTGCGCGGGGCCACGGCATCCAGTTCCTGCTTGCAGGGCCAGCCTTTGTCCGTCCAGTCCTCGTTGTTCCAGCCCCGGCCCAAAACCCACTCGCCCGGCTCGCGCCCGGCGGCCTCTTCCGCCACAATGCGCAGAATCGCCTCCTTGGGCTGGTGCCCCAGGTTGGCCTCCTGCAGCCGCTGTCCTTCGAGCAGAAAGTGCATGTGCCCTTCAATGAGGCCGGGAACAACGGTTTTGCCGCCCAGGTCGAAACGCTTCGCGCCGGGGGAAAGGCGGGAAGCGGCCTCGTCCGGGCTATTGCCCGCGTAAACCAGGTTTTGCCCCCGGACGGCCAGCGTGGACGCGGTGGAAAACGCCCGGTCCATGGTGTGGATGACGGCGTTGTAAAAAATGGCTTCCGGCTCGTGTATCATGGCAAATGCGTACCCTGTTGACGTTCCGCCGCCCTGTTCCGGCGCGGCTATCCGCTTTGGATATCGCTATGCCCGCTTTCTGGCAAGCCGGGCCGGAGGATGAAAAACGCCGCAATCGACCAGGGCCGCTTTTTCAGCCCTGGTCGATCGCGCGCGGAAAGGGAATCAGCCCCGGCCCCTTCGGGTGTACGCAAAGGCGATAACCAGGCAAAGCGCCAGCCCGGCGCCCACGGCCAGCGGGCCGTTAGGCCCCACACCGGCGCCCGAGCTTGCCGTTCCCAGACGGTGCGCCGCCGCCCCGCCGAAAAGCATGCCCAGCGCAAAGAGGGCGGCGTCCGTGCTGCCTTCTCCCCCGGCAAAAAGCTGCCGTCCGGGGCAACCGCCGCCAAGGGCAAAGGCCAACCCGGCCACGAACATGCCGGAAAAATTCCACAGCCCGTCAGTATGAGCGACCGGTTGGCCCGTAAAGCCGGGGTGGAATTGCCCCGCGAGCAGGTTTACGGCAAAGGCGGCAAGGCCGAGAGCGGCAAGGCCGGAAAACAGGTGGAAACTTTTGTGCCAGAAGATATCCCGGAACGCGCCCACGGTGCAGAAGCCGCTGCGCTGGGCAAGAAACCCGGCCGCCAGACCGGCGGCAAGAGACAGGAGCAACGCGGCATGCTGGGACCCGGGTCCTTGCAGCGAATACCACAGGATACCGCTTTGGGTCTCGCCTGCCACCGGCGCGAAGATGAGCCGTAAGGCCAGCAGCGCGACAAGCAGCGCCGGGAAAATCAGACCTGCGGCAAGGGGCTGCTCTTTGGAAACGCCCAGCGAATACCCCCGGCGCAGGAATTGCGTGCCGGTGAAAATGCCCGCCGCCAAACCGGCCAGGCCGAGCAGCGCGTTGCCGTCGCCGCCCGCAAGACGCAGCACCGCGCGCCAGGGGCAGCCGAGAAAAACCAGCGCGCCGACAGCCGCGATCCCGCCCAACAACAGGCGGATAAAGGGAGAAGCGCCGCCGCGCGGTGCAAACCGGCCTGCCGTCAGGGCCGCGATAAAGGCTCCCAGGCCCAGGCCGATGATTTCCGGGCGAAGGTACTGCACCACCTTTGCCTGGTGCAGCCCCAAAGCCCCGGCAATATCGCGCTCAAAGCAGGCCACGCAAATGCCCATGTTGCCGGGGTTGCCGAAATATTGCAGCAGCGCGGCCAAAATTCCGATAATTCCTCCCGCGAGCACGATGCCTTTGCTGGAAGCCAGAAAATTTTCGCTATACTGGCAAGCCGAAACTGTCGTTGTTTGCATGATAACTCCGTAGTTGAAGTCTGGCGGTAAAATAGAGAAAGCCTTCATACGCCGGGCAAATGCCGTACCGGCACCGGGTTCGCGCCTCAAGGCGGCCGGGGAAAGACAATGAGCGTGCCGCTGTGCAGGGGGAACAGGGCTGAAAGGAGAGGAAAGGTACGCGGATCAGCCCCGGCAAAGGGGCAATGGCGCCTTTCTGCTACAAGGACGGGAACCGGATGGGGCCGGGAGAGGAAAAGGAGGCCGAGCGGCACGCGCCGGCGGAGAGAGCGGCTCATGGTCGCCCCCTTGCCGCGTAGCGGGCGGGGGGACGCATTCTGAGACGTGCGGGAACAAAAAGACTGCTTGGGCCGAGGCGGCCCCTACGGCGGAAACGGCGCGGGGTCAGCCGCGTGTGGCGGGAAGAACCCGGAAGAAGGCCGAGCGGCACGCGCCGGCAAGGGGAACGCCTCACGTTCGCCCCCCCGGCGGCAGCGGGAGCTGATGCCTATAGCTGGATGCGAGAGCGTGGTGGAAACAGAAAACCATATTTTCCCCAGTCGACGTGGGCGTGCCCTAAAGCGCAAGCCGCGCCTATCCAGCAAAGCTACCTTGTTTTTCATTAAAGTGGCGGAGGGAGAGGGATTTGAACCCCCGGAGGGCTTGCACCCTCAACAGTTTTCAAGTGTGATTTCGCCCTCAACAATCTCCACCACTTATCAAACTTACTCAAATAATATCAAACGGATATTCACTCATAAAAATTTTGAAAACTCAGAACTTTTCAGAGCCGGTGGAGCAAATTTGGAGCAAAACTTTTTTAACTCCGAAACAAAAATCGCTAATTGTTAGTCGCAATAAGGGCCAAGAAAGCGCTCCCCATTGAAGTGGATCAAGTGAGTGGGGGCATCTGCCACCCACACCTCCGTTTCCCAGGCGATTTCCCCCAAATATCGGGCCATAGTCGCGCGGTTGGGAAACGCCGTCACATAGACGATTCCCGGCTTTGCCTTGGAGAAGAGCGCCGCAAGCTCGTCGTGGCGCTTCCCGTCAACCGGGCCATGGCTGGTCACGGATTCCACCAGGAGCAGCCAATTTTTCGCTTTATAGTAGAGCACGACATCAGGCATCTTGCCGTGGGAGTTTATGGTCACCCCAAGGCGAGCAAGCAATTCTTCGTCAAAATAGCCCCACTTGTCGCCAGTATCACCAGCATAGACCGGGATACTTCCGGGGGCAAAACATGGGGCAAAAACCTCAATAATAGCTTTTATGAGTTCGCTATGTGCTCCGGGGCTGAGTTCTATCTGCTTGCCCTCCGGTAAAGACACCGGCACCTTTACCATATCCCGTTCGCGGGCATATCGTTTCACCAAGCTTTCCTGCTGCTCTAAAAAGCTTTTCAGGGCGGCTTTCCAACCTGTTGTTCCGTAAAGCCGAATGAGAGCAAGAACTTCCGGGGAAATTTGATAAACAGCTTTCGGACTGTTTACGGCGCGAGTCGGGTCGTCAGGATTGTAAAGAGAAATACCCGCCGCCATAAATTGATGCATAGTCTGGCGGCGAAAAGTTTCGCGGGTGTTAGGGGCGTAGTTGGTTCCGTAATGGTCTCTGGCCCAATCCATTATGGGCGTGATACCGATATAAGGGGCTTCCGCCTGGCTCCACTTCTTCTCTGGCACCATGTTACACAGAGCAAGGAGACAGAGAGCGGAACGCTCATTTTGTTGTGCTCTGGGCAGACCCAACTCTTTGACTATAGCCAATGCCTCTTCAAGTTTTTTAGCCGCGCTCACGCCAGTACCGCCTCCAAGTGTTGTTCAATAGTTTCCTGCGTCAGTTCTTTTTGTTCCCTGGCCCATATGCCCAACTCTGTGAGGGCTTTGCCAGACGGATAGGGAAGAGCGCGTAAATCGGTGGCATTGACTTGAGTATGCCCGTTAAAACGCCGAAAAAGGGTATCAATAAAGCGGGAGTTCAAATAAAGCGCAAGGCCGCAAGCCAGGTCTCTATCCAGCCCCTCTTTGCGGCAATGGAAGACATTAAGGTGGTTTTCAAACCCCAGGAAAGGCTTCTCGGGGAAATATGCCGGTTCTACGAGATAGGCCACAATTCGGCGTTTTTCTTCCTTGGAGGACAGCCGCCGTACAATCACATAATAGCCATTCGGATACAGCCACTTCATCGTTTCCGGGCAACGGGCTATCGCATTGGGTTTCTTGAACCCCACCTTGGGCCATTCAGTTTTGCCGTTAAAGTGCCCTGAGTACAGCAGTGGTGCGTCATCGCCTTGTGGCATTTCGCGCAAGTATTCTTTGAGGCGAAAATCGACAACAGGCCCGGTGGAAACTTCTAGCCCCAAAGAAGCCAAAGAGGAGTTCGCCAGAGAAAGCGATTCGGTTTCGCCCTGGGCGTCTGGAATGTGTATGAACTTTTCCGTGTCGCCCGGCCTGACAACATCCACAAAAGAATACTGTGACACATCGTAATCATCCATATCACCGTTTGTTGAGGTGGAGATGCAAATATCCGTTTGCTTCGCGTCCCTCTCAAGTTGGATGATTACATTCTCCTGCAGCACCTTGTCGGCCTTGAACGCGTCTGTTCTGGACGTAAAGAGGTGAATGTGCCGGATAGCTGCATGGCGCAAGATGAATTCCCGAAACGGCCTGTAATACGGGCCGTTGCAAAAGCTGCGCGGAATAATGGCTACCAGCGTTCCCCCTGGCCGCAGTAAGGCAACAGCGAGCGCGACAAAGGCCGTATACAGGTTGACGGTCTCAATTCCGACATCCCGCAAAAAGGCTCTGTGGAGAGAATTACTATTTATTTTTTTGTAGGGCGGATTGAGTATCGCATGGGTGAAAGGGCGTTGCTTTTGAAGAATAAGCATTGCGGCGTGTTCGATAAAATCGGTGTGATAAACATGCCGCTTAACAGGCAACACACCAAGAGCACGGGCGGTATTTTCTTCCAGCTTTCGCACCATTGCGGCGTCAAATTCGAATAACGAGGCTTCGCCGGAGGGAAACGGCCTGTCACCATTTCGCAAGGCGTCAAAGAAAGCACAAGTAAGGCTCCCTTCACCGGCTCCGGCATCCAGCAAGTGAAACTCACCGGAAGTTTTGGGGAAGAGTGAAGCCATAAATGCCGCAATATTTGAAGGCGTCATGTATTGCCCAAGAGCTGCCTTACCCATTGGCTTGGCCTCCTGGCTGTTTTTATTTATTGGCGTTTCAAATAGTTGAAGCATCTTGAATCCTTAAGCAAATCTTCATATTGCATAGTAGCTCGCCTTACAGATATTCGCAAGTTTCAACCTCCTGCCAGCCTTGGAAGCTTTGCTGTCAGGGGGATACAGGAATTTTCTGTTTGAGTATTTTAGGGGAATAAATTACTAGTTGTGATTGCCGCAGGCGATATACCCTAGCGGAGGGATGGCAGAGCGGCTGATTGCGGTGGTCTTGAAAACCATTTAGGGTTAACGCCCTACGGGGGTTCAAATCCCTCTCCCTCCGCCATAAGATATTTATTTTATTGGCTTTTATGCAAGAAAAATTAGAACCAATTGATGAAATGATTGTCGAAGCTACCCTTGCTGGCAATACTGAACGTGCCTGTGAGTTGATGGATGCGTCGATTGACTTTTACGAGTTTTCCCAAGCGGAAAAGATGGAACTCAGGATGCTCTATGGCGGTGACTTTGAAAGACTTTTCTGCTCCAAGCCCGTCTATCAGTGATTTTCAGCTTTCCCGCTTTCCCAACGAACTTCGCAACAGCCGAATAAACATAGCCCACTTTTCAAGATTGCCAATGTCTTCCGGCAACATTCGCTGTCCGGCATTTTTAGCAGCCTGAATCATTACGCCAAGAAAAGATTCGTCCGCAATGGCAAGCCGCGCCACAATACGGGCTATTTCCTGCTCTTCCACCATGCTGCATCCCCCCGTAAAAAAAGCGGCACAGAGCCGCCAAGAGCTTAAAATACAGGTATTGGTGGTTCCTGTACTTTTTGGAATCTGCTGCGCGTAGCCGCAGCATCAGCGGCATTTTGGCAATTCTTGTCTCTATGTCGTAGCTCGGGATTCTCCCGGCATTGTCTCAATTTTTCTTCAAGCGCCTGACTATTTTCAGGGGCGCGGTACCAATCAACAGACATAACCTTTTCCTCGGCGTTTGCTACGAAAGGAAAGCAAAGCCCGGCCAAAGCCAGGATTGCCGCGATTAATGTTGTACGCATAATATTCTCCATACCTTGAGTGTCCTTGCGGGCAGCGTAGTGCTGTATGATTGACTACATATGTAGCCATAAAAAGTCAAGGAATGCCGTATTTAATACGGTATGGAAATAATGCCTCATCTCTACCCGGCAGTTGCCGCCGTTATCAAAGAAGCCCGTAAAGAGTCCGGGCTGTCGCAGCAACAACTTGCCGATTTTTGCGGCCTGTCTCGCAGCTATATTTCTTTTGTCGAATGTGGAGAAAGGGGGCTGTCGGTGACGGCGCTCTACCAGATTGGCAAAGCTGTCGGCGTTGACGGTTCCGAGCTTTTCAAGCGAATAGAAGCGCAGCTTAAGACTATTGATAAGTAAAAAGCGGGGCCGAAACCCCGCTTTTTACTATTTCAGCCTATCCCGCAATTTTTCCAACTCGCTCGCCAGCCTCCGCGCATTTGTCTCCTCAAGCATTCCCGGTTTTGCCAGGCAAAGAAAAATATTGCTGACCTCATTGATTATGTCGGTTTGAAAGCCGCCGGTTCCATCACCAAACCTATCCAGGTTGCCAAGGGCAATACCGACTGACCATATCTACAGATGGGCAGTTGCTCAGCGACTAGCAGAAGCAAGCAGTGAAAGACAGGTCATTGTGTTTACACATGATATAGCTTTTTTGTTCCTCCTGTGGAGCGCCTGTAAGGACAGGGAGGTGCAAACAACTTTCCGCTCTATTAGCAGAAATTCAGAATGTGTGGGTATTTGCAGCCTGAATCCCCCACCAAATGCGCAACCCCTACCCCAAGTTATCCAAGGCATGGGAACCCACCTCGATAACACAAGACGTTATAGCGATAACGGGCAGCAAGCCGAATGGCATCGCGAGGTACGCTCTTTCCAGGAACAATTACGCACGGCCTGGGAGCGGGCTGTGGAAGACGTTTTGCCTCCAGTGATTAGACGGTTCCACAACAAAATAGATACTAAGGGCCTGGAGAAAGTCTCAGTTGTAACGGCAGATGATTGCCGCAAAATGAGAGATTCTTACGCAAGATGTTCTCAACTTTTGCATAGTGAGGCTGAGCCACTAAACACACCTCTACCAATTCCAGAAAAAATAAAGACTGAAATTGACGAATTGAATAGATGGTATAACGATTTGCGCGGGCGGCAAGATACGATT
>JAVBNC010000125.1:0-11544 GCA_031551765.1 Desulfovibrionaceae bacterium
GTATTTAGGAATGAAGACGATATGGTAAAGACAATACCAAGTGACGTGGCTTTGTTTTTTCCATTCTCGCATAGGCTCTCTCCATGGCGAACCACCCGGTGGTCCAATGGATTGAGCCTATTTTTCACGCCGTTACAATCCCGGATCGGTCGAACCTCTTACGGTCTCACCGCCAGAGGCGGTGGTTTAACCGATTTGTAATTATTTCAATTGTGGACATGTAGCCTCTCTTATATTGCACTTAATGGGCATGTCTAGCTGAGAGTCCAATAAAAGGCTACTTGAAAAATCGAGAATCACCCGCTGCCGTGTTTTACGGGCTTTGGCATAAAGCCCCGTATTTTCCGCTCCCCATCAAAGCAGCCACGGCATACAGCCGTTCACGTTCCTTCTGGGGCAGGAACCCCTTTCCTCGCGCGGACGACGCTTGCCCGCCGGAAAACAGCACTGTCTACGGCGCCGGGGCCGAAAACGTATCACACATGCCGGGGCTGCCGGAGTCAAAACCGCGCTTGAACCATGTGTACCGCTGTTTGGCCGTTCCGTGCGTGAAGCTGTCCGGAACGACCCGGCCCGTGCTCTGCTTTTGCAGGCGGTCATCGCCAATGGCTTCGGCTGTTCTGAGGGCCGCTTCAAGGTCGCCCGGCTCAAGAATGCCTTCCTTCTGCATTACATGGCCCCAGACGCCGGCGAGGCAACCCGCGCGGGCGCGCCGAATGGCGTGTACAAAGGGTTCTTTTTCGCCATGCAGCTTGTGCGGCACTTGCGGAACGGCCTGTATGCGCGGACCGAAAAAAAACTGCTGGGCATGCTTTCCGGCGACGAAACGGAACTGTTGCGTTGCAGCATGGACCCGACGCGCTACGAGGAGCGGAAGACACAAAATCCCGATTCGCTGCTCCAGCCCATGCTCGCCTGGACGGGGAGCGTTCTGCGCGAACCGGCGCGGGGAATGAGCGCCTCGGGAAAGAAAGCCCGCCATTCAGCCCCTAGCGCCTCTTGAACAGTGAGCCAAGCATATTTCTGACTATGGGCACAAGGACGGACTTGGCCACTCCGGTCCACAGGCGTTTTTTTTCGTCCGCTTCGCGTTGTTCCTGTTTTTCCGCGGCCGCTCTGGCCTTTTCTTCTTCTTTGCGGGCTTTTTCCTCGGCTTTTTCCCTGGCGGCCTGTTCCTGCGCCACCGCCTTATCCCTGGCCGCAATCTCCTTGGCCGAAAGACCCGCATCCGGCCGTTCCGCCAGCTTTTCCGCGGCGCTAACCCGGTCCTGAGCCTGGGAGTAATAGCGGTACACCAGGGAACTCCGCGTCATGCGGCCGCGTTCCTCGGCATCCAGGGGGCCGATCTGGCTTTGCGGCGGCAGGATAAAGGCACGCTCCACCTGCTGCGGGGCGCCCTTTTCATCCAAAAATGAGACCAGGGCTTCACCAATGCCCAGTTCCGCAATGACTTTTTCCGTGTCAAAAGCGGGGTTGGCGCGAAAGGTCTGGGCAGCGGCTTTTACAGCTTTCTGGTCCTTGGGGGTATAGGCGCGCAAGGCATGCTGCACGCGGTTGCCAAGCTGCCCAAGCACGGAATCGGGCACGTCCGCCGGCGATTGCGAGATAAAATACACGCCCACCCCTTTGGAGCGGATCAGGCGGACCACCTGCTCGATTTTTTCCAGCAGGGCCTTGGGGGCTTCATTGAACAACAGGTGCGCTTCGTCGAAAAAAAAGACCAGTTTGGGTTTGTCCGGGTCGCCTACTTCAGGCAGGGTTGCGAAAAGTTTCGTCAGTAACCAAAACAAAAAGGTCGTATAGACCTTGGGCGAAGCCATCAGTTTGTCGGCGGCCAGAACGTTGATGACCCCCTTGCTGTCGGCGGTCTGGATAAAATCGTCAATGTTGAGGCTGGGTTCGCCGAAAAAGGCCCCGGCGCCCCCTTCTTCCAGCACCAGCAAGGACCGCTGGATGGCGGCGACGCTCGCCGTAGAAATATTGCCGTAAGCGGATGAAATCGTGCCCGCGTTATTGCCGACGTATTCCAGAGTCTTACGCAAATCCTTGAGGTCAATAAGCTCTAGTTTTTCATCCGCAGCCACTTTGAACACCAGGGTCAGCACCGCCGACTGGGTGTCGTTCAAGGCCAGCAGACGGGAAAGCAGCAACGGCCCCATGTCCGCGATAGTGGCCCGCACCGGCGCGCCCTGCTCTCCGAAAACATCCCAGAACTGCGTGGGAAAAGCCTGGAAAGCGAAGCCCTTGTCCATAAGGCCGTAGGATTCCACCCGCTCGGCAACGCTTTTTTTGGTGCCGCCCTTTGCGGCCACGCCCGAAAGATCGCCTTTGACGTCCGCCGCGAACACGGGAACGCCCATCTGGCTGAAGGTTTCCGCCAGAACTTGCAAGCTGACGGTTTTGCCCGTGCCCGTGGCTCCGGTTATCAGGCCGTGGCGGTTGGACATCCGGGGGATGAGACAGATTTCTTTCTTGCCGGCAATGGCGATGAAGGCTTTTTTTTCACTGTCAAACATTGCTTTTTCCACTCCTCTCAGCCAGTTGGGAGCCAGAGTCAAGGCCTGCGGGGAACATGACCCTATTGAAGGCGGAACACGGTCGCCCGTTGGTTCAGCCAGGCCGAAACCAGCCGGATGGGTCTACCCCAGCGGTGCGAAACAACCGCAAACAGGACATGCCCCGGCAAGCCGCACTAATACTCTCTGTAGCATACAGCACGCTGCCGTTACAAGGGAGAGACCGTGCAGACACCCTCTAATGCCTTTCTGCCCGCTCTTTTCAAAAAGCGTTATTGGGACCGGAGTTTCCGACTCGACGCTGGATCGTGAATCACCACGCACTCTTCTTCCCGCCCCTCCACAAGCAAGTCAGGCTTTCTTCAACCCCTTGCGTGTCCCCCTCTCTTCAGCGGAAAAGCAAAAACATGGTGGACATCCGGCGCGGTAATTGCGATGCATAGACTGTCGCAACGCTGGCTGCCGCTTATTTCCGGCGGCAGCCCCAACTACTGGAAACCAGTCTGTTTTTACAACACCTTACTATCTGGAGCGGGACTGATGAAATTTTCAAAAGCACTTATCATGGGGGTTTGTATGAGCGCAGCCGTTTTTGCGGGTTCCGGGGCGGCGTTGGCCGCGGCGGAAAAGCCCGTCACCATCAAGGTTATTTCTTCCATGGCCACGCGCCAGATTTTGTCCGAGCTTTTCGCGCAATTTGAAAAGAAATCCGGGAACAAAGTGGAGCTGGAAGCCGTGGGCGGCGTGACCGCCGCCAAGCGCGTGGAAGCGGGAGGGGCCTTTGACGTGGTCATTCTGGCCTCCAACGCCATTGACAAGCTTGTGGCCTCCGGCAAGATCGCGCAGGGCGGCAAGGTGGACCTGGTTAAGTCCGGCGTGGCTGTTGCCGTGCGCAAGGGAGCCAAAACCCCGGACATCAAAACTGAAGAAGCCCTCAAAAAGGCGGTGCTGGGCGCCAAAACCATCAGCTATTCCACTGGCCCCAGCGGCGTGTACCTCTCCGAACTGTTCAAGCGCTGGGGCATTTGGGACCAGATCAAAGACCGCGTTATCACGCCCGCGCCGGGCATACCCGTGGGTTCCCTGGTGGCCAAAGGCGAAGTGGAACTCGGCTTCCAGCAGCTCAGCGAACTGCTGCACGTGGAAGGCATTACCCTGCTCGGCCCCCTGCCCGCCAACATCCAGACCATGACCGTCTTCTCCGCCGGCATCACCGCCAACACCAAGCAACAGGCGGCCGCCAAGAAGCTGCTGCAGTTCCTGGCCTCGCCCGAAACGGCCAAGGTCAAGACCAAAAACGGCATGGATCCCATCTAGACGTCTGCCAGGTCTGAACGCGAAAAGCCTCTTGAGCCGGTCTCAAGAGGCTTTTTACATTGTCGAAGCCGTCCAAGAGTGAGAGCAGGGCTCCGCCCTGCACCCGCAAGGGGGCTGAGCCCCCTTGACCCCGCGACAGGGGTACAACTTCGCGCGCGGTGGACATGTACGCAAGTGCGGACACAAAGGAAGCGTTTCTAGCAACCCATACCGTCGCGGACCACCCTGAATGGGTTCCAAGGGGCGCGCCCCTTGGCGGGTGCAGGGCAGCGCCCTGCTTCGACTCTTAATTGGCTTCGACAGCTAACTCCCTAAAGAACGCTACGCATGCGATCCATGGCTTCCAGTGTGCGTAAGGGGTCACCAAAGGACGTGAGGCGCACATAGCCTTCCCCGCTGGGGCCGAAGCCCGCACCCGGCGTGCAGACCAGGTGGGCCTTCTCCAGCAGCAACTGGAAAAAATCCCAGGAAGAGGCACCGCGCGGCGTCCCGACCCAGATATACGGCGCGTTCTCGCCGCCGGAAGCGCGCAGGCCCATAAGGGCCAGGGCGGCGCGCATGGCCGTGGCGTTGTCCATGTAGCCCCGCACCAGGGCGCGCGTCTCTTCCCGGCCCTCTGGCGTGTACACGGCGGCGGCGGCCTTTTGCACGATATAGGGGCAGCCGTTGTACTTGGTGGTCTGACGGCGCAGCCACAAATCCCTGAGGGAATAAAGCGCGCCCTCCGCCACGGTTCCGCGCACTTCCCGGGGAATGACCGCGTAGGCGCAACGCAGCCCGGTAAAACCTGCGGTTTTGGAAAAAGAGCGGAACTCCACGGCCACTTCCCGCGCGCCTTCGATTTCGTAGATGCTGTGCGGCAGATCAGGGTCGCTGATGTAGGCTTCGTAGGCGGAATCATAGAGAATGACCGCTTGATGCTCGCGGGCGTATGCCACCCAGGCGGCCAGCTGTTCCCGGCTGAGCGTGGAGCCGGTGGGGTTGTTGGGCGAGCAGAGGTAGATCACTTCCGGCACGCGCAAAGGCAGTTCCGGCGCAAAGCCGTTTTCCGCCGTGCAGGGCAGGTAGACCACCTTGTCCCACACCGCGCCGGTCCACTGCCCCGCCCTGCCGCCCATGGCGTTGGAATCCACATACACGGGGTACACGGGGTCGGCCACGGCAATGACGGAATCAGGGGCGAACAGCTCCTGGAAATTGCCCAGGTCGCTCTTGGCGCCGTCGCTGATGAAAATGTCGTCCGGGCTGATATCCACGCCCCGGGAACGGTAGTCATGCTCCGCTACGGCCTCGCGCAGAAAGGCGTAGCCCTGCTCCGGGCCGTAGCCGTGAAAGGTTTCCGCGCGGCCCATGTCGTCCACGGCTGTGTGCAGCGCGCCCAGCACCGCCGGGGACAGGGGACGCGTCACGTCCCCTATCCCCAGGCTGATGACGTCGGCTTCCGGGTGCGCGGCCTTGTACGCGGCCACGCGCCGCGCTATTTCCGCGAAAAGATAGGAGGCCGGGAGCCCGGCGTTGTGCTTATTGATTCTCATGCCATTCCCCCTCGAAAACGCTGACGGCCCCGCCCGTCATGCGCACGTGATCGTCTTCTCCCCAGGCGATTTCCAGCTGCCCTCCGGCCAGGTCAATGCGCACATCCCGCTCCGCCAGGCCCAGACGCGCGGCCACCACGGCTGTGGCGCAGGCCCCCGTGCCGCAGGCCTGGGTTTCCCCGGCCCCGCGTTCCCAGACCCGCATGCGCAGATGCTTTTTGTCCAGCACCTGCGCGAACTCCACATTGGTCTTTTTGGGAAAACGCGGGTGGTTTTCAATGAGCGGCCCTATCCGCTCCAGGGGCAGCGCGCCAATGTCCTCCACGAAGGTCACCGCGTGGGGGTTACCCATGGACACGCAGGAGATGGCGTAGCTCTCGCCTCCCACCAGCAGGGGATGCTCCAGGCAGGTTTCGCCCTCCAGCATCATGGGAATGCGCTTCGGCCGCCATTCCGGCCTGCCCATGTCCACCGTGGCCCCGGTGACGCGGTTGCCGCGCGTGTGCAGGTGCAGATGGCGCGTGCCCGCCAGGGTTTCCACGCTGAGCTCCTTTTTGCGCGCTATGCCGCGCTCGAACACGTACTTGCCCACGCAGCGTATGGCGTTGCCGCACATTTCCGCCTCGGAGCCGTCGCTGTTGAACATGCGCATGCGCACGTCCGCCGTGGACGACGCGGGCATGATGAGCACCAGCCCGTCCGAGCCCACGCCCTTGTGGCGGTCGCTGATGCGGCGCGCCAGTTCCGGGGCGTTGGCCACGGTGTTTTCAAAGCAGTTTATGTAGACATAGTCGTTGCCTATGCCGTGCATTTTCGTAAACTTCATGGTCTATTCTCCTCGAATGCTTTAACTTTGAGCAAAAACTTCTTCCGTGGCGGAAGCCGTGTCGCTGTCGTGCCTGTCAGCCTCGCGCCGGCGCGCCAGGGCCGCTTTGTAGTCCAGGGGCATGACCTTGACGAAAAGGGGCAGTTCCGCCTCCCAGGCCCGCAGCAGGGCTTTGGCCCGCTCGCTGCCCGTGCGGTCCGCGTGCTGTTCCACCAGCACGCGCAACAGGGCCTTGTCCTCCACCGTCCACACGGATTCCAGGTCCACGCTGTCCGTGTTGCAGCGGTTCTGGAACAGCTCGTCGCCGTCGTGCACAAAGGCCACGCCGCCGCTCATGCCCGCCGCGAAGTTGTAGCCGCAGGGCCCCAGCACGGCCAGGGTGCCGCCGCACAGACGTGCGCGCACAAAAAAGCCTCAGCGTTCATACTGAGGCATTTTCCGTGCCAGAGGGTACCCGGCGGTTCTGTGGAGAAAAATAAATGGATAAATATTAGATAGATGGCATATCTAGTCCTTGCCGGTGCTTTTGCGGCACGGGCCACGGCCCCGAACAGAAAAATACATTACTGTATGAAAAGGCGGTACGGACACAGCCAAAATGGATCAGCAAAGGGGATTTTTTTTAAATAGGCAAATATATTTATATATTATCATTATAATCCACATGGAACGAAAAGGTAGAAAACCGAGCGCGGACTTACGGCAAGACACCGGCCGCGTATGTTCACGAAACGCCCCTGCGGGGAACGGAACGTTCAGGGCTTGGAAAATTTTTGCAAAAGGCATATGGAAACAAGCCCATACTACTCAACATTGCCGAGGAGGCCGCCATGACCAAAATCAAGGCCCGGCTGCAGGCGCTTCTGGATACGAAAAACTGGAAAGCGCTCAAACAGGAAGTCAACACCCTCGATGCAATACAATTATCTAAAACAATTGAGTTTTTGCCTCCGGAAAACCGCGTTATCCTGTTCCGCATCATGCCGCGCGAACTGGCCAAAGATACCTTCCAGCACCTTTCCCACGACCAGCAGGAAGACATCATTGAGGGCCTGGCCGCCTATGCCCAGCACGTGACCGCCCTGCTCAACGACCTGGACCCGGACGACCGCACGGCCTTTTTCGAGGAACTGCCCGGCGAGGTAAGCCAGCGCCTGATGCAACTGCTCACGCCGGAAGAACGCGCCGTCACCACCCGCCTGCTGGGCTATCCGGAAGACAGCATCGGCCGCCTGATGACCCCGGAATTCGTGGCCGTCAAGCCGCACTTTACGGTGCAGAGGGCCCTGGAGCACATCCGCAAGTTCGGCCGGGACTCGGAAACGCTCAACGTCATCTATGTGGTGGACGCCCAATGGAAACTTATCGATGACTTGCGGATCAAGGAAATCATTCTGGCGGACCCCGCGCAGCAGATTTCCGAGATCTGCGACGGCCGTTTCATCGCGCTGAGCACCCACGACGACCAGGAAGTGGCGGTCAAGGTGTTCAAGGATTACGACAGGCTGGCCCTGCCCGTGACCAGCGCCGACGGCACACTGCTGGGCATAGTGACCGTGGACGACGTCATGGACGTGGCGGAAGAGGAACACACCGAGGATTTCCACAAATTCGGGGGCACGGAAGGGCTGGACCTTTCCTACACCCGGACGCCCCTGGCGGAAATGGTGCGCAAGCGGGCCGGCTGGCTGGTGGTGCTGTTCCTGAGCGAAATGCTCACGGCTTCCGCCATGGCCCATTTTGACGGCGAAATAGCCAAGGCCGTGGTGCTGGCCCTGTTCGTGCCGCTGATCATCTCCAGCGGGGGCAATTCCGGCTCCCAGGCGGCCAGTCTCATCATCCGCTCCCTGGCCCTGGACGAGCTGCGCCTGCGCAACTGGTGGCAGGTGATGCGCAAGGAGGTTCTCTCCGGCCTGTTCCTCGGCGTCATACTCGGCGGCATCGGGTTTATCCGCATCTTTATCTGGCAAGAGGCCGGGATTTACGATTACGGCGAGTACTGGCAGTGGGTGGCCCTCAGCGTGGCCATATCCCTGGTGCTTATCGTGATGTGGGGCACGCTGTCCGGTTCCATGATCCCCTTTCTGATGAAACGCATCGGCATGGACCCGGCCACGGCATCCGCCCCCTTTGTGGCCACCCTGGTGGACGTCACCGGGTTGATCATCTACTTCAGCGTCGCGGCGACGCTGTTGCGCGGGAAGCTGCTGTAGGGACGTCGTGGCGGCGTCACTCCGCCAGCCGCATGTGCAGAATGGGAAAAGGCCTGCCCTGCCCGTCCAACGGGGCACGGGAAACGACCTCGAAACCCATGTGCAGGTAAAAGCCCACGGCCTGGGCGTTTTGCTCGTTCACATCCACCAGGGTCGCGCCCAGTTCGTCCAGGGCGTACGCGATACAGCGGCGGCCCAGGCCGTGGCCGCGGGCTTCCGGCGCCAGGAAAAGCATCTCGATTTTCCCTTCCGCCACGCCCAGGAAGCCCTGGGCCTCTCCCCCACCGTCCACAACAGCCACCAGCGTCTCGATATGCCGCAAACCCCCGGCCACCAAAGGCGTGAGTTCCCGGATATCGTTCTCCCGCAAAAAATCGTGCGTGGCGCGGACGGATTCCCCCCAGACCCGCAGCAGGCGGCCGATCAGCGCTTCGCCGCGCGCCTCCCGGGAGACACACCTCAGTTCCATAACCTTACCCCTCGACCCAACCGGGCTCGCCGGGCGTGCGGCCGGGCGCTATGGAAGCGGCGCGGGCCGACGACAGCATACGCCGGAAAGGCGGGCTCTTGGGGCCGCACAGGGCCAGGCCGCAGCCCAGTTCCACGGCTTCGCCGCAGTTGCGCCGCACCAGGCGGCAGATGGAACGGGCCGTGTGCTCCAGCTCTTCCGCGCTCACGCCCGGGGCCAGCACCGCGAATTCGTCGCCGCCGTAGCGGAAAGCCAAATCTTTGCCCTTGCGCAGGGAAGCGTTGATGCCCGCGGCCACGCGGCGCAGAATCACGTCGCCCGTCTGGTAGCCGTACATGGTGTTGCTCAGGTGGAAGTTATGGATATCAAAGGCGATAATGCCCAGGCTGCCGCCTTCGCGCCGCACTTTTTCCTCTTCCGCGTCCAGCAGCACCTGGCATTGGGAATGGCTGAACAGGCCGGTCAGCCCGTCGTGGGTCACCTGGTGCCGCACGCGCTCGTCCAGGCGGCGGGGCGTGTTCAGGTCCCGGGCCACGGCCAGAAAGCTGTGCCCGCTGCGGCTGTCCATGGGCGTGAGGGAAAGTTCGTACAACGAAAGCCCGGCCCCCTCGTCCGCAAAAGAGACCTCCACCAGCCGCGTCTGGGTCAGCCCGGTGAGAAAGGCCGGTTCCCAGACCCCCTGGAAAAAGGACGAGGCCGGCTGGGCCAGGCTGAAGAAATCCTTGCCCGCCAAGTCCTGGCGCTGCCCGGCAACCCAGACCACGCGGCCCTCGTTGTCCAGAGTGAACACCAGCTCGGGCATGGCGCGGAAAACCAGCGAAAACAGTTCCCATTCGCGCAGGGCCGCTTCTTTCGGCTCGTCCCGGCTCCCGGACGGAGAAAGCAGCAGCAGAAATTCCCGGCCGCCCTTGATGCTGTGGAGCTGCAAATCCAGCGAGCCGTCCGGCGTCCCGGCCAGCCCTTCCGCCACGCGCCGCCGCGCCATGCCGGAAGAAGCTTCCAGAGCGTCCCGCCGGACCCGCTCCAGGTCAAAACCGAAGCGGTGCTCGAACAGCGCGAACACCGTGCTGTGCGCGGGAGGCGCGGGCAGGGAAAACAGGGCCAGAAACGGCTCGTTGGCGTCCAGGAAAACGCCTTCCGCGCCGCAGCGGGCCACGGCCTGGGGCAGGCTGGAAAAACTCTCCGCCCGGCGTTCCCTGGAAGCGCTCTGGCCGTGGTACTCTTCCAGAGCCAGGCTGGCAAAGCGCAGGTACAACGAGAGCGATTCCGCCTTGTCCGGTGACAAGCGCGGCTCGGGAGGCAGACGCAACTGCCCCCTTTGCGCGCCCCCCACGGCCAGGGCGTAACGCGAAAAACCGGGCGACCAGGACAGCTCGGACCAGGGCAACGGCCCCCGCTCTTCCGGCGCCCCTTCCGCTTTGTCCCGGAAAAACAGCGCCAACGGGCTGTCCGGCAGACGCAGGGCCAATTCCCAGCCCGTCACACCCCAGTAGCCGCGCAATTGTTCGCCAAGGCGCGAGGCCAGCGCGGACGGGCCGCCCTGTTCCGGCCGCAGCCGCGTGGCCAGCAGCGAAAGGGAGTGCAGGAAAAACAGCGTCTCGCGACAGGATTTCGCGGAAGTATAGCCCCCGTCCAGGCCCAACTGCCGGAGCAGCATATCCAGCCGGATAGCGCAGCGGCTGAACAGGTTACCCATTTCCAGGCTGTTCAGGCCCAGGCTTTCGCACAGCGTATCGCGCAGTTCCGGCGGCGGATCGCTTCCGGCGGGCGCGCGTTCCGCCCACAGCAGGGCGGCGGCCACCAGGCGGGGCAAAAGCGGCGCGCCTTCTCCAAGCTTCAAGCTTTCCGGCTCGGCCCGCAGGCTTTCCGGCCCTGCCAGCATGGCGGCCACGACATCTTTCGACAGGCCCAGCCCGCCGGCCAGCGAACGCGCGGCACGGGCAACCGCCTCCTGACTCGGCTCAGGTCCGGTCTCGGCTTCCGCCCCTTGGGCCATAAGACGCGCGAGGGCGCGCAGCAGCACCGCGCGGTAGGCTTCGCCGCTCAGGTCCGGGGCCAGGCGCAGGGCCAGTTCTTCCGCCGCCAGGGCCGCGTGCAGCGTGGCGCGCCAGGCGGCGAAATGCCGCGCCGGGTCCGGCGGCTCTTCCCGGCACAGGCGCAGCCGCAAGGGGTGGGAAAGAACCAGGTCCAGCAGCGGAGTCACGCCCGCCATGGCCGCCAGCCGCGAAAAATGCCCGCCCCCTCCGGGTTCCGGCGGCAGCGGCCCGGCCAGGCGCAAAGCGCAGCCCGCCAGCACAGGGTCCAGGGCCAGGCAGCCGCCTATGACCGAAGCATCGGGCATGGGTTCCAGCAGGCCTTGAGCCAGTTGCACAAGAACCGGAGGAAAAGCGAAGCGCAGGCGGCGCTCCAGATAGGCAGGGTCAAAGCCCGCCTCAGCGGAGGACAAAGGCGGAACGCCCGGCGCGGGCAGCGCGTCGGCGTCGCCGGGCGCAAGGCCCGGACGGCGCTGGGTGGTGCTGTCCTTGGTAGGTTCCATTTAATTGTCGAGGCCAATTAAGAGTCGAAGCAGGGCGCTGCCCTGCACCCGCAACGGGGCTGAGCCCCCATGACCCCGCGACCCGGGGACTAGTTTTCGCGCGGGGGGCATCTAAGCGCGCGCGGAACCCAC
>JAVBNC010000106.1:0-29291 GCA_031551765.1 Desulfovibrionaceae bacterium
AAAAGGGGGTTTCCCCTTCTCCTGGCCGCCGGAGGCATTTTCCACTCACAAAAAAGCGAGGTACATTTGTCTGAACTGGAAAAAACCGCGCCCGAGCGGGTGAGCGGGGTGCTGCTGCACATATCGTCGCTGCCTTCGCGATACGGGATAGGGGATCTGGGGCCGGAAGCCCATGCTTTCGCGCGGCTGCTGGCGGAAGCGGAGCAGGGCTGCTGGCAGTTTTTGCCGCTCACGCCCACTTCTCCGGCCATTGGGAACTCGCCGTACTCCAGCCCTTCGGCTTTCGCGGGCAATCCGCTGTTCATCAGCCCGGATCTGCTGGTGGCGGAAGGGCTTATTTCCCACGCGGACCTGGACGCGGCCCTGAGCGCTTGCTCCCGCCTGGGTTGCAACCTGGCGGCTGTGGATTACGATGCGGTGCACATCCACCGGCGGACGCTGCTGCACAGCGCGTTCGCGCGCAACAGGCACCGCCTGGGCACGGACGGCGCGTTCGCGGCCTTTTGCGCGCGGCACGGCTACTGGCTGGAAGACTACGCCCGTTTCGTGACCATCAAGGAAACCCACGGCGGGGCGGCCTGGACTTCCTGGCCGGAAGGGCTGCGGCGGCGCGACCCCGCGGCTCTGGCCGCCTGGGACGCGGAAAATGCCTTGGCCCTGCAGGAAGAGCGCTTTGTCCAATACCTCTTTTTCCGCCAGTGGGAACACTTGCACGGCCTGTGCAAGGAGTTGGGCCTGCGGCTTATCGGGGACATGCCCATTTACGTGACGCACGACAGCGCGGATGTCTGGGCTCACCCGGAATTTTTCAAGCTGGATGGAGCGTTCGCGCCCACGGTGGTGGCCGGAGTGCCGCCGGATTATTTCAGCGAAACCGGCCAGCGCTGGGGCAACCCGGTGTACCGATGGGACGCGTTGCGCGAAGATGGTTTTTCCTGGTGGCGGAAACGTCTGGAACACAGCCTGGCCATGACGGACATTGTGCGGTTGGACCACTTCAGGGGTTTTGCCGCGTACTGGGAAATTCCGGCGGAAGAAAGAACCGCCGTCAATGGCCGCTGGGTGCTTGCGCCCGGCCGGGCGCTTTTTGAAACCCTGCGCCGCGAGATGGGCCAATTGCCTATTATCGCGGAAGATCTGGGCGTCATCACCCCGGACGTGGTCGCGCTGATGGAGGAGTTCCAACTGCCCGGCATGAAGGTGATGCAGTTCGGGTTTTCCGGCGATCTGGCGGAAAATTCCAACGCGCCTTTCCACCACCTGCGGGAGAGCGTCGTGTATTCCGGCACCCATGACAACGCCCCCACCAAGGCCTGGTTCGGCACTGCCGGGCCGGAGGAAAAAGAAACCCTGTGCCGCTACACGGGCTGCCTGGTCAGCCGGGAAACGTCCCACGAAGCCCTGATGCGCCTGGCCCTGGGCAGCGTGGCCGACACGGCCGTGCTGCCCATGCAGGACGTGCTGGGCCTGGACGCGGAAAGCCGCATGAACACCCCTTCGCTGCCGCGCGGCAACTGGGAATGGCGCATGCCGCCGGAAGCCATGCGGCCGGAAGCGCTGCGCTGGCTGGCGGAAACCAGCCATTTCTACGGCCGGAACCGGAAAAACGGCAAGAGCGACACGAATGATGTGTACTGACGCATACGCCCCCAACGCGCAAAGGAACGGTGCCCCATGAGCGACGACAGCGTTTCGGCCAGGTTGTGCATTGTGCTGGTGGGGCTGCCGGCCAGGGGCAAGTCCACCCTGGCCCTGCGCCTGCGCGACGGCCTGGAGGCGGAAGGGCTGCGGGTGGCCATTTTCAACAACGGGGCTCTGCGCCGTCAACATTACGGCGAGGCTTCGTCCGAACCCTGGTTCTACGACCCCACCAACGAAGAAGGCTGCAAGGCCAGGGACAGCCTGGCCCAGCTCAACATGCGCTCGGCCCGCCAGTATCTGGAAACGGGCCACGTGGCCATTCTGGACGCCACCAACGCCAGCCGCATGCGCCGCGAAATGCTGGAAAGGGAAATGGGGAACCTGCCCCGGCTGTACATCGAATGCGTCAACGAGGACGCGGACCTGGTGTCCGCCAGCATCCAGCGTAAGGCCAGGCTCCCGGAATTCGCCGCCGTGTCCAGGGCCGAGGCCGTCAAACGTTTTACCCAGCGCATAGAGTATTACCAGTCCATCTACACGCCCCTGGACCAGGAACCCTGCTACATCCGGCTGGACACGCTCTGGAACAGGATCCTGCACGAGCAGTGCAACTATATTGTGCCGTATTACGTGCGCATCCGGGATATTCTGGTCTCGGACTGGGTCAACAACCTCTACCTGGCCCGGCACGGCGAAACCTACTACAACCTGCAAAACCGTCTGGGCGGGGATTCCGTGCTCACCGAGCACGGCCGGGCCCAGGCGCGCGCCCTGGCCGAGCATTTCCGGGACAAGCCCGTGCCCTATATTTTCACTTCCAACCGGCGGCGTTCGCATGAAACAGCCGCCCCGGTGGCCGCGGACCACCCGGACAGCGTGGTCATGGCCCTGCCGGAACTGGACGAGATCAACGCGGGCGTCTGCGAGGATATGACCTACGAGGAAATACGGGAGAACTGCCCCCAGGAATACACCGCGCGCGCCAGGGACAAGTACAACTACGTCTACCCGCAGGGCGAAGGCTACATCAGCATGCGCACCAGGGTAAGCAGGGGCTTCCGCAAGGCGCTCTTTCTTTCCGGCGCGGCGCCGGGCACGCTGATTATCGGCCACCAGGCGGTGAACCGTATGATACTCTCCATCTTTCTCTACCGCCGCACGGAAGACGTGCCCTACATTTACGTGCCCCAGGACAAATATTACCATATTGTGGCCACGCACCACAAAAAACTCTTCGAACTGGTGCGCTTCATGGGCAGCGCATCGTAGTTTTGGCTGTGCCACAGGAAATGGTTGACAATTTGAAATGAAAATCTAGTTATTTATAGGCGCATGGTGCCGCGTATCAAGAAGGATGCCGGACCAAACCGATTCGGGTGTCGCTTCGCGCCGTGCGCTTCGCATCCTGCTTCGCGACAGCCTGCCGCTAAACGACAACCCCACAGTGAACTACGGGAGACGGCCGTCCTATACCGCTCCCGATAAGAACCTGAAAATGGAGGCTTTTATGCGTAAACTTCTACTCATGGTACAGGTACTTTTACTTGTAGCCCTTGCGGGGTGCGCTTCCAGTCCCAGATCTGCAGGAGAAAAAGGAGACGCCTCTATGAAGTCCAAAGAGCTTGTCGTTATGTGTTCCGGAGGTTTTTACGCCATACTCCAGGAACTTGGCCCCATGTATGAAAAAAAGACCGGCACGAAAGTCACGCTGGTCTCAGGTTCATCCAGGGGCGAGTCTCCGACGGCCATCCCGGCCCGGCTCAAGAAGGGCGAAAAGGCCGATCTCATAATTATGGGCAAAGACGAGCTTGAGAAGATGGTGCAGCAGGGCTACGCCGTTCCCGGCAGCCAGACCGACCTTGTTGTGTCGAAGGTCGGCATGGCCGTCCGCGCCGGCGCGCCGAAGCCCGATATCAGCACCAAGGCGGCCTTTATCAAGGCCATGCTTAATGCGAAATCCATTGGCTATTCGGCCAGTGTGAGCGGGACGCACCTTGTCGAGAAAACCTTCCCCCAACTGGGCATTTGGGACCAAATCAAGGGCAAGACAATAAAAGTCGTCGGCGACCGGGTCGCCACACGGGTCGCGCGTGGAGAGATAGAGCTCGGATTCCAGCAGGTAGGCGAGATACTGCCCATTCCGGGCGTTGATTTTGTCGGCGTTCTGCCCAAGGAGATCGAACTGCTGTCATACTTCTCGGCGGGTCTTGCAACGGCTTCGAAGCAGCCGGACGAAGCCCGGAAGCTCGTTCAGTTCTTCCGTTCTCCCGAGGCGTATCCGGCCATGGAGAAGATGGGCGTGGAGCCGGCCCTGTAACAAGTCCGTTTTTTTCCTCCAAACCGGAGCTGTCGTTCCGGAAGGCCGGCGCTCCGGCTCACTCGTTTACGTAGTTCAATGGTATCAGCAAGTATCAGACGCTTTCGCTTTGAGATTGGCGCGTAATGGCGGGTAAAGCCCGTCTATGCCAGTCTCAAAGCGAAAGTGCATTCAGGATGCATCATATGGACGAACTGCAACGTTTACTGGCGGCAACCCCGCTTTTTGAAGGGCTGACGGCCGGGCAGGCCAAGGTGTTCGCGGATCTCGCTACCTGGCGGGACGTGCCCCGTGGCGCGCTCATTTTCCGTGAAAAGGACCCGGCGGACACACTGTACATCGTGGCTTCCGGCCGGGTGAAGATTTTCCGCGCCTCTCCGGACGGCCGGGAAGTGGTGCTGCATATTTTCGGCCCCGGCGAGCCGTTCGGCGAGGTGCCGCTCTTTCAGGGCGGCGTGTTCCCCGCCAACGCGGAAGCCCTGGAGCCCGCCCGGCTCTTCCTGCTGCCGCGCGAAGGCCTGGTGCGCGTCCTGGCCCTGGACCCCGGCCTGGCCCTGAACATGCTGGCCGCGCTTTCCCGCCGTCTGCGCGCCTTTACCGACAAGGTGGAAGCCCTGGCCCTGCTGGAAACCCCGCAGCGTCTGGCCGCCTATCTGCTCCACGAAAGCGAGATCAGAGACGGTGCAAACTCCTTTCGCCTGGACGTCAGCAAGCAGCTGCTGGCCTCCGTGCTCGGCACGGCCAGGGAAACCCTGTCCCGCTGCCTCTCCCGCCTGGCGGAAGAAGGCGCCGTCAGCCTGGACGGCCGCAACGTGAGCCTGGAAAACCGGGAGTTTCTGGAGATGCTGGCTAAAGGGGTGGTGCGTCTCTGACAGTCGGGGGAAGGGAAAACCCCCTTTTGGGAAAAAGGGGATTTTCCCTTCCCCCGGACCCCCATCCCTTTCCCCTAAAAACTTTGACGGGGTAATGGGGGCGTTTCTCTTTGATGAAGCGGCCCCGTACAATTACGGTTTCGCCCTTTTCAGCCTATCAATTCAGCACCCTACAGTATGTGAGCGCCGTGGCGCGAACAGAACGGCAGTCGCGCACCATTTTCTTAGTCACCCTGAATGGGTTCCAAGGGGCGTCAGCCCTTGGCGGGTGCAGGGCAGAGCCTGCTTCGACTCTTTATTGGCTTCGACAAAATTGCCTTTTCTACTCCACACTAAAAAAGGGCTCGTCATGCCAATGCACGACCTCTTTGGTGACGCCCAGAGCGGCGTACTCAGCGGCCAGGGAACGTTTGTGCCCCCAGAACTCGCCCTGGTAGGAGCGGGGGACGAGAAGGCGGCGGGGCGGCGCGGCGGGGTCGATGCGCGCGCGGATGAACAGGTACAGGGCGCGGGCGCGGGCTTGCGCGCCCAGGGCGGGGTGCTCGGGGCCGGCCAATATGGCGCTTTCCAGGTTTTTTTCCGGAGCCACGCCAAGACGGATGACCCGGATACCCGCACCCCAGGCCAGGAGCAGGGCTTGGGCCAGGGCGGGGATGGTTTCTTCCAGGCTCCAGGGCTGGTAGCGGCCTTGCTGCCACAGCGCGGCCAGCTCCGTGCCGCGCATGACCAGACAGGGATAGAGACGCAGGACTTCCGGGGCTTGGGCCACGGTCAGACGCATGTCCGCCAGAAATTCTTCGCGGGTCATGGTTCCGGGGCCGGAAGGCAGACCCGGCATGAGCTGGATGCCCAGGGCCAGACCGCTGTCCCGCACCAGACGGCAGGCGGCGAGAGCGCTTTCCGGGGAATAACCGCGCGTGCTCGCGGAGAGGACTTGGGGGGAAAAGCTTTGGATGCCCAGCTCCACCATGTCCAGACCGGCGCTCTTGAGCCGGTCCAGCAGGGGGGCGTCCAGGCAGTCCGGTCGGGTGGAACAGCGCACGCGGCTGATACGGCCGTCTGCCTTGTGGCGCGCGGCCAGCTCCAGGCAGGCCAGTTGGTCTTGCAGGGGCATGGCCGTGAAGGTGCCGCCGTAAAAGGCCAGTTCTCCGGAAAAAGAGCATGCGCCGAGGGCCGCGTCCAGCTCTTCAAGAATTTGACGCAGGGGGCGGGGCGCAAGGCCTGTCTGCAGGTTTTGCGCGCAGAACACGCAGCGTGTGGGACAGCCTTGAAAGGTCAGGAAAACCGGATAGATGCGCGGCTGCGCACCAAGGGGTTCCGGGTGAAAAAAACTGCAGGCGGACATGGCGTTTTCCGCATATCATGGCCTGGCGCGGAAAAAAAGTGCTGCGCACTTGCCTCTGTCGGGCATTTGCTATATTGGTAACCCATCGGCTCTTAACGCTCTTTTAAGGAGTACGCATGCCGTCGTCAGACCAGGGCAGCGCGCCTGACTGTATTTTTTGCCGGATTGTGAAGGGCGAAATACCCAGCACCCGTGTTTACGAGGACGAGGCGGTCCTGGCTTTTCTGGATATAAATCCCGTTGCGGCGGGGCATTGTTTGATAATTCCCAAGGAACACCACGCGACGCTGTGTGACATGCCACCGGAGCTTGCGGTCCCGGTCATGAACGCGCTGGCGCGTATCGGCAAGGCCGTCATGGCCGCCACCGGGGCGGGCGGATTCAACTGCCTGCAAAATAATTTCGCGGCGGCCGGGCAAATGGTGTTTCACACGCATTGGCATATTATTCCCCGTTTTTCCGGCGACGGCCTGACCCACTGGCCCCACGCGCCGTATGCGGACAAGGCGGCCATGGAACAGGCTGCGGAATCCTTGCGGCGGGCGCTCACCTAGCTTTTGGCCCGTGCGGGGCGGCTTTCGGCACAATATCAAGGCCGCATGATACTCTCGCGGTTTTGTTGTCTTTTTCATAAGCTCCTGATATGGGAGAATAGTACAACGGGTCACGAGTTCGCGGAACTTTGCGGACGCGCGGGGTTTGCCGTGCGTGTGGATGCAATGGGTGCGGCGGAAGTGTTTACCTTTGCCGGAGGAAGTCATGAACGGGAAAACCCTGACTAAGGCCGAAATTGTTGATGCCATCTACGAAAAGACCGACCGCAACCGCGGGGAAGTCAAAAATATCGTGGAAAACTTGCTGCGCATCGTCAAACATTCCGTAAAAAAAGACAATTCTCTGCTGGTCAGCGGCTTCGGCAAGTTCGAAGCCTACGCCAAAAAGGCCCGCCGGGGCCGGAACCCCCACACGGACGAAGCCATCACGCTTCCGCCCCGCAAGGTTGTGGTGTTCCGTCTGTCCCGCAAGTTCCGGGCCGAACTGAACGGGGAATAACCCCGCTCCAGCGCGTCGCGCGGCCGCCATGCCGCAGCCGGAATGACTCCGCCTCATGGGTGGGGTCATTCCGGCTGCGGCATGGCGTTTTTTGGTGGTGCGCGCGAGTCTGCGCTTTCTTTTCTCACAAACATACGTAACAGGCAGCCCCAAAGCGCCGCACGAGGATACGCGATGGCGTTGGCAAAGCCTCGCAATACACCCCGATAAAGTTTTTAGGAAAAGAGGACGGCGGCCGGGGGAAGGGGAAAAATCTTTTTACAAAAAAATTTTTCCCTTTCCCCGATTTGTTACTCCGCGACCACAAAGTTGCCGGGGAACTGGGACTGCAGGCCGGCTCCGGCGTTCTGGGCCTTGACCAGACTGGGGTAGGGGCCCGCCTGTACGCGCCAGAACTTGACCAGGTCGGCGTAATAGACCCTGGAGTTCAGGCCCTGGCCCCGCATTTTGGCGGCCAGGCCGTCGGCGTTGCTTTTCTGGCTGAACGCGCCCACCTGCACGTAGAAATTGCCGGTGATATCGCCGTCTTTAAGGCCCGGCACCGTGCCTATGGTTTCCAGGCGCACCTTGGCCGTGCCCGGCCCGATCATGCCTATCTGTTCCGCGCCGGTGTAGGTCAGGTCAATGACCCGGTTGCCCACAAAGGGGCCTCTGTCGTTGACGCGCACGATGATGGAGCGGTTGTTGGCCACGTTGGTGACCCGCAGCTGGGTGCCGAAGGGCAGGATCTTGTGGGCGGCGGTCATGGAGTACATGTCGTAGCGCTCGCCGTTGGCGGTCTGCTTGCCGTGAAAGTCCTTGCCGTACCAGGAGGCGATGCCTTCTTCGGAGTAGCCGTGGGCGGAAACCAGGGGGTGATAGGTTTTGCCCGCTATGGTGTAGGGCTTGGTGCCGCGCTGGGTCGTGCCGCCGCTGCTTTTGGCTTTCCCGCTTCTTTCCGGCATGGAACTGCCGCCCTTGCGGGAAGGGCAGCCCATCAGAAGACAGAGGGAAAGCGCAAGACACAAGAAAAGAACCGCGCGCTGAATGAGGCGGTCACGGGGGACGCGCTCAACCATTATCGCTCGCTCCGGTGTCGGGCATCCAGTCCCGCAGCTTGAGATCCACGGTGGCCGCCCCGTTATAGCGGTCAATGCGCGGGGTGTAGGCCAGGCGCACGAAGGAGCCTTTCATGGCCGCGTTGACGGCCTTCTGGCCGTTCCAGCTTTTGGCCCGCAGGGTGATGCCGGAACCCTGGTCCGTGAACTCCATAAGCGTCAGGCCGCCGGGCCTGGTGTGCACGGCCTTTATTTCCACGGGCGGGGACGAGAACACGGGTTCCGGGTTGCCGGGGCCAAAGGGCTGAAGCAGTTCCAGCTCTTTGAGCAAGGTGAAGTCGGCCGCCAGGTTGAAGGGCAGCTCGCAGTCCACGGAAACCTGGGGCGGCGCGGGTGTGGTGCCCAGGGCTTCCAGGGCGCGTTCGTCAAAGCGGCGCGCGAATTCCTGGAGCTTGCCGGGCGCCAGGGTGACGCCCGCTGCCTGGCGGTGCCCGCCAAAAGCCAGGAACAGGTCGGAGCAGGCGGTCAGGGCGGCGTGCAGGTCAAAGCCCGCGACGCTGCGGCCGGAGCCCTTGATATGCAGCCTGTCGTCGCAAAGCACCACGGTGGGCCGGTGCAGGGCGTCCACAATGCGCGAGGCCACAATGCCGATAATGCCGGGGTGCCAGTGCGGGGCGTGTACCACCAGGCCCATGCGGCCGGCTTCCGCCTGGGCCTGGGCCTGGAGCATGGCTTCTTCCAGAATGCGTTTTTCCTCTTCCCGGCGGGCGGCGTTGAGTTCGTCCAGCTCCCCGGCCAGACGGGCGGCCTCGGCCCTGTCGCGGGTGAGCAAAAGTTCCAGGGCCAGCTCGCTTTTGCCCAGGCGGCCCGCGGCGTTGATGCGCGGGGCCAGCATGTAGACCACCTGGCTGGAGGTCAAAGCGGCCGAAGGGGTCTGGTTGCAGACGTTTTTCAGCGCGGCTATGCCGGGCCGCGCGCCGGAAGCCAGGGTCAGCATGCCGTTTTTGGCCAGAATTCTGTTCTGGGGGGAAAGCTCCACTACGTCGGCCAAGGTGCCCAGGGCCACCAGGTCCAGCAGGGGCCGCATGTCCACGCGTTGCCGTCCGGCTTCCACCAGGGCGGAGTTCAGGGCGGCCATAAGCATGAAAGCCACCCCTACCCCTGCCAGGGAACGGCAGTCACTGTCGGTAATGCGCGGGTTGCACACGGCGTGCGCGGGCGGCAGCACGTCCCCGGGCAAGTGGTGGTCGCTGATGACCACGGTCATGCCCAGTTCTCTGGCCCGTTCCACGGCGGCCACGTCGCTGATGCCGCAGTCCACGGTGAGCAGCAGCTCCACTCCGTCCGCGTGCAGGCGTTCCATGGCAACGGGGGTAAGGCCGTAGCCGTCCACCAGGCGGCTGGGGATGTGGTGACGGGCGGAAAAACCGTGCGCGGCCAGGAATTCCTTGACCAGGGCCGTGGCGGTAATGCCGTCCACGTCATAATCGCCCCAGACCAGAAAGGTTCTGCCCGCCAGCAGTTCAGAAGCCAGAAAGGCAGCCGCTTCCGCCAGGCCCGGCCATTCGACGGGCCGCATCAGGTGGCGCAGGTTGGGCGCGAGATACAGGGCCATGTCCTCGGCGGACGTGAAACCGCGCTGCCAGAGCAGGGAGGCGAGAAAGGGGGAAATTTCGAGCCTGGCCGCTGTTTCCGTGAGGTCCGGCGTCGGGCTGTTCTGCGTGCGTGGCGTCCAGGGCGTGGTCATGCGTCTGCGTTCCGTTCTAAAAAGCGTCTTTTGCCCCCTAGACTGCGTCAAAGGGCGATTTTGGGCCAGGGCTGTACCAAAAGAGTACTATCCCTGGCCCAAAACCGCCCTTTTCCTTGCCAGGGAACAAAATCCGCCTTTTAGACACAGCCCCTGGTGCGGCGCCGTTTTCGGGCTTTCGCACATCCTACACTCTGCGGGCTCAGCCCGCAAGGGCCTGGGCAAGGCCGGAACTGCGGCCGGATTCCGCAAGGGTGCGGGCAACGGCGAAAAAGGCGGGTTTATCCAGGGAGTCCGGCAGCAGGTCGGCCGTTTCTTCCGGCATTTCGCCCTGTTCCGGCCGCTCGCTGAGTTGGACGGCCAACAGGTTGGCGGCGGCGACAAGCAGGGCTTCCGTAATGTGCTCTTCGCCCGCGAGCCGCGGCGCGTGGTGCCAGCTTACCGGTTCCGTGAGTCTGGCCGGGAGCTGCCAGAAAGACAGCAGCCGGGAACCGGCCACGCTGTGGTCAATGCCCCAGTACTCGTCCTCGGCCAGGAAAAAGGGGATATCTTTTTGTTCCGCCAGATCCGTAATAGCCCGCCATTCCTCGGGGCAGCGCGCGGCGAGCAGGATTTTCCCCACATCGTGCAGCAGTCCGGCGGCATAAAGCTCGTCCGGCACGGGGCGCGGGCCGGGGCAGGGCAGGGCGGCCACCATGCGGGCCAGTTCCCTGGCCAGAAGGGCGGTCAGCACCTGGTGTTCCCACAGCGCGCGCAGGGGAAAGGCCTTGGGCAGCACCAGGCCTTTGAGCGAGGAAGCCGCGCCGAACACCAGCACCAGGTGGCGGATTTCGTTCAGGCCCAGCAACGCCATGGCGCGGGGGAGCGAAGCGATGCCGGAAGGCAGGCCGTAATAGGCGGAATTGGCCAGGCGCAGGACCTGGGCGGTAAGCCCTTGGCTTTTTTGGATCAGGGCGGAAATGCTGTCGATGGACGCGTTGGAATCCACGGCCGTGCGCGCGAAAAGCTCAGGGAGCAGGCTGGGCTCGAAAGGGAGCTGGGGCTGCTTCTCCGCCAGGGAGACGAGAAATTCCTGGGCTTTCGCGTGGTGGGAACTCATGGGCTTTTTTCCTGCTTCTCCGGTTCAGGGGCCGGGGCCGCTTCCTGCCGCGCGGGAGCGGACGCGGCGGCCATGGCTTCTTTGGCCCTTTGCAGAGCCTGGGCCACATCGGGTTTTTTGTTGTCCGGGATAAGGCTCTTGCTGAGCATCCAGGCCAGGAATTTGACCAGGGTTTCCTGGCCGGGGTTGATGGCCAGGCCCGCAAGCAGCGAATCCAGGGCTTCCGGTATCTGTTTCTTTTCCAGATAGGCCCGGGCCATGTTGTAGTGCAGGTTTTCGTCGTGGCTGGAAAGCTCCAGCGCGCGCTTGTAGTAGGTGACGGCCTGGTCCAGCAGGCCGTTCTTGCGCAGGTTGATGCCGAATTCGTTGAACAGGTGCTTGTGCTCCTGCTCAAAGGCGCCGTCCAGCTTGACCACGCGGGCCAGGATATCTTCCGCCTTGGAGTTTTCCCCGCGCTCCAGGTAAGTGATGCCCAGGCCAAAGTTGGCGCGCACGTTTTCCTCGTCCACTTTCAGCGCGTTGCCGTATTCCATTTCCGCGCTGAAATATTCCTTGTTCTGGCGGTGGCGGTCGGCCCTGGCAATGGTCTTGTTCAGCTCCTTGAGCTTGGGAAAGACCGTGGAAACGTAAAATTCCGGCTCCGGCGAGAAGTTTTTCAGGAAATCGTCCAGGGATATGGTTTTTTTGGGGCCGGACGGCACGTAGTTGGTGTTGAGCGGCTGGATCTCTATCTGGCCGTCGGGCATTTCCTGAGCCTGCCAGTATGCTTTCTGGATGGTCTTGCGGGTGGTCGTGCCCGTGCCCACCTTGCGGACTTCCTGACTGGAAAAGATACCTTGAATGCCCTGGTGACCGGGAGCGTTCTGCTGCTGCGACATAGGATTCCTCAATGCGTATAGGGCTGTCGTGCGTATTCCATGCGGGGACGGCGCGCGTCCCGCTATTTTTTTGAAGCTATGGCCGCGCAGGCCTCGCGGGCCGCCCGGGCCGGGTCCGCCGCCGTAGTGACGGGACGGCCCATGACCAGAAAATCCGCGCCGGCGGCCACAGCGGCCTGGGGGGTCATAACCCGGCGCTGGTCGTCCCCGGCCGCGCCGGGCAGGCGTATGCCGGGGCAGAGGCAGTAAAATTCCTTGCCGCAGGCCTTTTTGACGGCGGCGGCCTCGTGGCCGGAACAGACCATGCCGTCCAGGCCCCAGGCCTTGGCGTCTTTGGCTTTGCAAGCCACCAGTTCCGCCATGTCCTGTTCCGAAAGCCCGCCCGCTTCCGCAAGGCTGGTGCTGGTGAGCACGCTGATGGCGAAGAGCAGGGTGCTGCCGCCCGCGTCCAGAACGCCCTGGCGCGCGGCTTCGGCCATGCGCCGCCCGCCCGCGTGGTGCAGGGTGGTCAGGTCCACTCCCAGGCGCGCGGCGGAACGGGCCGCCCCCCGCACGGTGTTGGGGATATCGTGGAACTTGAGATCCAGGAACACCTTAAAATCCATGGCCTTTAATTCGCGCACCACGGCCGGGCCTTCCGCCGTGAACAGCTCCAGGCCCACTTTCATCCAGGGCGCGATGCCCCGGAGCTTGGCGGCCATATCCAAGGCTTTGGCCGCGTCAGGCAGATCCAGGGCGACGACAAGGGCGGCGTTCATAACCACTCCCGCAAGAGGTTGTTGACGAATTCCGGCTTGCGGGCCGGGGACAGGGAGGCGGCGGCGTACACGGCGCACAGGTCGGCGTAGGCCTTTTCCAGGTCGTCGTTGATAATCCAGAAATCGAACCAGTTGGCCTGGGCCAGCTCTTCCCGCGCGTTGGCCAGGCGACGGGCCAGGCTGGCTTCACTTTCGCTCCCCCGCCCCCTGAGCCGCTCTTCCAGAATGGCGCGGGAAGGGGGCAGCAGAAAAGCGAACGTGGCGTTGGGCAGGGTTTGCTTGAGCTGTGAGGCGCCCTGCACGTCGATATCGAACAGCACGTCCCGGCCTTCGTTCAGCAGCGCGGTGGTGGGGGCCAGGGGGGTGCCGTAAAAGTTGCCGTGCACTTCCGCCCATTCCGCGAAGCAGTCGTCCTCGCGCATTTGCTGGAAGCGTTCCGGGTTGATAAAGCTGTAGTCCCGGCCTTCCACTTCCCCGGGCCGCATGGCGCGGGTGGTGCAGGACAGGGAGAAGCTGAGGCGAGGGTGTTCCGTCACCAGCCTGCGGGCCAAAGTGGTCTTGCCGGTCCCGGAGGGCGCGCAGAGCACAAGGGCCACCCCGGAGCGGTTGCGGTCGTTCACCGGTCTTCCTCCTGGGCGAAGCGCTGCCCTATGGTTTCCGCCTGCACGGCGGAGAGAATGACGTGGTTGGAATCGGTTATGATCAGAGCCCTGGTTTTGCGGCCCTGGGTGGCGTCTATCAGCCGTCCGTCCCGGCGCGCGTCTTCACGCAGGCGGCGCATGGGGGAAGACGCGGGGTTGACCACCGACACCACCCTGGAGAGCAGCACCAGGTTGCCGAAGCCGATATTGATGAGCTTGGGCTTCTCCACCGTTTACTCCAGATTTTGGACCTGCTCGCGGCACTTTTCCAGCTCGTTCTTGAAATCCACGATGAGCCGGGAAATTTGCGAGTTCTGGATTTTGTTGCCGCAGGTGTTTATTTCGCGGAAACATTCCTGCATGGTGAAATCAAGACGGCGGCCCGCGTCATCGCCTGCGGCCAGCAGTTCGCGCAGCCGGTCCATGTGGGCGGCCAGGCGGGTCAATTCCTCGCTGACGTCCAGCTTGTCCGCCAGCAGGGTTATTTCCTGCAGGAAACGGCCTTCCTCCAGTTCCTGGGCGTGCTGCTCCAGCACTTCGTTCAGGCGCTCGCGCAGGGAAATAAAGCGCTCTTCCTTGATCTGCGGGGCCTGTTCCCCGATGCAGGACAGCCATTCTTCCATGCGCAGCACCCGGGCCAGAATGTCCTTTTCCAGGGCCTTGGCTTCCGTTTCCCTGGCTTCGTTCCAGTCGCCGAGGGCTGTAGCCAGGCCCTGTTCCAGAGAAAGGGCCAGCTCTTCCTCGGCTTCCGAAAGCCCTTCGTCCCACAGCGGGGACATGGCCAGCAGCCGGTTGTAGTCGGGAATAAAGGCGTCCCCGCGCTCCGAAGCAAAGGCGCTCATGGCGTCCAGCATGGCGTGGGCCTGCTCCACGTTGAATTCCGGGGCCAGGGCCCCTTCCCGGTGCAGGCGCAGGTTGAGGGTGATTTCCACCCTGCCCCTGCCCGCGAAGCGCTTGACCGTCTTTTCCAGGCGGCCTTCCAAGGGCCGGACGGAAAGGGGCAGCCGCCATTTGACGTCCAGAAAGCGGTTGTTGACGCTGCGGATTTCCCAGGTCTGGGTCCAGTGGTCCTCTTCCAGAAAGCAGCGGCCAAAGCCGGTCATACTGCGCAGCATACGAGCCCTCGTGTGGCGGTGAAGTATCAACGAAGAATAAGCCATTCCCCGCGCCCGCGCAACAGGCGCGTGCCGGGGGCGTTTCTACTTAGTTGTCGAAGCCAATTAAAAACAGCCCCTAACAAGTGGTAGAGGAAAGCTCTTCGTCTTCCACCGTGCGGGACGCGGGGTACAGGCGTTGGATACCGCGCACGCCCGCATGGTCCATGAGCACGCGGAAGGCCGTGCAGATGCGCGCCCCGCCGTGGCTGTGGCGGCGGACCACATACAGCGGGTAGGTCTTGATGCCCGTGGCCTGTTTGGAGCGGGTGCCGTCCAGGAACAGCAGTTCTTCCGTGTCCCCGTCCATGTTGCGGGAGAGTTCCCACAGGTTCAGGCGGGTGATGTCCAGAAGCCCCCGGGTGTCGAACCCGGCGCCGTCCCCGGCCCGCACCAGGATGTTCTTGCGGTAGTACATGATCTCTTCCTGGCGCAGGGCGAAGGGCAGCTCGTCCGCCGTCAGTTCCCGCACGGCGCGCACGTCCGAGGGCAGATGCTTGGGTTCCAGGAAATCGAAAAGCTCCCGGCAACTGCCCAGCGGCGTGGTGTGGCGGTAAATGCTGAGCCGCCTGTCGTAGACATGGCGGCTGAAGGCGGCGGTCATGTACTCGCGCAGGATGTCCTTGAGCCTGTCCTTGAAAATGTAGCTGACCACCAGGGCCACGAACAGCGGCAAACTGACGGCCCCGTATTGGATTTGCCAGACAAAGGCGATGGCCGTGGCGAAGATCATGGCCAGGGCCGCCGCGATGCCGTACGCGACATGCTGGATGAGCGCGCCTTCGCGCTTTCTGCGGATATCCAGGAACAGCGGGGCGCTGATGTACTTTTTCAGCGTGTTCCAGCGGGAGACGAACGCCACGTTGTCCCCTTCCGGCCTGGGGGTGCTGTCCGGGCTCAGCGTTTTGCGCCGCGCCGCGCCCAGATTAATGAGTTCCAGCAGCGCGGCCCTGGCTTCCCCGTTGCCGGGCAGCTCGGGCCGCTGCTCGAAAAAGCGCAGCAAGATAAGGGAGTGGTAGCCCACCACGTCGCTGCAAAATTCCTGGCAGGCCGTGATGTGCACGGGCAGTTCGCCCACGGCCCCATCCCCCAGGTTCCAGACCTGGTCCAGCACGGCGCGCACGGAGCGGGCCATGGTGACGCAACGTTCCCCGGCGTCCGAGGCGTCCGGGCAGCCTTCCAGGTCCATGGCGGCTTCCCGCACGGCCCGCTGCAGGGTGAGGCAGAAAATTTTGGCCTTGTGTTCGTGCCGCTGCATGGCTGCTTCCTGTTCCGGCGGCAGCGGCCCGCCGTCGTAGGGGTCCGGCAGGTCGCGGAAATCCCTGGCCAGTTCCGCCAGCAGGCTCCCCTTGCCCATGAGCCGGTCCAGCGGCATGGACGGCACCTGCAGGCGGATGTAGTTTTTGAGCGAGCGGTAGAAGTGGGCCTTGGGAAAGGTGTCCCGGTTGATGTTCAGCGCCTGGGGGATGAAAAGGAAGGTTTCCGACGTGTACGCGCTGCTGCTGCCGTCCGGGGAAAGGGGCAGGCGCTGCTTGATTTCCAGTTGAAACGCGTCGTGGACGCTGATGTGCTCGTCGATCATGACAATAGTCCGCCTCTAGTCGCGGACCATAGCCCTTTCCGCGCGGAGTATCAACGCGACCGGGTCGGCGTTAGAAAAGCGGCCGCACCACCAGCCGCTCCCCGTCCACGGCCACGGGACGCGCGGCCACAAGTTCGCGCGGGGCGGCGTTTTTCGGCGGAATTTCAAACACGCAGTCCAAGTAAAATTCATTGACGCCCTTGATGCCCGAGACGGATTCGCGCACCACCAGCACCTGGGGCGAATCCAGCGAGCGCCGCAGAAACGCCGCCTTCTTGTCCGCGATGCAGGCCCGCAGCGTGGCGGCGCGCGCCTTTTTCACTTCCGCGCCCAACTGGCCGGGCCAGTCCGCCGCCGGGGTGCCGGGCCGCCGGGAATACGGGAACACGTGCGCGTAGCTGAAGGGAAGCGTTTGGCAGAGAGCCAGGGTTTCCGTGAACTCCTCTTCCGTCTCGCCGGGAAAGGCGGTCAGAATGTCCGCGCCCAGGCCGGACAGCGGCCAGACGCGCGCCAGTTCGCGGCAAAACCCCTCCAGCATGGCCGGGGCGTAATGTCCCCGCCCCATGCGTTTCAGCAGCGACCGGCTGCCGCTCTGCAAAGAAAGATGCAGGTGCGGCGCGATCAGGCGGCTGTTCCCCAGCGTCTCCAAAGCCTTGTCGCCCAACTGTCCCGGTTCCAGCGAGCTGATGCGCAGCCGCGCCCGCCCCGCCCATTCCGGGGCCAGTTTCTTTTCCAGCAGGGCCAGCAGGTCCCAGAAATCATGGTGTGGCGTGAGATCCCGCCCGTACTGGGCTAAATTGATGCCGCTGACCGTCAGTTCCCGGAACCCGGCCCCCAGCAGACGACGCGCTTCCGCCAGGCTGTCTTCCGGCAAGCGGCTGCGCGAAGCCCCGCGCGTAAGCGGCACGATGCAGTACGTGCAGCGGTGCGAACAGCCGTCCTGCACCTTGAGCATGGCCCGCGCCCGGTCGTAGCCGCTGACTTGGAAGGGGGGAAAGGCTTTGTTGTCGAAGCCATCTTGGATGGAAGCAGGGCCCTGCCCTGCACCCGCCAGGGGGGTGACCCCCCTGGACCCCGCGACAGGGGGGGCTTGGGAGGGTGTGCGCGTGGTTTCAGGGAAGGTGTTAAGCGAATGTTTCTCCTGTTGGGGCACCAGCAGCGTCACGCCCGGCAGGGCGGCCAGTTCCTCGCCCAGCACCTGGGCCGCGCAGCCCGTGACCACTATGCGCGCGTTTGGCGCGGCCCGGTGCGCGCGGCGCACGGCGGCCCGCACGTCCACCACGGCCCTGGCCGTCACGGCGCAGGTGTTGACGCAAATAAGGTCCGCCTCAGCCGGGTTTGCCGCTTCCCTGTGGCCCTGGGCCAGCCAGGCTTCGCGCAGGGCGTGGGTTTCGTACTGGTTGACCTTGCAGCCCAGGGTGACCAGGGCAAAAGTTTTGCCGGAATCAGAAAGGTGTTTGCTCATGTGGTTGTTCTACTCAATCAAATTCAGCGCCGTGCAACGGTTTTCGTTTTCTTGGCGCGCTTGGCCGCGACTTTTCTGGGCAGCGGCGGCTTGTCGTCCACTTCCGGCAGAATGGACAGCCCGTCAATGCGGTCCAACAGGCTGTCCGGCGTGCTGACGGAAGGCAGTTCCGCGCCGGGCCGCAACGACGTGACCACGGCCTTGCCGATAACCGCCCGGCCTTCGCGGGAAGAGCGCCCGCCGCGCCCGCCTTCTTCCAGGGGACGGCCGTTTTCGTCCAGCAGCACGCGCACGCCCCAGACGTTGTGGAACATGACCGGCACCGGATTGCCATCCAGTTCGTAGGTTCCCACGTACAGGCCCACGTGCCCTTTCATTTTGACCAGGGACATGAAAGGCACACCCTGGGCCATGATTTGCGCCTCTTTTTCCTGCGCGGGCAGGCCGGTTACCGTGACCTGGCGGCCCCAGCGGGCCTGGTCGGCCGAGTTTCTGGGCAGCCAGACGCCGAAAGGCGTGAACAAATCCCGCGTGGTGGCGGAGCAGTCGCGGTCCTCATACATGCCGCCCCAGCCGTAGGGCTGGCCCATCATGCGGTTGCCCACGCGCGCCAAGGCCGCGCGGGTCAGGGGCAGCGGCATTTCGGCGGCCTGTTCCGGCGTCAGTTCCGCCGTGGCCGCCCGCGCCCAGCCGTGGCCGCCGCGTTCCGGGAACAGCACGCGCAGATTTTCGTCCGCCCGCCCGGCCGGGGCCAGCGGCAGCACCACCCCGATATGCGCCGTCACCGGTACGGGCAGATTTTCGCTTTTGTCCGGCGTCGCATGCCGCAGCGGCGTCTTGTCCTCCAGCACTGCGGCAAAGGCCGCGTTGCGCCAGGTTTTTCTGAAAGATTCGTCCACCAGGGCCACGTGTTCCACCGGCACCCAGCCTGTGGCAATGCGAGTCTGCAGAAAAACCCAGCCTCCGTCCCTGGACGTATGGATAATCGCCACCGGCGTGCCCACCCACAAGGCGGAATTTTGAAAATAATCAAACGGATACCCTTCGCCCCCCAGCCTCGGATACCGGAAATAAGGCGAAAGCGTCGGCATGAGCCGCAAGGCCGTGTTTTTCACCGTAATCGCATAGCGCACCGGCCCGGCAGGACCGGCATAGGCCCGCGCGTTGCTGTTTTTCACCAGTTCGTCCCAGCGTTCGCGCGGGAAAGGCCGCAAGTTTTCGATATACCCCTTGTCCGGGTTATACGTATTCATGCCCCAGAACGCCTCTTTCGCGCTCAGCCCGGCCCGTTTCAGCTCCCAGGGCATGAAAAAGCGCGTAAAAAAGCGTTCCATGTCCGAACGCTGCCGCTCCGTGTCCACCAGCACCTCATCCGCCCCGGCCTTGTCCGCGTAAACCGTCAAATCCTGCGGCAGCCGCGCCAGATCCAGGCACACCACCTCGTCCGGAGCCGCCGGGTCCGTGGGGTCCTGCGCCAGTTCCGGCGGCTGTTTGGCGGCGCAGCCTGACAGCACAGCGAGCAGCAGCACGACGAGCAGGGCGGAAAGGCAATTTTGTCGAAGCCATCCAAGAGTGAGAGCAGGGCGCTGCCCTGCACCCGCCAAGGGGCACGCCCCTTGGGACCCATTCAGGGTGGATAAGGGGACATGGTGCTCAGATTCCGTTCTGTTCGCGCCACGGCGCTCACATACTGTGTCGTGCCGGCTTGAGGCGACATATGAAATAAGCATTCGTACCATACTAACCCTGATAAAGTTTTTTGAGGAAAGGGAGGAGGTCCGGAGGAGGGGAAACCCCTTTCAAAAAAAGGGTTTCCCCTCCTCCGGGCGTCGCGCTACCACCCGCCCCGCCCTTACGCCACTCCTGCGGCCAACCGCCTGGCGAGCCAGGTGTGGCGTTTGTGCATGCGGTTGTTTTTGACGGCCATGTGTACGGCTTTGACCGAACCCACCAGGACCACCAGGCGGCGGCCTCTGGTGACGCCGGTGTAGAGCAGATTGCGCTGCAGGAGCATGTAGTGCTGGGTGAGTATGGGCAGCACCACGGCCGGGTATTCCGAGCCCTGGGACTTGTGGACTGAGATGGCGTAGGCCGGGACTATTTCGTCCAGCTCGTCGTAGGCGTAGATGACGTTGCGCTCGTCAAAGCGCACGGTCAGCTCGCGGTCTTCCGGGTCCACGTGGCAGATGCGGCCGATATCGCCGTTGAACACGTCCTTTTCGTAGTTGTTGCGGATCTGCATGACCTTGTCGTCCAGGTGGAAACGGCGTTCCCCGCGCTGCAGCTTCAGGGTCTCCTGGTTCAGGGCGGCCTGCAGGCGCGTGTTGAGGGCGGCGGCCCCGGCGGACCCTTTGTGCATGGGGGTGAGCACCTGCACGTCGTCCACGGGGTGCAGGCCGAAACGGCGCGGGATGTGGTCGCGCACCAGCTCCACGATAAGGTCGACCACCTTTTCCGGGTCGTCCTGGCGGATGAAGTAGAAGTCCGTGAGCCGGTCGCGCTGGTTTTCCAGGTTAGGCGGCTCGCCGTGGTTGATGCGGTGGGCGTTGATGATGATCTCGCTCTCTGCCGCCTGCCGGAAAATTTCGGTCAGCTCCACCACGGGCACGGTGCCGGAAGCGATGATGTCCCGCAGCACGTTCCCCGGCCCCACGGACGGCAGCTGGTTCACGTCGCCCACAAAGAGAACCGTGGCGCCGAGCGGCACGGCCTTCATCAGGTGGTACATGAGCAGGGTGTCCATCATGGAGGCTTCGTCCACCACCAGCAGGGCGCAGGACAGGGGATTGTCCTCGTTGCGGGCGAAGCCGTCCTCGCGGGGGCTGTATTCCAGCAGACGGTGGATGGTGCGCGCTTCCAGGCCGCTGGTTTCGGACAGGCGCTTGGCCGCGCGGCCCGTGGGCGCGGCCAGCAGAATGCGGGCCTGCTTGGAAGCGAACGCTTTGATAACCGCGTTGATGACCGTGGTTTTGCCCGTGCCCGGCCCGCCGGTGATCACCAGCACCTTTTTGGCCACGGCTTCGCGCACGGCCTCTTCCTGCTCCGGGGCCAACTCTATGGGCAGTTGGGGCAGAATGGCTTCCAGCACGCTTTGCGGGTCGTCAAAGCGTAAAGATTTGGGGGAATGGAGCACCCGGCGCAAATAGTGGGCGATCCCTTTTTCGCAGTGGTGGTAGCGGGAAAGATAGACGCCGAGGTGGCTGCTCCCGTCCGCCGCGTGCAGCACTTCCAGCACCACGCGCTCGTCGCGTTCCAGGGCTTTTACCGCGTGCTCGGCCAGGGCCGGGTCTATGTCCAGGTCTTTGGAGGCGGCGGCCACCAGGTCGTCCAGGGGGTAGTAGACGTGGCCGTCGTCCGAGAAGCGGCGCAGGGAGTAAAGCACCCCGGCTTCCGCGCGCAGGTCGCTGTCTTTGGCGAAACCCAGCTTTTCCGCCACCGTGTCCGCCGTGACAAAGCCGATGCCGTGAATGTCCATGGCCAGGCGGTAGGGGTTTTCCCGCACCACGGCCAGGGCGTCCGCGCCGTAGTGGCGGTAAATGCGCACGGCGTAGGACGTGGAAACCCCGTGCGGCTGCAGGAACATGATCAGGTCGCGTATGCCCCGGTGCTCGTTCCAGGCGTCCTGAATGCGTTCCGCCACCTTTTTGGTGATGCCTTTGACCGAGGTCAGGCGCTCCGGCTCCTCGTCCAGAATCCGGAAGGTGTCTTCCCCGAACTCCTTGACGATGCGGTTGGCCATGGCCATGCGTATGCCCTTGATCATGCCGGAGCCGAGATAGTGGCGAATGCCTTCCGCCGTGGCGGGCAGCAGTATTTCAAAGTGCTCCAGCTTGAACTGGCGTCCCCATCGGGCGTCCGTGATCCAGCGGCCTTTGAGCAGCAGCCCCACGCCCGGCTGGGGGTTGGGCATGCAGCCCACGGCCGTGACCGGGTCCGCCTTGCCCGCCACCTTGAGGCGCAGCACGGAGTAGCCGTTTTCCTCGTTGTGGAAAACGACGCGGTCCAGAGACCCCTGCACTTCCTCCAGGGGTTCCAGGAGAGCGAGGCGTTCGGTTTTGGGTTGGGTTGCGCGTTTGTGCATGGCGTTTTGCGGCCGGGGACGGCGTTCCCTCTGTATGACCGCAAGGGCGGGGAGCGTCAAGTGCGGGGGAGGGCTGACAAAGCGGTAAAAGGGTGGCGCGTCGGTTGTGCCGGGGCGCTCAGACCTTCTACTTTTTTCCGTCCTGACGCTCGACCGCACAGGCCCGGGATTCCAAGCGCGGCAAGTGGAGTGGTGTTAACTCTCGGATCGCCAGGGCGGAAAAAAGTAGAAGGCATCGCGCCTTGCGTCAGGGGGGCGGACACCAAGCGCGGAGAAAGGCAGAGTGGCTTTGTCAAGCGGGAAGGGGGGAGATGGAACTAAGCAGTGCGTCCGCGTTGTTGGTCAGAGCGTCCATTTCGGCATCCGTGAGGCGCAGGCGTTGCTGTATGCGACCGTGGTGCGTGGCCGGGTCGAACAGAGGGTAATCGCTGCCGAACAGAACGCGTTCCCTGGAGTGGGCGTTGCACAGGGTGCGCAGTTCCGCGTCGCTGAATCTGTCGGTATTGGAGCAGTCCAGCCAGATATCCAGGCCCGCCAGGGCGTCCAGGGCGGCGGCCGCGTTCAGATACCCGCCCATGTGCGCCGCGATGAACCGCGCCTTGGGAAAGCGGCGGACCAGGTCCCGCAGCTTATACGGGCTGGCCGGGTTTTCTAAGAGCGGTTCCTCGCAGCCCACGTGGCACATGAAGATGAAGTCGTTCTGCGCCGCCTCGATCACCGGGAACAGCGCAGGATCGTCAAACCCAAGTTCCTGAAAATTGGGATGCCACTTCAGCCCCGGAATGCCCGCCGCGCGCAGTCTGTCCAGCTCCCTCTCCCAGCCCGCGCCCGCCGGGTGCACGCTGCCGAAAGCCGTGATCGCCGCATGCTCCCGCTGCAACGTCATGGCGTAGTTGTTCACCGGCGTCATTTGCGCCGGGGCCGTGGCCACGTTGTGCACCACCACCCGCTTCATGCCCGCCGCCCGCGCCCGGGCCAGCAAATCCTCCACCATGCCGCTGCCCGCCGGGCAAAAGCCCAGCCCCGCCAGCCGCGCCAGCGCCTTGGATGCCACAGCGGGGTGGAACACGTGGGTATGGATGTCCGTGCGCATGGGGTTGAATGCCTCCGGCGGCCAGAGGAAGGGGGAACGTCCGCTTCGGATGACGGCCGGTCCGCCTTCCTGGCGGACGCGGCCTCTCGCGCCGAGATGTTGCGCAGGGCGTGCAAGCCGCCGGCGGGCGCGACCGCCGGCTCGGTGCCCTGATCCCCAGTTGTTCTGGCTCCCCGGCGCTCCGCAACCCCGCGTCCTGCGGGGCGGGTTGTGCTGATGCCGGGGAGGCGTTCTCTTTCTGATGAAACGGCGCCGAACAATCACGGCACCACTTTTTTAGCCACCCTGTAAGGGGTCCAGGGGCGCCAGCCCTTGGCGGGTGCAGGGCAGAGCCCTGCTTCGACTCTTAGATGGCTTCGACAAAATTGCCTTTCCGCGCGTCAATCCACCAACTTCCGGAACCAAGCGGGAACGGGGATGGGGCGGCCGGTTTTGTCGACGCAGGCGTGCTGGGTCATGCCTTGGGCCAGGATGTGGGTTTTGTGCTCGTCGTGCAGCTCGTAGATGAAGGTCAGGGAGGCGCGTCCCCATTCGCTGATGCCCGCGCGGACAAGGATGAGGTCGTCGTAGCGGGCGGGACGGCGGTAGCGGCACGAGGCTTCGCGTACGGGCAGGAACAGACCGCGCTCTTCCGCCACGGAGTAGGACATGCCGCGTTCGCGAATGTACTGGCCGCGGGCGCGCTCAAAAAGATGAAGGTATTCGGCGTAATAGAGCACGCCCATGGTGTCCGTCTCTCCGTAAGAGACGCGGTGCGGGTACCAGACTTCGGGGTGGGGAAAGCGCTGCATGGGGGACCTCCGGAATCCGCCTCTTTCTTCTTTGCGCAAGAGAGGGTATGCAAACTGGGATTTGTGCAAACGCGTTTTTTTACTTCAGGATCGTCCAAAAGCCAAGGTTGCCCGGCCATGCCCCAGCGTTTTCCCGTCAGTTACCCGTTACTTGTACTCCTTTTTGTTGCCGTGTGCCTGTCGTTTACCGGTTGCGCGGGAAAAAACGGGACCAAACGCGTTTATACCCCGCCCCAGCCGGGCATGGCCGGGGAAGTGGCACTGTTTTCGCCGTTGTATGAAAGCGGCGTGTTCCCCGTTCCGGAAAAAGAGGCGCGGGAGCAAGTGCGCAAGCTCTCCCCCGCGAGCCAGGGCTTGAAATCTTGGAGGGACATGGATTTTGCCGTGGCCCAGAGCCTGGCCGTGGCTTCCGCCCGTCCGGCGGGACAGACGGCCGTGGACAGGCCCGGCCTGCGCGTGACTTGGGGCGAGTTGGCCCGGACACTCGGCGCGTTGCAGCGTCTGTTGCCGCAGTTGGACGCCAAGCCGGAACTGCTGGCGACTTCCTTCCGCTGGCTGCGTCTGGGGCCGGATTTTTCCTTCACCGGCTACTATGAGCCGACGCTCCAGGCCAGCAGAAGGCCCACGGCGGCCTGCCCTTATCCCTTATATCGCGTGCCGCCGGACCTGAGGAAAGGCGTGCCCTACCACGCCCGTGAAGCCATTGACCGCAAGGGCGCGTTGCGCGGCCGCAATCTGGAAATAGCCTGGGTGGACGAGACGGACGCCTTTTTCCTGCACGTGCAGGGGTCCGGCAGGCTGCGTTTCCCGGACGGGTCCGTCACCCATGTGCTCTACGCGGACAAGAACAACCGCTCCTACGCCTCCTTGGGCCGGATCATGAAAGAGGAAGGCCTGTTGCCCGAAGGCGGGGTGAACATGAAGGCCATACGGGAATATCTGGCCGCGCACCCCGGCGACAGAACCCGCTTGTTCGACCAGAACCCCAGCTACGTTTTTTTCCGCGAGGCCGCCAAAGGCCCCTTGGGCGGCATGGGCAAGCCCCTCACCCCCTGGGTCAGCCTGGCCGTGGACAGAAGCGTGGTGCCCTACGGTTCGCTGACCATGGTCACCCTGCCTCTGCCGGACCTGGACGGCCGGCACACCAAACCCTTTTACGCCCTGACCCTGCCCCAGGACACAGGCGGAGCTATCAAAGGCTACCGCATGGACCTGTTCTGCGGCCCCGGCGACCTGGCCGCCCACACGGCCGGGCACCTGGACATCAAAGGCTCGCTCTACCTGTTGCTGGCCAAGTAGATGCCGAAGCCATCTTTTATCCGCTCCGGGGCCGGTAAGATGCGTGACCGGCAAAGCCGGATCACGCCCGGCCCCTACACTCCAAAGCGCTACCGCGCTGGCCTGCGCTTCGCTCCGGCCCCCTCCGGGGGTATAAGGTAGGGGATTCCCTTTGACCCTGCGGCGGAATATCTCTGCTACTTTGGGCTTGCTTTTTATTATTTACTAAATTAGTTAATGACTAATTTAGTAAATAAGTAGGATGGAGCCTGCCATGAAAATCCCCGTCAATCTCAAGCACAAGCCTGTCATGTGCGCGGAAGGGTATGAAAATATTGACGGCCGGGACTCCGGCAAGTCGGAAGTCAAAGGCCTGTCCCTCGGCCTTGCGCAGTGGAACGAGCGGGGCAAGGTGGATATTTCCGCCAAAATCTGGCGCTACAGCGGGAAAAAGTGGTCCCGCCAGTCGGAGGAAATGCCCCTGCACCGCGTGCTGGACCTGGCCATTATGGTCTGCAAGGCCTATGGTTACTTCAAGGAAGCTTACCGCACGCCCGGCCTGTACAACCCGGATGCCCCGGGCATGGGCGCGCTGGAGCTGCAGGGCGCGAAAGCGCCGCTCAGCGTGTGCGTGGACAACCCCATGATCGCGGAGGATATCCAGCTTTTCGCCCAGGCCCTGGGCAAGGATGGGGAACTCCTGGGCGAGCGCTTCCGCGTCTTGGCCGAGGCGTTGCGGGATATGGAGTATTAGGCGGCGGGGCCGGGGACTCGTGTTCTCCGGCTCGTCAAAGGCAGCGGAGAAAAAATTATTTCGCCATCCCCCATTGACACCCACCGCCGGTCTATGTATTTCTTTTTGTTACGAGGCACTGTTACTATGTATTCGCATTGCGCCACCACTAAAGCCCTTTGTCTTCCGGTTCCCGGCACCGGGGCTTCTGCCGTGCGCAATAACACGTTCCTCGCTCTCTCCGGCCTCCTGCTAGCTATCCTAGGATAGCTATACCTTTTTCCCCCGCATATTCCGTGACGTACGGCTTTAAGCGCCAAACCAGGCGCATCCTGGAGCATTTTCGCTTTGAGATTGTCGCTTGACGGCAGGCAAAGCCCGCCTACGCCAATCTCGCGGCAAGGATTTGAGGACAAATCCTTGCGGAGCAGATTTCATCTGCTCCAGTGTATTTTCACCATCGGGACCGCTACCCGCAGTCCCCTAAGGAGGACTGCCATGTCCGAGCGAATTCTCATTTTTGACACCACCTTGCGTGACGGCGAACAGTCCCCCGGCGCGACCATGAACCTGGCGGAAAAAATCCGCCTGGCCAAGCAGCTGGAAGCCCTGGGCGTGGACATCATGGAAGCGGGCTTCCCGGCCGCCAGCCAGGGCGACTTTGACGCCGTGGCCGCCATTGCCAGGGAAGTGACCAACATTCAGGTGGCCGGTCTCGCCCGCGCCGCCAAAGACGACATCGACAAGGCCTGGGGCGCGGTGAAGCATGCCAAGCACCCGCGCATCCACCTGTTCCTGGCCACGTCGCCCCTGCATATGGAGCACAAGCTGCGCAAAACCCCGGACCAGGTCATAGCCCAGATCCGCGAAAGCGTGGCCCATGCCGCGTCCTATACCAAGAACGTGGAGTTCTCCACGGAGGACGGCGGCCGCTCCGACCCGGATTTCCTGATCCGGGCCTGCATCGCGGCCGTGGAATCCGGGGCCACCACCCTGAACATTCCGGACACCGTGGGCTACACCCAGCCGGACGAGTTCGCCGCGCTCATTAAATATGTCATTGAAGGCGTGCGCAAACACCCGCAGGGCAAGGACGTGGTGTTCAGCGTGCACTGCCACAACGACCTGGGTCTGGCCGTGGCCAACACCCTGGCCGCGTTCCGGTCCGGGGCGCGCCAGGCGGAAGTGACCGTCAGCGGCATTGGCGAGCGCGCGGGCAACGCCTGCCTGGAAGAGCTGGTCATGGCGCTGACCGTGCGCAAAGACTACTACGGCTTTGAAACCGGCATCGTCACCGAACAGCTCTACCCTTCGGCGCGGTTGCTCTCCCGCATCATCGGCCAGCCCATCCCCATGAACAAGCCCATCGTGGGGGCCAACGCGTTCGCGCACGAATCCGGCATTCACCAGGACGGCGTGCTCAAGCACCGGGGCACCTACGAAATTATGGACCCCGCCGCCATCGGCCTGCCCAGCGGCGCGCTGGTCATGGGCAAGCATTCCGGCCGCCGCGCCCTGGCCTCCAAGCTGGAAGGCATGGGCTACAACCTCAAGCCGGAACAGATCGATATCGTGTTCGCGGCCATGAAAAAGCTCGCGGATCTGAAAAAGGACGTTTTCGACGAGGACCTGGAAGCCCTGGTCCTGGAAGAAGTCTACCGTATCCCGGACAAGTACCGCCTGCAGCACATCAGCGTGCAGGCCGGGGATTCCGGCCTGCCGCCCACGGCCGCCGTGGTTATGGATGTGGACGGAGAAACCAAACGCCACGCGGCGTTCGGCGTGGGCCCCATAGACGCCCTGTTCGGCACCATAGCCGCCATTGTGGGCAACAACTGCAAGTTGGAGCAGTACCAGGTCAACGCCATCACCGGCGGGGCGGACGCCCAGGGCGAGGTGACGGTGCGCCTTTCCAGGAACGGGGATACCGCCGTGGGACGCGGCTCGCACCCGGATGTCATCAACGCCAGCGCTCGGGCCTATATCAACGCCCTCAACCGCCTGGCCAAAAAACAAGAGGAACGTTGAAATGGCTCTCACCCTCGCACAGAAAATATTGGCGAAACACGCCAAGGACGCCGCTTCGGAAAAAGACCTGGAGGCGGGCAACATGCTCACCTGCCGCCTCTCCCTGGTGCTGGCCAACGACATTACCGGCCCCTTGTGCGTCAACGCCTTCCGGGACATGGGCGCGACCCGCGTTTTCGACAAGGACAAAGTCGTCCTGGTCATGGACCACTTTGTGCCCCAGAAGGACATCGATTCCGCCGAGCAGGTCATGATCTCCCGCGCCTTCGCGGCGGAACAGGGCCTGACCCACTATTACGAAGGCGGCGACGCCGGGGTGGAGCACGCCCTGCTCCCGGAAACCGGCCTGGTCGGTCCCGGCGACCTGGTCATCGGCGCGGACAGCCACACCTGCACTTACGGCGGCGTGGGCGCCTTCGCCACGGGCATGGGGTCCACGGACGTGGCCGCGGGCATGGCCCTGGGCGAAACCTGGTTCAAGGTGCCGCCCAGCATCCGCGTGCGTTTTGACGGTACACTGCGCCCCTTTGTCGGCGGCAAGGACCTTATCCTCTGGCTCATCAGCCAGATCGGCGTGGACGGCGCGCGCTACAAGGCCCTGGAGTTCACCGGCTCCGCCATTGACTCGCTGCCCGTGGAAGGCCGTCTGACCATGGCCAACATGGCCATTGAAGCGGGCGGCAAGGCCGGTCTGTTCGCGGCGGACGCCGCCACCCTGGCCTACTGCGCCGCCGCCGGGCGCACGGGCGACGCCATGATCGCCGCCGACCCCGGCGCCGTTTACGACCGCGAAGTCGCCTGCGACGTCTCCTCCATGGAGCCGCAAGTGGCCTGCCCGCATCTGCCGGAAAACGTGAAGCCCGTCAGCGAAGTCAAAGACGTGCCCATCAACCAGGTCATCATCGGTTCCTGCACCAACGGCCGCATCAGCGACATGCGCGCCGCCGCCGAAGTGCTCAAGGGCCGTAAGGTCAAGAAAGGCCTGCGCTGCATCGTGCTGCCCGCCACGCCCACGATATGGAAAGCCGCGCTCAAGGAAGGTCTTATCGAGACCTTTATGGAATCCGGCTGCGTGGTCGGGCCCGCCACCTGCGGCCCGTGTTTGGGTGGCCACATGGGCATTCTCGCGGGCGGCGAAAAAGCCCTGTCCACCACCAACCGCAACTTCAAAGGCCGCATGGGCAGCCTGGAGTCCGAAGTCTATCTCGCCAACCCCGCCGTGGCCGCCGCCACGGCCGTCACTGGCGTGATTTGCCATCCTGGGAAGTTGTAAAAGGCAATTTTGTCTAAGCCAATCAAGATACAGAGCAGGGCGCTGCCCTGCGGCTTTCATCCGCTCCGGGGCCGGTAAGATGCGTGACCGGCAAAGCCGGATCACGCCCGGCCCCTGCGCTCCATAGGCCCTAGCGGGCCTGGCCTGCGCTACGCTCCGGCCCCCTCCGGGGGTATAAGGAAGGCCCAAATCAAAGGGCTATGTGGTGCTTACGTACTGGCGGTGCTGGCTTGAAAGGGGAACAGGCCCCTGAAATGAAACGACGCTGAATCAACGAGACGGCCTCCCATACCACCCTGATAAAGTTCTTTGGAAGGGGGTTGGGGGTCCGGGGGAAGGGGGGAACCCCGCCCAGGCCGTGCCTGTTCCTTCCAAGAAAGGTTTCCCCCGTCCCCCGGCCGCCGGCGGCAGTCTTAAAGGAGCTA
>JAVBNC010000016.1:0-43898 GCA_031551765.1 Desulfovibrionaceae bacterium
ATGGTCCAGCGCGCCTTGAGCCAGTCCTTTACCTGGGACAAGTCCGGCAAGCTGTACGTGGTGCTGTACCGCCTGCTCGGCTGGAGCTAATAGCTAATCGGGGGATGGGAAAAAACTTTTTTCCAAAAATTTTTTTTCCCTTCCCCCGATTCGCTATTCGCTCCAGCCGAGCTGGCGGTACAGCTCCACGTACTGCTTGCCGGACTTGTCCCAGGTAAAGGCCTGGCTCATGGCGCGCTGGACCATGTCCTGCCAGGTTTCCGGGTTGTTTTCCCAGATATCCACAGCCTGGAGTATGGTGCGCAGAAAATCCTGCGGTTCGGGGTTCTGGAAAATGAAACCCGTGGACTTGGGGTGCGGGTAGGGGATGATGCTGTCCCGCAGGCCCCCGGCGCCCATGGCTATGGGCGGGGTGCCGTAGCGCAGGGCGTACATCTGGGTCAGGCCGCAGGGCTCGAAGCGCGAGGGCATGAGGAAACAGTCGCTGCCCGCCTGGATGCGGTGGGCCAGGTCTTCCGTGTAGGTCACGGCGGCGTGGAGCAGGCCCTTGTACTCGTCCATCATGCGGACCAGGGTCTGTTCGAAGCGCAGGTTCCCTTCGCCCAGCACGATGACGCCCAGGTCGCGCTTCATCAGCTCGGGCAGGATGTCGATCAAAAGGTCGATGCCCTTTTGCCCGCGCAGGCGGCCGATAAAGCCCAAGAGCGGCCGGTCCGCCAGGTGAGGGGAAAGGCCCAACTGCCGGATGAGCGAGGTCTTGCACGCGGCTTTGCCCAGAATATCCTGGCGGGAGTAGCGTTCCGGAATGGAACGGTCGGTGCGGGGGTCCCAGATGCTGTAGTCCGCGCCGTTGAGAATGCCGGAAAGGTGCTGTTCGCGGTGGCGCAGAATGCCGTCCAGGCCGAAGCCGAAACGTTCGGTCAAAATTTCGCGGGCGTAGCTGGGGCTGACGGTGCTGACCATGTCCGCATAGGCTATGGCGGTTTTGAGCAGGTTGAAGTCGCCGTAGTATTCCGCGCCTTCCGGGGTCCAGGCTTCCGGCGGCAGGCCGCAGTCCGTGAACAGGCGGGAGGAGAAGCGCCCCTGAAAGGCGATGTTGTGGATGGTGATCAGCGACCGGGTGGAGGCCCAGAACGGGTCCCGCTGCCGCGCGAAGTGGAGCAGGCCGGGCAGCAGCGCCGCCTGCCAGTCGTGGGCGTGGATGACGGCCGGGGCTTCGCCGGTGATTTCCCCCTGGGCGCGCAAAAAAGAGAAAGCCGCGCGGCAGAAGAAGATGAAGCGCTCCGCGTTGTCGAAGTAGTCGCCCTTGTATTCGTTGTAATACTGGCGGCGGTCGAAATATTCGCCCCGGTGCAGGAAATAGACGGTGACGCCCTTGTATTCCGTCTCGAACACGTCCGTGGTGATGGGCGGCCAGGGGTAGCCCACGGGGCAGTTTTCCATGGTCATTTTGAGCAGAGATTCGCCCGTGCGCAGCCGCCCGTAAAAGGGCGTGATGACGGATACCGGAACCCCCATGCGGGCAAGGGCCGGGGGCAGGGCGCCCATAACGTCGCCCAGGCCGCCGCTTTTGGAAAAGGGGTAAATTTCCGACGCCACAAAGACAATGCGCCTGGCCATGTCTGTCTCCTTTCAACGCCGCCTTTTTACCGTCACACGGAACTTTGCCTCTGGGCGGCAAATAACGCTGGTATCTTATTGTAAAGGAACGACTGTGTGTTACTGGCGTTTTTCCAGTGATTTTTTGAAGTCGGCGATAATTTGCGCATGGTCAAAGGCGATGCGCTCGGGCAGTTGGTTCAGCGGAAAAAAACGCGCTTCCACCGCGTCGTCGCCGCCTTTCAAGGCTTTGGGGTTTTCCGCGCTGCAGGTGAAAACCGTGGTGATGGTGTGCCGCCGCGTGTCCCGGATGGGGTCGGAATACACGCCTAAGAGGCCTGTCAGTGTGACGCGGAGGTTGGTTTCCTCCAGCGCTTCGCGGCAGGCGGCGTTTTCCACGGTTTCGCCGTAGTCCACGAAACCGCCGGGCAGGGCCCAGCCGAGAGGCGGGAAACGGCGCTGCACAAGAACGATACCCTGGGCCGGGTCGTAAATGACCACGTCCACAGTGGGGGCGGGGCGCTTGGAGAGGGTGTCCGAGCTAGACATGGCAGCTCCTTTTGCAAAAGAAACCCGGGGTGCGTATGCTGTCCGCCCGTCAGAAGAGGACAGAACCTGCATGTAATGGAGAGTGTAAAAAATTTCATGTACAAAAACAAGGCAGTCGTCATTCATAACGGGGCGCTCGGCGACCGGTTGCTTATCTGGCCGTTTTTGCGGGCTTTTGCGGCGCGCTGCAATGATAAAGCGGAACGCCCGTTTTTTTATGGCAGGCCCCACAACGCGGACTGGCAGCGCGCTTTGGGTTATGCGCCCTGCCCGCCGGATCTGCGTCGGGCCGTGGATGCCCTGTACGCCGGAAGGGCGGATACGGAACCGCAAGGCGCGCGCTGCATCTGGCTGTGTGTGGACAAAACGCCTTTTGCCGCGCCGCAAGGGGCGGACATAACCTGGCTGTTCAGCGCGGCGGCGGGGGGTAAGGGCCACGCGGCATCCGCCGTACTAGAGCAGGCCATGGACGCGGACCTGCTGCCGCGTAAGGACGTTGCGGATCTGATCCAGGAGGCCCTGCAAGACTGGCGGACTCTGTTCGGCGGGCCGCTGCCCATGAATGAACGGGCTAATGCCCCTGTGCTGCTGTTCCCCGGCGCGGGCAGCCCGGCCAAGTCCTGGCCTCTGGAGAATTTTATGGCCGTGGCAAAAGCCCTGCGCGCGGCCGGGCGGCCCTGTGTCTGGGTATTTGGTCCGGCAGAAGAGGAACGCGGCCTGGCCCCGCCCGAGGGGGAAATCATCCACAGGCCGGGGGATATGGCGGAACTCTCCGGCCTGCTGTGCAACGCGTGTTTCGCGCTGGGCAACGATTCCGGCCCCATGCACCTGGCCGCCATGCACGGCGTGCCTTTGCTCGCGCTGTTCGGGCCGACGGCTCCGGGCGTCTGGCGTCCTTTGTCCGGAGACATCCTGACCAGCCCTGAAGGATTGGCGGGTGTCAGTACGGAGCGGGTGCTGGAAAGGGTTTTGAACGAGTTGGGCTGACAGCTTTGTCTAGCCTTGATAGCCCAGCTTGGCGGAGATATCCCCGGCTGTCTTCATAACCAGGGGGATCAGGTGCTTCACGGAGCGGTCAATTTCCGTCACCGGGCCGGTCACGCTGACGGCGGCGGCCACCTGGCCGGAGAAGTCGCGGATGGGGGCCGCGACGCAGCCCACGCCGGGGGTGGTTTCCTGGCGATCGCGGGCGTAGCCGTTGGCTCTGATTTCGGCCAGCACCTTGAAAAGCTCGTCCCGGTCGCAAATGGTGTGGGGGGTGAGGGCTTCCAGCGGAACCCGGGCAAGATAAGCGGCCAGTTCTTCCGGGCTCATGAAGGCCAGAAACACCTTGCCCGTGCCCGTGGCGTACATGCGGGCGCGCCGCCCCACGTGGAAGGCCACGCGGAAATGCGCTCTGGCCTCCACCTTTTCCACAATCACGGTGTAGTCGCCGTCCGGCACGGAAAAGTGCACGGACTGGCCGGAATCCTGCGCCAGCTGCTGGATGTCGGCTTCGGCTATATGGCGGGGTTTGTACTGGTCCAGCAGCCTGTGGCTGACGGACAGAATTTTCATGGTGGGCTGGTACTGGTCCGTTTCCTGGGACTTGGTCACGTAGCCCAGGTTGTTCAGCGTGCTGAGCATGCGGAAAATGGTGGCCTTGTTCAAGTCCGTTCTTTGGGTGAGTTCGGTGATGCGCAGCCCCCGCCCGGCGGAGCAGAGGCATTCAAGGATCTGAAAAGCCCGGATAACGGCACGGGTGCCTTCGGGGCTGTTTTTTTCGGCGTCGTCTTTCATAGTTGAGGATTAAAGGTGCGCGCCGCAAAGGCCGCGTCAAGCGCGGAGGCCTGAAACAGATCTGCCAGGCTGCGGGAAAAGCCTGGCAGACAGCATGTGGCGCTTATTACTACAAAATCAGTCGGAATGTCCAGCTGCCCAAAAATAAGACGGCGGTTTTGTCCGGTTTCCGTTCCGGGCAGCCGCGACCTTATGCCTGCCAGACATCAAGCCAGTGCAGGGCCGCGCCCCCTTCCGGAGCGTGGGCGTTCAACTGCATGGTGCAGCCGCTGCAGCCCGTCAGCACGGGCAAATCCTTTTGCCCCTCGATTTTGGCGAAACCGGACCAGCACTGCGCGGCCAGCTCTTTGCTGAGCAGGGGGTCCATCATCTTGAACACGCCGCCGAACCCGCAGCACAGGGTTTTGCCCTTGGCCAGCCCCGGCAGGGCGCTTTTCAGCCAGGCCATATCCGGGTCCTTGGCGCCCCAGTGGCAGGGGCTGTGATAGGCGTAGCGCTGCGGTGCGTGTTCCGTGCGCGTGACTTTGGCTCCGACCAGGAATGTGGACAGCGGGGTAATCGCTTTTTTCCAGGCTTCGCCCTCTTCCTTGTCCATCAGCCCTTCCAGGGCCGGGTAATGAGCCAGACTGTGCATACAGGAAGCGCAGATCACGGCCACTTTCGGTCTGCCCAGGGAACGCCAGTAGTCCAGGTTGCCTTTGGCCGCTTCCAGGGCGCTGTCAATCATCCCCGCGTGCTCGTAAGTGCCGCCGCAGCAGACAAAGCCGGTGGAGGGCTTGAGGTTGGCCCCCATCGCGCGCAGGGTGCTTTCCGTTTTGCGCACCCAGGCGGGGCGCAAACGGCCCGCCGTACAGCCGCCGAAAAACACCACATCCACGCCCTGGGCCGTTTGGGGGGTGTCGTCCGCTAGAGCGAACCAGGCGGGCCGTTCCGGCAGGGCGTTCATGGCTTCCGCCGCGTTGTGCATGACCCGCAGGCCTTCCGGCAACACCCCCTTGGGCGCGAGCGAGGAAAGGCGCGCCGCCAGCGGCCAGAGGTGCGCGCCGCGCTTGACCCATTCCCGCCAGAAATACTGCTGCCAGCGGGGGTTCTTGGCGCGGGCCCTGCTCAGGGCTTCCGGCACGGAAAGCTTGCGGGAGCAGGCCCGAAGACAGCGTTCACAGCTCACGCAACGGCCGGAAAGAGTCACGACCTTTTCCCAGTCCAGGCCCATGGCCCCCTGGGCGCCCAGCTCCAGCAGGTCCTGCTTGGCTTTGGGGCTGTATTCCTCACGGCGGGTGGCCCGGAAAAGCGGGCAGGTGATCAGGCAGTTGCCGCATTGGGTGCATCCGCGCGTGTCAGCCATATCAGTAGCCCTTCCCCGGATTCATGATCCCGTTGGGGTCAAAGGCCCGCTTGACGGCGCGCATCAGTTCCAGTTCGCGCGGGGGAACCTGGAGCGTGATATCCTTGGAAATGCCCACCCCGTGCTCGCCGGACTGGGTGCCGCCCAGTTCCAGCACGGCCCTGTTGATGTCCAGCTTGGCCGCCGCCGCCCTGGCCGCGTTGTCCGGATCATTGGCGTCGTACATGATGTTGGTGTGGATATTGCCGTCGCCCACGTGCCCGAAGTGCAGGAAAATGACGTTGTGCTTTTCCGCCACGCGTTCAAAGGCTGCCACTGCCTTGGTAATGGCGCCCCGGGGCACGGTCACGTCGTCCGTGACCTTGTCCGGCCCCAGCAGGAAAGTGGTGGGGTTGATGCGGCGGCGTATTTCCCACAACGTGTCTTCGTCTTCCGGGGTCAGGCCGCTCATGGTCCAGATGACGCCGGGCATGGTCTGCTGGATGCGCTCAATGAGCAGAGGCAGGGTTTCCCTGGTGCCGTCCAGGCTCATGAGCAGCACGGACTTGACCTCTTGCGGCCAGGGCACCGTGCCGGCCTTGCCCATTAGCTCGATAATGGCGTCACCCACGTATTCCAGCGCGGAAGGCAGCACCCCGGCCTGGAAAATGGCGGTCACGGCTTTCAGCGCTTCCTGGTAGGAGTTGAAGCCCGCGAGCAGGGAAGCGGACGCTTCCGGCAGGGGCAGGAGCTTGACCCAGATTTTGGCGATGAAGCCCAAAGTCCCTTCGGAACCGACCATCAGCCGGGCCAGGTCCAGGCCCACCACGTTCTTGTGGTTGCGGCCACCCAACATGACCTTGTCCCCGCCGGGCAGAACCACTTCCATGCCCAGCACGAAATCGCGGGTGACGCCGTATTTCAGGGCGCGCATGCCGCCCGCGCCGGTAATCACGTTGCCGCCCATGGAACAGGCTTTCACCGTGGCGGGGTCCGGCGGGTAGAACAGCTTCTGGGCCTCGCAGGCGTCCTGGAATTCCGAGGTGTTCACCCCGGGTTCCACCACGGCCACGAAATCCTCGGCGGAAATTTCCAGGATCTTGTTCATTTTCAGCGTGGAAACCACTATGCCCGGCACCACGGGCACGCAGTCGCCCACCAGGTTGGTGCCGTTGCCGCGCACGTAAATGGGCATGCGTTCGGCATCGGCCCAGCGCATCAGTTCCTGCACCTGCTCCACGGTATGGGGGCGCACGGTGGCCAGCGGCGTGCCGCGTTTCAGACTGGCGTCCGAGGAATAGACCAGCAGGTCTTCCGGCGTGGTCAAGAGTTCGCCGGGAAACAGTTTTTCCAGAAAGGCGCGGTGTTGAGGATCCAGGGTGGCAGAGGCGTTCATGGTATCTCCTGGCCAGGCCGTGGATGGTTTCAGGATGGGAGTATCCGGAAGTGGAATTGTACAGAGGAAGGAAAGCGGTTGCTATATCCCTCCTGGCCGGGCTGATCTCCCGTCCAGGAGGGAAAACGGGTTATTTTATGATTCCTATGAACGGCCACCAGAGGAGCAACCCCCCGAGAAGGGCGGCGCAGATGAGCAACGCCAGGGGGATGGCGCCCAGAAGCTGCTGTTTCACGTCATAGCGGCCGGTGGCGTAAAAAATCAGATTCGGCGCGCTGTTGAAAGGCATGAAAAAGGCCCCGGCGGTGGTGGCCATGGAGGCCACGAGGCCGACGGCCAGGGGGTCAAAGCCCAGTTGTTTCGCCAGCGCAATGGAAATGGGCACAATGACCATGACCATGGCGTTCATGCCGGCAAAGATGATGTGGAGAAAGACAATGGCCACGATCATCACGGCCAGGAACGGGGTAAACCCTATGGTCTGGAAGAAGGTGGAGTCTGCCAGCGCGGCGTCCACAAGCCACTTGAAGCCTTTCTGTCTGTCGATAAGGCTGGCCATGCCCATGGCGAACCCGAGCCAGATCAACGCGGGCCAGGGGATACGCGCGCCTATCTCTTCCCAGGTCACCGCGCCTATGCCGGGCACAAGCAGCAGCACCAGAGTGAACGAGGTTGTGGTGGAGGGGTAGCCGTGCACGCCTTCCGTCGCCCAAAGCAGCAGGGTGATGCTCATGATGATGGCGGTGCTCCATTCGGCGCGGCTCATGGGGCCGAGTTCCTGCAGTTTTTCCTTGGCCATGGACGATCCGGAAGCGCTCATGGGAGGCGTCTGCATGGGAAACATGCGGTAGATCAGGTACGGGAACAGAATTAGCAGCGGCAGGCCGGGCACGAAGCCGGCGTAGAACCACTCCATCCAGGTAACGGTATGGCCCGTGGCTTCCGAAATGATTTTGACGCAAAGCATGTTGCCGCCCATGGCGGTCAGGAACATGAAGGTGTTGGTGGTATTGATGTACATGTTGGCGAGTATGATCGTATGGTCGCCTTTTTTTTCTCCGCGCGCGTAACCCAGGCTCTCGCACAGGCTGTCGGTCACCCCGCAAAGCAGCGCGCCGCGCGCCGTGTTTGACGGCGTGAACGGCGCGAGCAGGTTGTTGACCATGGTCGTCGCGTAGACAATACGCAATGGGCTGTTGCCTATTTTCGACAGCGCATAAAACGCCAGACGCTTGCCAAGGCCGGTGTGGCTGATGGCCACGCCCAAGAGGGTCGCGAACACCACCATCCACCAGACAGGGGAGTTGAATCCGCCCAGGACCTGCCCGGCCGGAGCCTTGGCGGCCACAATCAGGGCCGCCCCGCCCATCAGGGCCGAAAGGTATTCGGGAATGGGTCTGAATATCCAGAACACTATGCAGATAAAGAAGATGATCAGCGATATTTTCGCCTGCGGGTTCAACCCCTTGAAAGGCAGGGTAAGCCCGATGGCGATGAGCAGCGCGGTCAGAAGAGCGGTTGGCAGCCACTTTTGCATAGTCTTTCCCTTTTAGTTGGGCAGAGCGTGTTGAATGAGATCGTATGCTTCCTCAAGCGTTTTGGCGACGCGCACGCCGGCGGCGGCCAGGGCTTTATGCTTGGAAGCCACGGTGCCCGTGTCCCCGGCGATAATGGCCCCGGCGTGCCCCATTTTTTTCTCCGGAGGCGCGGTCCCCCCGGCGATAAAGGCCACCACGGGCTTGGGGAACTTGGAAGAAGCGAGGTAGGCGGCGGCCTGTTCCTCGGCGGCCCCGCCGATTTCGCCTATCAGCAGCACCACATCCGTTTCAGGATCGTCTTTGAAGAGCTTGAGTATGTCCTCAAAGGGGCTGCCCGGCACCGGGTCGCCGCCTATGCCCACGCAAGAACTTTGCCCTATGCCCCGGACGCTGAGGTTGGAAGCCGTCTCATGGGTCAGGGTGCCGCTGCGGGAGACAATGCCCACCCGGCCTTCCTTGTACAGAAAGCCCGGCATGACCCCGAGCTTGCTCTTGCCCGGGCTGATAAGCCCGATGGTGTTGGGTCCAACCACCACGGCCCCGGCGGCTTGTGCGGCTTCGCGTATTTTCATGCTGTCGTGCACGGGAATGTGCTCGGTGATGATGACAATGGTCTTGATGCCGTTGTCAATGGCTTCCAGGGCCCCGTCCAGCACCGTGTAGGGCGGGGTGAGGATGAGCGTGGCGTCGATGCGCCCCAGAGCCTCTTTGGCCGCCTTGATAGTGTCGAACACGGGCACGCCTTCCACGTCCTGCCCGCCCTTGCCGGGCGTGATGCCGCCCACCAGGTTGGCCCCGTATTCCAGGTGATAGTGCGCGTGCAGCCGGGCCTGCTTGCCGGTAATGCCCTGGATGATCAGGCGGCTGTCTTTGTTGATGAGTATGGCCATGTCAGCGCGCCTCCAGAGTTTTGGCCAGCAAGCGCACGGCTTCTTCCGTGGTGCCGTGTTTGACGATGGGGATCTTGCGCGCTTCCAGCAGGGCCCAGCCCTCGTCTTGGGAATGGCCGCGCATTTTGGCCACGATGACGGCTTTGGGCTTGTCTTCGTCCACCACGGCCGCGATGCCCCTGGCCACTTCCTCGCAGTTGTTGATGCCGCCGAAGATGTTGATGAGCACGCCTTGCACGCCCGGGGTAGCCAGGCAGACGCGCAGGGCTTCCGCCGTGTTGGCGCTGCTGATGCCGCCGCCCGTGTCCAGGAAGCAGGCCGCCCCGCAGCCGCAGTCGTTGACCAGGTCCATGCTGGCCATGCCCAGGCCCGCGCCGCCCGCAATGACGGCCACCTTGCCGTCCAGGGCGACGTAGTTCACGCCGATGGCGGCGGCACGCTTTTCCAGGTCGGTCACGGGCACGGAATCCGTCTGTTTCATGCCCTGGCGCTTCAGGCCCGCGTCGTCGATAACGGCCTTGGCGTCCAGAGCTATGCAGTTGCCTTCCCCGGTAATGGCCAGGGGGTTTATTTCCAGGGTGGTGCAGTCAAAGGCGAAAAAGGCGGCCACCAGTTGCTGCACCAGCGTGGCGACTTTAGGCAGCGGGTCTCCGGCCACCCCGCCCAGGCGGAGTTCTTCCAGAATTTCATGGCGCTTGGGCGGGTTCAGGGTGGAGAGGTGCAGCGTGCGCACCTTTTCCGGCGTGTTCTTGGCGACGGTCTCAATGTCCATGCCGCCTTCCGTGGAAAAGATGAGCACCGGCTTGCCGGAAGAAGCGTCCAGGGTCACCCCGGCGTAAAACTCCCGGGCTATGTCCACGGCTTTGGCTATGAGCAGGACCTTGCAGGTCTCGCTCTTGATGCACATGCCCAGGATAGCGGACGCGGCGGCGCGCAGTTCGTCCTCGCTTTTCACCAGCTTGATGCCCCCGGCCTTGCCCCGTCCGCCCGCCAGCACCTGGGCCTTGACCACCACGGGATAGCCCAGTTCCTGGGCCACGACAGCGGCCTCGTCCACGGAGAAGGCCACTTTTTCCGGCGCGGTGGGGATACCTTTGCGGCGCAAAAGCTCCTTGCCTTCGTATTCAAGCATTCTCATGCGCGGCCTCCGGTCTGGCTGACCTTGGCGTAGCCCAGGTCAAAGGCTTCCAGGTTTTTGGCGATGACTTTCTTGGGCATGGTATCTTCCAGGGCTTTTTTGCACAGTTCCGGGCTGATCCAGCCCGTGACCCTGGCCAGCGCGCCGAACATGATCACGTTGGCCACGACCCGCATGCCCATGTCCATTTCCGCCAGGTTGGTGGCGGGAATGCTCCACACGCTTTTGAAGCGGGCGGGCACTTCAGTGACCAGGGAGCTGTCAATGAGCAGCAGGCCGTCGTCAGGAAGAGAGGATTCGTAGCCGTTCAGGCCGGGCTGGGACATGGCGAGCAACGCGTCCAGCTTCAGGGGCTTGATATAGTCGATTTCGGTGTCGGAAATGACCACGTCGGTCTTGCACGCGCCCCCGCGGGATTCCGGGCCGTAGCTCTGGGTCTGGGCCACGGGCTTGCCCGCGAACTGGCCGATGCCCTTGGCCAGCAGCACGCCGATGGTGATCACGCCCTGGCCGCCAAAGCCCGCGATACGGATTTCCTGTCTCATTACTTCTTCTCCTTGGTCACGGTCATGGCCATTTCAGGACAGGTGATTTCGCAGTTGCCGCAGTGGATGCACTTGTCCTGGTCCACTTCGGGGGGAAGGTAGCCTTTGGCGTTGCGGACCGTGCCGCTTTTGAGCGCGCCGGGCTTGCACACCGTCAGGCACAGTTCGCAGCCTTTGCAGAAGGTGGTGTCTATGGTGATGCTCATGGCTTAGCGCTCCTTGGAAATGGGCTTGTAGGCGGGACGGCCTTCGTCGCAATAGAGAAGGCCGGTGCGGAACTGGCCCGGTCCGGGCGTCTCGTCCTTGGACACGGCGCGCTTTTTGAATTCCTCAAGCAGGAACTTGGGGTCGCCGTTGCCGAACATGTTGCGGCCCGCCTGCACCGGGCAGGGGGTCATGACTTCCACAAAGGAGAAGCCTTCGTGCAGCACGGCCTGTTCCATGATCTTAGCCAGACGGCGGGGCTGGGACACGGCCTCGCATGCCACGAAAGAGGCCCCGGCAGCGCGGGCCAGCTCGGAACAGTTGAAGGGCGGTTCGTTGCTGCCGAAGGGAGAAGTCTTGGTCTTGCTGTCCGGCGGGGTGGTGGGGGAAGTCTGGCCGCCGGTCATGCCGTAGATGTAGTTGTTGACCATGACCACGGTGATGTCGATGTTGCGCCGGGCCGCGTGGATAAGGTGGTTGCCGCCTATGCCCATGCAGTCTCCGTCGCCGGTGAAGACCACCACTTTGCGGTCCTGCTGAGCCAGCTTGAGGCCCGTGGCCACAGCGATGGCCCGGCCGTGCAGGGTGTGCATGACGTCCGCGTTGATCATGACCGGGATCCAGCTGGAACAGCCGATGCCGGAAACGTAGGAGAACTGGGCCGCGCCCAGCTTGTCGGCCACGCGCACCATGGCGTTCAGAATGATGCCGTCGCCGCAGCCTGGGCAGAAGATGGTGGGCAGGGCGCTTTTGCGCAAATATTTTTCTGCAAGAGGATGCATCTTATGCCCCCTTAATGGCGTTAAGGATTTCCTGCGGGGTGTGCATTTCTCCGCCCATTTTGGGCAGCGAGCGCACGGGACGGCAGATGGCGGTCTGCACTTCGCGGCAGATTTTGCCGGAGTTCATTTCCGGCACGATAAAGGCGGCCTTGCCGCGCTGTTGCGCCAGATCGCTGAAGAAGTAGTCCGGGAAGGGGAACAGGGTGCGCATTTGCACGAACCCGGCCTTGATGCCCTGCTCGCGCGCGTCCTTAACCGCTCTTTTGGCAGCGCGGGACGTGCTGCCGTAGGCGACCACGATGTGGTCGGCGTCGTCCAGGAACTCACAGCGCAGGTCGGTGAGGTCCTTGACGTTATCGCGGATTTTGGCCTGGATGCGCTCCACGCAATCAGCGCTGGGGCCGGTCAGGTGGCCGACGCGGTTGCCCATGACGTCGTGCAACTGGCCGTCCACCAGAATGTTGTGGCCTTCCCCGAAACTGGCGCGGTAGGGAACGCCGCCGTTGGCCGCCACGGGCTCATAGAATTTGTAGTCGTGGCCCTTGGGCGGTTTTACGCGGTTGCTGATTTCGGGGGAGGCGGGAAATACCACCCGCTCGCGGGTGTGCCCCACCACTTCGTCCGTCAGCACCACCACGGGTGTAAGGTAGCGCTCCGAGAGGTTGAAGGCCTGAATGGTCATGTCCAGGGCTTCCTGGGAGGAGGAAGGGGCCAGCACGATGATTTCGTAGTCGCCGTGGCTGCCGTAGCGGGCCTGGTACACGTCCTGCTGCGAGGGCAACGTCGGCTGGCCTGTGCTGGGGCCGCCGCGCATGACGTTGATGATCACACAGGGGGTCTGGGTGACACAAGCGTAGCCTATGCCTTCCTGCATCAGGGAAAAGCCGGGGCCGGACGTGGAGGTCAGCGGCTTCATGCCGCCCCAGGCCGCGCCGATCATGGCGTTGATGGAACCCAGCTCGTCTTCCATCTGGATGAAGACGCCGTCACAGTCCGGCAGGCGCTTGGCCATGCCTTCCGCAATTTCCGTGGCCGGGGTGATGGGGTACCCGGCAAAGAAGCGGCAGCCCGCAAGGAGCGCCCCTTCCACACAGGCTTCGTTGCCTTGCAGAACCAGCATTTTGGGGGTGTCTTTCATGGAGGTCTCCGGCAAGAGGTGTCTGAAACAAAGTGAACTTCAAGGTGCTCGCGTTGACGTTTTGCCCGGGCGGAGTTTCGTGCCGCCAGGGCAAAACGTCTTTTTAGCAAACGTATGTCATAAAACAATGTTTCATTAAATGAAACATTGTTTTATTTTTTTAGCAAACGTCCCTGCAAATGTCAACGCGCCGGAGAACGCGTGAAAAGTTCTTTTGGTGGCTGAAAAAGGGAAAACGCTTGCCCTGCTCAGACGGGCAGGCTAAGGACAGCGCATGCGCGAGCAGGACTGGATTTTTCTCTTTGTTACCTTCAGCACCATGGTGGCCGGGGTGTTTTTTCCCGGTCTGGCGGAGCCCATGGCCCTGGTGCCCCGCGTGACCATGATGGGCCTGCTGTTCTTTTGCTTTTTGTCCGTTGAACCCCTGGACGCCTGGAAAGGCCTGCGGGCGGCCCCCAGGGCCGTAGCCGCCATGGCCGCGCTGAAACTGCTGGTGCTGCCGCTGCTGGCTTGGTGGATTTTCCGGCTGCTCATGCCCGGCTATGCGCTGGGCGCGCTGCTGCTGGCCGGGGTTTCCGTGGGGGTGGTGGCGCCCTTTTTCGCCTTGCTTCTGGGCGCGGACTTTGTGCTGCTGCTGGTGAACGTGGTGTTCACCTCGCTCCTGCTCCCGCTCACGCTGCCGTTCGTGGCCAAAATTTGCGGCAGCGGCGGCTCGTTCAGCCTGCCGTTCTGGGACATGACCGCCATGCTGTCTTTTACCGTGTTCGTGCCTTTTATCCTGGCCCAGGCTTGCCGCCGCGCGGCGGGAAAACTGACCGAAAGCCTGCTGCGCCAGCGGGGGAACTGGGCCCTGGCGCTGATCGGCTGCGGCAATTTTGCCATCTTCAGCCGTTTTTCTCCCATGCTGCGCCAAGACCCCTCGCTGATCGTTTCCGCGCTGCTGGCCGCCTGCCTGCTGGCCGCGCTGCTGTTCATTCTGGGCGCGCTTTTTTCCTGGCGCCTGTCCCTGGAAAAGCAGCTCACCTTCATCATCGGTTTCGCCATCATGAACAACGTGCTCATCCTCATTGTCAGCGCGGAGTTCTTTTCAGTGGTGGAAGCGCTTATGGCCGCCCTGTACGCCTTGCCCTTTTACGGCCTGCTGCTCCCTTTGCAGCTCTACCGCCGCTGGCGGAGCTAGGCAGCCTTGTCCCGGCGGCCTCTCCTTTCCAGGGGCAGCGCGTCATCCCCCCTTCATTTTTTTCTCCAGGTAACGCAGACCGTTCGCGGCGCGGCACGGGATTTTCCCTTGCGGCGCGCGCTGAACTTCAGGTTGCGGAACGTTTTTTGCTTTTCTAGGTGGAAGGCAAAAATTTCCCCGCAATACCAGGAGGCAGTATGCTTATAGAGGACCTTCTCAGCACTACGCGGACTGAAAGCACGCAAGGTATTACCAAGCTCCGCAAGAAAGAAGAGGAAGAATCTTCTCTGCCCCTGTCCTGGGGCGGGGACTCGGTGAGCATTTCCGCGGAAGCCCGCGCCAAGCAGCAGGCCGCGGCGGCTTCCGGCGAGGAGGATTCTTCAAACGAAGACGCCGCCAAGGAAGCTTCGGGCAAGCTTTCCGAGATCATCCAGCGGGCCACGGGCGGCGGTTCCGGCGGTGGGGACAGTTCCGCCAACATTGAAGCCCTGAGAAAACAGCTGACGCAGTTGCAGGGCAAGCTGGCCCAGGTGGCCGGGTCCTCCATGCCGGACGAGGCCAAGCAGGGGCAGATCGCCTCCATCAATGCGCAAATCAGTCAGTTGATCTCGCAGATAGCCGAGATGGAAAGCGAAGCCGCCAAACAGGGGTAGGCGATAAACCCTCAGGAACAGTTTTATTTTCAGACGCGGTAAGCGGCGGCTTTGGCCCGGACGCGACGCGTATGCGCCGTCGGGGTCAAGCCGCCGCTTTTGTGTCAGGCTTGAGGCTTGTTCAAAATCGGCCGCAGAGAGGGGCGCGCCGTGCCTACTCCACGGGAAAAGCGAAATAGGTGTCCGGGTACGGCTCACCGGCAAGGGTGTAGTGCCACCACTCTTCGGGATAGAGCTTGAACCCGGCATCAAGCATGGCGTTTTTCAGCAGGTCGCGGTTGGCGGCCTGGGCCGGCGTGATCAGTTTGGTGCCGTGGTGGGAAACCGGCCCGAAAAAGTCAAAGGGCGACCCCATGTCCACTTCCTTTCCCGTGGCCGCTTCCACCAATGTAAGGTCCACAGTGCTCCCTCGCGAATGGCCGGATTTTTCCGCGATATAGCCAAGCTGGAACAGTTTCGACTTGTCCACCCCGGGGTAGAACGCGGCCTTTGTCTTGGTGTCCCTGATGTCTTTTGCCCAGCGCACGAAGTGGTTGACGGCGGCCTGCGGTCTGTAGGCGTCAAAGACCTTCAGCACGTAGCCTTGCTTTTGCAGGGCAGCGGAGACCTTTTGCAGCGCGGCGGCCGCTGGGGCGCTTAAAACGGCCGTGGGCGCATGATAGCCATCCACTCTGGCTCCGACAAAGTTGTAGGTGCTGTAATAGCGGATTTCCAGAATAACATCCGGAGCCACGTCCGTTATGTAGACAAAGCCCTTGTGCGGTTCGCGCGGCGCGGCCGCATCCGCCGGAAGGAAGGCCGCCAGGGACAGGATCAGGGCGAGCAACGCCGTTGCGGCTCGGGAGCGACAGGGGAACATGGCGGCCTCCTTGCGGCGGTCGGAATTTTTGGACGGCGTACGGGCCCGGTCAGACGCGTTCCAGGCAGTCCGGCCGGAGGGCGTAAAAATCGCCCAGGAGATAGAGCGAGCCGCAGATCAGCACCGGGTGCCGCTCGGGGTGGGCGGCCGCTTCCAGGGGCATGCGCTCCGCAACAAAGGCGGAGGCCAGCTCCAGAGCCTGGACCATGCAGTGCACGGGCCTGGCGTTCAGGCCGATGATGGCGGCCAGCTCTTCCGGGGGCAGGGCGCGGGGGTTGCCGGGAATAGGCGGCACAAAAATGGGACCGGTGGACAGCACGCGCAGGTGCGCGGCCACTTCTTCCGGCCCTTTGTCCTTCAGGCAGGAGAAAATGACGGCCGCCGGGGCGATGTTCCGTTCCGCCAGCGCGGCGCCCAGGGCGGCCAGGCCGTGGATGTTGTGCGCGCCGTCCAGCAGCAATGCCGGGTGGCCGTGTTCTTTTGAAGGGGGCGCGAACTGCAGGCGGCCGGGAATAAAGGCCTGGGTCAGCCCGGCCAACTCCGTGGCCGCCGTGCTGTTCCAGCCGTGGCGCTGCGCCAGCAGGTGCCAGGCGTCCAGGGCCAGGGCCGCGTTGACAAACTGGTGCTTGCCGCCCAGGCGCATGGGAGTGCTGCCGTCCAGAATGGATTCGGGCAAGCCGTGTTCCGGAGCGGAACGGCGTAGCGGGGCGTTCATGCGGGCGGCGCGGGCCGCCAGCACGCGGTGGGCCGCCTCCTCTTGCGGGGCGCTGACTACGGGTTTGCCGAAACGTATGGCTCCGGCTTTGTCCGTGGCAATGGCGGCGATGGTGTCGCCCAGAATGTGGCAGTGGTCATAGCTGATGGGTGCGAACAGCACTATATCCGCTTCCAAGGCTGAAACCGCGTCCCAGGAGCCGCCCAGGCCCGTTTCCATGCACGCCAGGTCCACGCGGCCCTCGGCAAAGGCCAGGGCCCCGGCGGCGGTGATGAATTCGAAATAGGTCAGGGCCCGGCCGCCCGCGGCCATGACGCTGTTGGCCAGGGGCACCCAGTCTTCTTCCGGCAGCATGGCGCCGTTGATGCGCACGCGCTCCCGGAAGGAAACAAAGTGGGGGGAAAGGAAGAGCCCGGTTTTCAGACTGGCCGCCCGGCCCAGGGAAGCCAGAAACGTAGTGGTGGAACCCTTGCCGTTGGTGCCCACGATCTGGGCGGTCGCGCCGGGCAGGCGTTGCGCGTTCAAGTTGCGCAGCACCCCGCGCACGCGTTCCATCTCCGGCTTGACGCGGAAATGGCCGAGCTGGTGGAGGTATTCCGCCACCTGGGCAAAGGAAGTGAAAGGGCTGCTGTCTGTCATGGCGGTTTTGTACCGCTATGCCGGATAGGAAGCAAGAGACCCTGTCTCGCGGAAACGGCACGGCGGCCGTCCCATGGCGGACAGGGTCTACTGGGCATGCTGTCTTGGGCGTTTAACCACCCGGCACACCAAGTTTAGAGCATGTTACCATGAAAACATCTATTCAGAAAAAATACTTTGGCGTTGCGAAACGCAGTGCGGCAACACCATGAGATTACTCTAAAAAGGCATCTGGGTATACGTGAAGTTCGCCACCTTGCGGCCGGCATCCAGCACGATGATCAAAGTGAGCGGGCCCGTGCCCTGCGCGTCCGACATGTAGCCGCCTATGAACAGTTCCTGCCCTGTGGTGTACACAAATTCGGCGCGTTTGCGCTCGTAGGTCCACACCTCTTTGCCGGAAGTGTCGGTGCCGACGGAATCCGGCTGCCCGAGCGCCTGGCTGACCTGGGCCGTGGTCATGCCGATGCGGATGGTTTTTTCCCCGGCCGGCACGGCTGAGCTTTGCGGGGACGAAGAGGAAGCGGGGGAAGGGGAGGCGAAAGGATCCAGCGCGTCGGACTTGTCGGCCCCGCCGCAGCCGGAAAGCAGCAGCAGCGCGCAGGAAAGGATAAGCAGTTTTGTGGTACGCATAATACTCCTCGAATTCGGTATGGCGGGCCGCGATGGTGGGCCGCCGCCCGCGCGGCGGCGTTGCGGGGGGAACAGACATGGAGGCCGTCCCTCCGCTTGTTGCAACGTACTATACTGTACCCATGCCTAAGGGCAAGCCCCCCTGGTCTTGAGTAATTTCCGTGTCTTTGGCGGTCACCGCGTTGTTTTTTCGGCAACGACGCGTTCTTCCCGCGTTGACAGGCCTGTTTTTTTCTCCTATTTTCCGACCCTCTGTTTGGGCGTTCAGCCCAAAAGCGAGGACACCGGAACCGCTCACGCGCCAGTAGCTCAGTCGGATAGAGCAACTGCCTTCTAAGCAGTCGGTCGGGGGTTCGATTCCTCCCTGGCGCGCCAGAAAAATCAAGAGGTTACGCGTTGTCCGCGTGGCCTCTTTTATGTTTACGCGGATTTTTTCTTTGCCCGCGCCGCAGGTACCGTCATGATGTTCTATCTTGAAAGCTCCTCCACTGACCCGCATTTCAACCTGGCTTTGGAGCAGTTCGTGTTCGACCGGCTGGACCGGGAGCACGACTACTTCATGCTCTGGCGCAACGACAACGCGGTGATTGTGGGCAAGCACCAGAACACGGTGGCGGAAATTAACGCGGCCTATGTGCGGGAGCGCGGCATCCGCGTGGTGCGGCGGCTGTCCGGCGGCGGGGCCGTGTACCACGACCTGGGGAACGTGAACTTTACCTTCATCACCTCGGCAGAAGGCAGACGGGCTTTTGATTTCGCCTCGTTCTGCCGTCCGGTGGTCCGGGCGCTGGCCTCGCTGGGCGTCGAAGCGGCCATCAACGGCCGCAACGACATGACCATTGACGGCAAGAAGTTTTCCGGCAACGCGCAATATTGCAAGCGCGGCCGGGTCATGCACCACGGGACCATTTTGTACGACTCGGACCTTTCCGTGGTGGGCAAGGCCCTGGCCGTTTCCGGGGACAAAATCGAGTCCAAGGGCCTTAAATCCGTGCGCAGCCGGGTGACCAACGTGAAACCCCTCATGCCGGAAGACATCCCTGTGGAGCGCTTCATGGCCGTGCTGCGCGAGGCCATGTTTCGAGAATACGATCTTACGCCGTACACGCTCAATGAGCGGGATTTCGACGAAGTCCGCGCCCTTCAACGCGAGGTCTACGATTCCTGGGACTGGAATTACGGGGAGTCACCGGCGTACAGCATCCGCAAAGAGCGCCGCGTGGAAGGCTGCGGCAAGCTGGAAGTGCACATGGACGTGGCCGGGGGCGCCATAAGCCGCATCGCCTTTTTCGGGGACTATTTCGGCGACGGCGACGCCTCTCAGCTTGCGGCGCTGCTCACGGGCCAGAAGCTGAAGCGCGGGAACCTGCGGGAACAGCTTGCCTCTGTTTCCATTGAGGAGTATTTCCATCATCTTGATTTGGAGACGTTTCTCAATATCCTCACGCAGTGACGCGAGCCGGCGTCCCCTGCGGCGCGAGACAGCGTTGTTTTGTAAGAACGCCTTCCGGCGTTCTTTGCCTTTTCTGGAGCGAAAAGCTGTGTTGTTCACAAGAAATTTTGTCGCGGTATCGTTGATCAACCTGTTCGTGATGACGGCCTATTATTTGCTGTTCGTCATCAGCAGCCCCTATGCGCTGGAGCGTTTCAACGCTGCGCCGAGCACGGCGGGGCTGGTGGCCGGGCTGATGCTTATCGGCTGCCTGGGCGGGCGTTTTCTCACGGGCCGCATCATCGGGACCATGGGTTTCGCGCGTGTGCTGTTCACCGGGCTGGTCCTGTATATCGGCAGTATGGGGCTGTATCTGGTGGCGCACAACCTGCCCTTTCTCATGGGCGTGCGGTTTTTGAGCGGCGTGGGCATAGGCTGCATAGGCACGGCCACGGGCACGCTGATCGCGCACATCGTGCCCCAGCACCAGCACGGCGCGGGCATCAACTACTTCAGCATGAGCACCATTCTGGCTCTGGCTTTCGGGCCTTTTTTCGGCATTCTTATGATGCGGCACGTCAGCTACGCCCATATTTTCATGATCTGTATCGTCCTGGGCATTGTCAGTTTCCTGCTTGCGCTCATCGTGGACTACCCCGCTTTGGAGGCCTGCCCGGAAAGTCACGGGAATTGCTCCCGCTTCAACTGGCACGAATATGTCGCGGTTGAAGCCCTCGCCCTGGCCATGGTCGTGCTGCTGGCCGCCGTGGGCTACGGGGTGGCGCAGGCCTTTCTTTCCTTTTACGCCGGCGAATTGAACCTGATGGGGGTGGCCAGCCTGTTTTTTCTGGTTTACGCCGCCACCGCCTTCTGCCTGCGGCCTGTTGCCGGAAAACTGTTTGACAGCCGGGGCGCCAACATCGTCATTTATCCTTCCTTGGCTGCCGCCGCCTGTGGCCTGCTGCTGCTGAGCCGCGTGGATTCCGCAACGGGCCTGATGCTGAGCGCCGTTCTGCTGGGCGCGGGAATGGGGACGTTCCAGACCACGACCCAGGCTTCCTGCATCAAGCTGGTGCCCCGGCACCGTTTTGCCCAGGCCACGTCCACCTATTTCATTTTCTTTGACCTGGGCATAGGCCTGGGACCGTACCTGATGGGCTTCATTGTGCCCCTGGCCGGGTATCGCGGCTTGTATCTTGCCGCCACCGTGCTTGTTGTGCTGTGTGTCCCTTTGTACCATTGGATGCACGGCAGAAAAAACATCGGGCCGCATTCCCCATAAGCCTTTTCAGCCGTACTTGATGATGAAAAGCCGCCCCTTGCCGTAAGGCAAGAGGCGGCTTTTCAGTATGCGCTTCCCGGTTAAGGGCGCAGCCGTTTGCGTCTATTCGTTACTTCGCTCCCAGCTCCATGACCATGCGCACCAGCAGGTAGATGCGCGGCACCACGGTGGGGATGTGGGCTTTTTCCTCGGGGCAGTGATTGGGGCCGCCCTTGGCCGGGCCCATGCTGTCCAGGGCCTTGCCGCCCACGGCCACCACGGTGTTGGCATCTCCGGCGCCGCCCACTTCAATGCCGGGCAGATTGCGGCCTATTTCCTTATAGATGCCCGCGGCAATGGCGGCCAGCTCGTCCGTGGCCGCGTTGCGCGGGAAGGGCAGGTGCGCCATGGTCAGTTCGGCCTCGGTGCGCGTGCCCTCGATAAAAGGCTGGGCGCAATAGGCGGCCAGGGCTTTTTGCAGGCGTTCGACTTCTTCCGACCGGGTGACGCGCACGTCCGCCCAGGCTTCGGCTTTGTCCGGGATCACGTTGACCCGGTCGCCGCACAGGCACTTGGTAAAGTTGACCGAAGTTTTAAGAGCCGGGTTTTCCAGGGCCGCCATGCGCTCCACCTGGCGGAGCAGTTCCATAAAGGCGTTGCGGCCTTCTTCCGGCGCGGAACCGGCGTGGGAAGCCTTGCCGAAAGTACGCACGTGGATTTGGCCGCTGCCCTTGCGGGCTATGGTTACCTTGTCGTTCAGCCCGCCCGGTTCGTAGGAAAGCACGTAGTCGTGGCTTTTGGCCAGTTTTTTGACCAGTTCCTTGGAAGAGGGGGAGCCGGTTTCCTCGTCGCAATTGAACAGCACGCTGATGCGGCCGAATTTGTCATAGTCCTTCAACAAATCCAGGCCGTGGATAATGGTGACCACCCCGGCCTTGCAGTCTGAAGCGCCGGGACCGTGCGCCCATTCCCCGTTAACGGTGAAGGGCCGCCGGGCCGCGGTGCCTTCTGGAAACACCGTATCCATGTGGGCCAGAAAGAGAATGGACTTGCCGCCCTTGCCCTGCCGCTCGCCCAAGATGGAATAATCTCCGGCCGGGGAGGGATGGCGGGTGACGGAAAAGCCGGAAGCCTTGAGCCTCTCTTCAAGAATCTCGGCCACCTTGATCAGGCCTGGCACGGTGCCGGTACCGCAGTCAATGTTGACGAGCTGTTCCCACAGCCTCATGAGGCCGGGGAGTTCCTTTTCGCAGCGGGAGTAAAGTTCATTCATGGAAAATACCTCCGCAGGTTAATTTCTCTCTTCTTCGGGGGTCCAACCCAGAGTTCTGGATATCTGCATGGCTTTGGCCACGACGGCTTCGGCCATTTGCGGGAGTTTGTCGGGGAGAAAGCGCACCGTGGGGCCGGAAAGCGACAGCGCGGCGGCAATGGTGCCGTTCCAGGTGAAAATGGGCGCTGCCACCCCGTAAATGCCCTCGCCCCGCTCGTTAAAGCTGGTGGCGTAGCCGTTTTCCCGCACCTGGGCCAGCAGGGCGGGGGAAAGGGGCGGCATGAGCGCGCTGGCCTTGAAATTGGGCATGGTGCTCAGCCAGGCGGTCAGAACCTTGCCGCCCGCGCCGATGGTCAGGGGGAGAATATCCCCAATGGAAATGACCTGCCGCAGCGGATGGCTGCTTTCCACTCTCTGGATGCACACCCGCTGCAGGCCGGAAGCGATATAGACGCTGATGCTCTCATCAAACAGGGCGTTAAGCTCCCGCATGGAGGGCAGGGCCAGGGAAGCCAGGCCGTTCACCTTCTGGGCGGCCGCTGTCAGGCGCAGAATGCCCGGTCCCAGGCTGTAGCGCTTGGAGGATTCATCCCGGATAATATAGCCCTTTTTTTCCAGCGTGGAGAGAATGCGCAGCGCGGTGCTGGGGGACAGTTCCACCGCTTCGGCAATGGCGGTAAGCGGTATGGGTTCGCAGGCGTCCCTAAAGCAATCCAGAATTTCAATTCCCCGCTCCAAAGCCCGAACAGAAGGCTGGGAAAGTGCGGTGCCGGTTTTCATAAATTGAATCTCCTGAAAAAATGGGCGTACTACGCTGCACGCACCTATCCTACAACCCGGCATCTGTCTACAGGCACGGGCTGCTGCATTTTTACCACCAACAAAATCAACGCAAATATTTTTTTAGATAATGAAGAGGGTATAGAAAAAGAATAAGCATGTAAAGTCCATTCTTTTCACACATTTTTTTCTAAGCTCGGCATTGGCAGTTGCCGGCCGGTAGACTTGGACGGGTTGCAAAAAAATCAACTTGCGTTATGATGAAAGCTTTGTTATTCCGTTTTGGAAATTTAAATTTCACCATATGGAAGAAGGGGCTGCGGCTTTCTTCAAAAATCTTCGGCTCCCGTCCGCGGCGAGCGATATGGCTGCGCCGTTTGCGGCGGTGCTGATGGCGGACTTTGGGGCAGGCGTGCGCAAAGTTGAGTGTCGGGCAAGGGCGCTTCCTTCCTGGCGCCGGGGTTCTATCACGGCAAGGGGATCTGCGCTGGCCCCGGGAAGGGGGAATGTAAGGTTTTTTTCGCGGCTTCTCCAGCCCTTCCCGGAAACAACCCAATGCCAGAGGAAGGCGCGTTTAACGCGGTCACTTGGTTGCATAAAATTTAAAAAAAAGGAAGGTTTTCGTGGGTATAGCTCCTATTTTTGCCGTTTTAGCCACCATAGTGGCTGGCTGGGGCGTCATCAAGCGTTACAAGACGCACATGGTGTTGGTGTTTGCCGGCTTGGCCATGATCACCGCTGCCATCCTCTGCGGGGAAACGAATGTTCTCCGCGCGCTGTCGGGCAAGACGCCGGCATCTACGGGTAATGTGTGGTTCGACGTGGTGGATCTGCTCCGCCGCATCAGTATGAATCAGTGCAGCGGCATAGGCCTTACTATTATGGCCGCCGGCGGCTTCTCCGCTTATATGGGCGCCATTGGCGCTTCAGACTCTTTGGTGCGCCTGTGTCTTATCCCGCTGCGCGGCATCAAGCGCCCCTATGTTACTCTGCCTCTGGCCTACTGGCTGGGGGCACTGTGCTATCTGGTCATTCCCAGCGCGGGCGGTCTTTCCATGCTGCTGTTGGTGGCCGTGTTCCCCGTGTTGATCGGTATCGGCATTACCCGGCCCGCGGCGGCGGCCGTGATAGCCACCTGCAGCGCCCTTTCCATGGGACCGGCTTCCGGGGTTTCCATCCTGGCGGCTCAGACCGCCGGCATGGACCCGGCGGTATTCATGGTGAAGTGCCAGATCCCCGTGGCCATTCCCGCGCTTATTCTTCTCCCGCTGTTACACGTCATCATGCAGCCGTACTTTGACCGCAAGGGCGGCGAAGTACAGGAAGCCATTCAGGATGTGGAAGGCTCCATCAAGGAAGCTCCCCTGTGGTATGCCCTGTTTCCGGTGCTGCCCATCATCCTGCTCGTCGTCTTCAGCCCGTTGGTGTATACCAAGATGAGACTGAACACCATCGCGGCCCTGTACCTGGTCTGGCTCGTGGTGATGCTCATTGAGATAATCCGCCATAAAGGCGATCTCAAAAAGTCCTTTAACGACGGCTTTACCTTCTTCCAGGGCATGGGCAAAATGTTCGTCACCATCGTGGCTCTGATTATAGCGGCGGAAATGTTCGCCGCTGGCCTGAAGATCAGCGGCCTTATCGACCTGATGCTTTCCGGCGCCAATGCCGGCGGTTTCGGCATTAAGTCCATGACCGCGGTGCTTTGCGGGATTAACGGCATGGTTGCCTTCCTTACCGGCAGCAACGTGGGCTCGTTTTCCGCCTTTGTCAGCTTGTCCACCTCCTTGGCCCCGGCCTTGGGCGGCACGATTGAGCAAATGGTCACTCCCATGAACTACGTCGGCTCTCTTATGCGCAGCATGTCCCCGGTGGCGGGCGTCATGATCATCTGCGCCGGCGCGGGCGGGATCAGTACCTTTGCCCTCGCGCGGCGGACCTGCGTTCCGGTGCTGGTGTCCATCCTCGCCACGGTGATCATCAGTTTCGTCTTTTTTGAAGGCGGCATGTACGTGAGGTAGCAAAGCGGTCCGCGCCCGGCGCGGCCGTATAGCTTCTGGTTCGCCACCCGCCGGAGCAGCTTTTGCTCCGGCGGGTGGCCTTTTTTATTGCCTCGGAGTCAAGCGCGCGAATGGGGATAAGCGGGAAGGCAGATGGAAACGTGCGAAGGCATGTTGTTGCGTCTGCCAGGCCGTGGTTCTGGTTTTTTTAATCCGTGCAAATAGATAAAAAATTTCAAAAAAATCTTGCTGATGTGTATCTTGTTCGTTTTGTAAAGTTGAGCGATTTTACTCTTGATTTTTTTAGAGGAAGTGGAGTAGGATTTTTCCACCTTTTAGCATAAAAAATTTCAACATATGAAAATTTGTGCTTTCCATGCAACCCTTGGTTCCGGATTGGTTGTGCGCATAAGGCCTTCGCGCCGTCGCCGGATTAACGGTGACAGCACACCGCACGGGCAGCACAGAGGAGCCGCTCATGAACGTTCCGCGCAATACCCTCACCAGCACAGCCTTGCCTGGCCCCACCGCCGCGCATGGCATTGCGCGTTTTTGAAACGTTGCCCGGCAGCCGTTTCACAATTCAAAGCTTCAGTATGGGAAGGTATACGCAATAACTGATATATGAAGGAGGTATGCAAGGTGGGTAGGACGTTCGCTGAAAAAATACTCAGTAAGGCCTGCGGAAAAGAGGTGCGCGCCGGCGAGGTTGCGGTGGTTCAGCCCAACTTCTGCATGAGCCATGAAAACGCCTCCGCCATTATCAAAACCTTTGAGAAAATCGGCCTGGAAAAGGTCTTCAACCCCGACGCCATCGTCATTATCTTTGACCACACCGTTCCCGCCTCCACCCCGGCTTACGCCGCAGCCCACAAGATAGTCCGCGAATTCGTCACCCGGCAGGGCATCAAGAACTTTTACGATCTCAACAGCAACGGCGGCATCTGCCACCAGATCATGTGCCAGGAAGGCTACGCCGCCCCCGGCATGGTCACGGTGGGCTCGGACAGCCACACCTGTATGCACGGCGCCGTGGGGGCTTTTTCCACAGGCATAGGCCGTACGGAAATGGCCGCCGTGTGGGCCACCGGCAGCATTTGGCTGCAAGTGCCGCATTCCATCAAAATCAACGCCACGGGCGCTTTTGCCAAAGGCGTGACCGCCAAGGACCTGATCCTGAAAGTTATCGGGGACATCAAATCCGACGGCGCGGACTACATGTCCGTGGAGTTTCACGGCGGCGGCGTAGACAACATGAGCGTTTCGGAGCGTATGACCTTATGCAACATGGGCGTGGAAATGGGCGCGAAAAATGCCGTCTGCCCGCCCGACGCCAAGGTGCTGGAATACCAGCGCGGCAAAGTGAAAAACCCGGCTTCCGTCCCTGTCTGGGCCGATGCGGACGCCACCTACGGCCGGGAACTCTCCTACGATCTCGCCACGCTGGAACCCTGTGTGGCCAAACCTCACACCGTGGACAACTACGCGCCCGTCAGCGGGCTGGGCAAGGTGCCCATCCATCAGGCCTTTATCGGCACCTGCACCAACGCGCGGCTGGACGACCTCCGCGTGGCGGCATCCGTGCTGAAAGGCCGCACGGTGGCGGTGCGCACCCTGGTGTACCCGGCTTCCCGCCAGGTATTCCGGGAGGCGATGGACGAAGGCATCATCCAGACCCTGCTGGACGCGGGCTGCACCATAGAGCACCCCGGCTGCGGCCCCTGCATCGGCGTGTACGGCGGGGCGCTTGCGGACAATGAAACCTGCATCTCCACAGCCAACAGAAATTTCAGGGGCAGAATGGGCAGCAAGGAGAGCAACATTTACCTGGCCAGCCCCGCGACCGTTGCCTGGTCCGCTGTGCGCGGCGAAGTCAGCGACCCGAGGGAGGTGCTGTCATGAAATTCACGGGGAAAGTCTGGAAATACGGGGATGACGTGAACACCGACGTGATTTTTCCCGGGCGCTTCACCTACACGCTGATGAGCGACGAGGAAATGGGCACCCATGCCCTGGAAGACCTGGATTCGGAATTCCAGCGTGACGCCAAACCCGGCGACATCATCGTGGGGGGCAAGAACTGGGGCTGCGGCTCTTCCCGCGAGCAGGCGGTGAAATGCATCAAGGCCCGGGGAATTGCGGCCATCATCGCCGGGGGATTCGCCAGAATCTACTACAGAAACGCGCTGAACGAAGGCTTGGCGACCATAGTTTGCCCGGAAGCGCTGGACGCCGTGCAAGCCGGGGACAGCATCACCATAGATTTTGCTTCCAGCAGCATCACCACACCCAAAGGGGAATTCAAGTTCGCGCCGTACCCGGACTTTGTCAAAGGGCTCATTGAAGACGGCGGTCTTCTCCCGCACGTAAAAAAAACCTTGAAAGCACAGGGAAAAATCTGAGCGCGCGGCCCGCGCCATATCTTCCATGCCAAAAAGGAGAAAGGTATGACCAAGAGCAGAAAATTTATCGAGCTTTTTTCCGGACTGCGGGAAAAAGACCTGACGGACAGCCTGATAGCCTCCGCCAAGGAAAAACTCATCGACTACGTGGGCGTGGCCATGGCCGGCGTGCAGCAGGGCGAGCTTTACGCGGTGCTGCACAAAAAGCTGGCCAAGAATAAACCCGACGGCCCCTGCACGCTGCTGGGCACCCCCTGGAAAACCACTGCCGAGGAAGCCGCCTGGATCAACGGCGTGGCCGGACACAGCCTGGATATGGACGACGGCCACCGCCGCGGCCAGGGCCACCCCGGCGTGGTGGTCATTTCCGCCGCCCTGGCTGCCGCGGAAGCCAAAGGCAGCAGCGGCATGGAATTTCTGACCGCCCTGGCGGCGGGCTATGAAGTATACGCCCGCCTGGGCACGGTCTGCCACCCGTCCACGGTGGGCCGGGGGTTCCACACTACGGCCGTGGCCGGGTGCCCTGCGGCCGCCGTGGCCGTGTCCAAGCTGATGGGCTTTGACACGGAACGCATGCTGAACGCGTTGGGCGTGGCCGGGTTGTTCAGTTCCGGCCTGATCATCGTGAACCGCAGCGGCGGCATGCTGAAACCCCTGAATGCGGGCCGGGCGGCTTCCAGCGGTCTACGGGCCGCTGAGCTGGCCGCGCTGGGCGCTGAGGGCGCGCCGGATATCCTGGAAGGCAAGGACGGCTTTTTCCAGGCCTTTTCCGGTCAGGAAATCGACTACGATTTCCTGTTGAGGCCCATCGGCTCCAGTTTCGAGCTGGAAGGCTGCTATGTGAAGTTCTATTCCGCCTGCCGCCACGTGCACGCGCCCATCGACGCCGCGCTGGCCTTACGTTCCCAGGTGGATCTCGCGGATGTGAAGGAAATCGTCATCACGACCTATCGCACGGCCTTGCAGCTGACCCAGAAAAGCGCGCTCCCGCCCAATATCGCGGATTCCCGCTTCAACCTGGGCTTTGCCGTGGCTCTGGCTCTGGCCAAGGGTTCCATAGGCATGGATGACTTCTGCCCGGAAAACGCGCAGTTGCCGCTGGTGAAAGATCTGTTCGGCAAAATCCGCATGGTGGAGGACGGCAGCTTTGAATCCCGGGAGAAAAACGTGCGGGGCGCCCGCGTAGCCATAACCACGGGCAAGGGCACGGTCACGAAAGACGTGCTGCTGGCCGTGGGTGAGCCGGAAAACAAGGCTCCCCTGGAAAAATACACCGACAAGTTCCGGGATTGCATCGGCCCCTTCTGGTCGGCCGCGAAACAGCAAAAGGTGTTGGAAGCCATCAATTCCATAGAAAAAGCCAAAGACGTACGTCCGTTGCTTCGGATGCTGACGGACGCCAAAGAGTAACGAGCAAAAGCCCTGGCGCGTGGTTGCGCGCCGGGGCTTTTGCATGCGTTGCAAAGGGATTGCTCATGGATAGAAAAACGGCGCAGAAACTAGCTGTCTTGTTTGTTATCCCCGTGGCCTTCTTTCTGCTCCCCCCGCCGGAAGGCCTGAGTCTCATGGCCTGGCGTCTCCTTGGCGTGTATATCGCCGCCATTGTCGGCCTGGTCATCAAACCCTTTGGCGAACCCGTCATCGTGCTGGCGGCGGTGGCCGCTTCCGCTCTGCTGTTCAACAATACCTCATCCGTACTGTCCGGTTACTCCAGCACAGCCACCTGGATGATTTTCGCGGCCTTTTCCATGAGCGCCGCCTTTGCCAAAACCGGCCTGGGCAAGCGCATCACCTTTATCCTGGTGGACAAGCTGGGCCGCACCACGCTGGGCTTGGGCTATGTCTGCGCGTTCCTTGAATTTATCCTCTCGCCGGTGACGCCTTCCAACACCGCCCGGGCCGCCGGGCTGGAACTGCCCATCATTCAGGGCATTATCACGGCCCTGGACCCGGAAGCCGAGAAAAACCCCCGCAACATAGCGGCCTACCTGACCTTTAACGGTGTCATGCTGGCCAAGCTGGGAAGCGCTATGTTCATCACTGCCATGGCTTCCAACGTGCTCATTGTGCAGTTGATGAACAAAATTCTCAAAATCGACATTGAATGGCTGTTCTGGGCCAAGGCCACCATCGTGCCGGTGGGGCTGGTGCTGTTTCTGGCCCCGTACCTTCTTTACAAGCTGTACCCGCCGGAAATGAAGGTGCTGGACAACAAGGCCATTGCCGCCAAAGGCCTGGCCGAACTCGGTCCCATGACGGTGCGCGAAAAAATGTTGACCGCGATTTTCTTCATGGCGCTCATCGGCTGGTGTTTCGGCTCCTACTTCAAGTTCAACGCCACGGCCGTGGCCATTGCCGTGCTGGTCCTTTCCATTTTTACGGGCATCATCAACTGGGACGACATGTTGAAGCTGCGCGGGGCCTGGAACACGGTCATCTGGTACGGCGGCATCATCGGCATGGCCAACTCCCTGGTCAACGCCAAGTTCTTTGAGTGGCTGGCCAAGTTCATGGGCACGCATCTCGATTTTTCCGGGGTCAGCCCCACGCTGGCCCTGATGGGTATCGCGTTTTTCTCCGTTATCGTCCGCTACCTGTACGCGGCCACCGGCCCCTTTGTGGTTTCCATGCTGCCCGTGCTGGTCACGCTGGGCATGGTGGCGGGCATTCCGCCCATACCGTTGGCCATGAGCATGGCTATCGCCAGCAACTACGGGGGGTTGCTCACGCACTACGGCTCGGCTTTCGCGCCCATTTATTTCGCCTTCGGCTACGTCCCGCTGAAGACCTGGTGGATACTGGGCGCCTGCATGGCGGCCATTTCCTACGTGGTGAACATGACGCTGGGTCTCTGGTGGTTCAAGTTCCTCGGTTTCGGCATTTAGCCGTGCACAACGGCGTCCCGGCCGCTTGCCGCGCCGGGGCGCTTTTCACAGGAGTGAGCCATGGCTTTTCAAGAGCAGACTATACGCTTCAACATTGGCGAAGGCGAAGTTTCCGTGCGCATTCCCAACCTGATGGCGGTCATCAGCCCCGGCAGCACGCCGGCCGTGGCCGACGAGCGCAAGGAGATACGCCGTGCCCTGGACAACCCCATAGGCAGCAGAACGCTGAAGGAGCTTGCCAGGGGCAAAAAGAGCGCGGCCATTATCGTGAACGACATAACCAGGCCGTATCCAGGCGGGTTGATGGTGGAAGAACTGGCCAAAGACCTGAACGCGGCCGGTTTGAAGGACGAGCAGATTCTTCTGGTGGTGGCGTACGGCAACCACAGGGTGAACACCGAGGAAGAATGCCGCAAAATATACGGCAACAGCGTGGTGGACCGCTTCCGTTTCGTGCACCACGTGGCTACGGACCCCAATATGCTGGTCACGGTGGGGAAAACCCCCGGCGGCATGCTGGTGGAAATCAACAAGGACTTTGCCGAGGCGGAGTTGAAAATCTGCACCGGCTGCGTCACGCCGCACCAGCTGACAGGGTTTTCCGGGGGACGAAAGAGCGTCATTCCCGGCATTTCGGGGCTCAAAGGCCTGCAGGCGCACCATTCCTTCCCCATCCGGCCCGCGAATTCAGCCGCGGGCTGGTTGGACGGCAACCCCTGCCATGAGGAAGCGCTGGCGGGCGCGCGTCTGGTGGGCGTGGATTTCATCCTCAATTCCGTGGAGAACGAGTCCCGCGGCCTGGTGGTGGCGGTGGCGGGGGATCTGGACGCGGCGCACCGGGCCGGTGTGGACGTATGCAGGAAAATCTGGAGCCTGTCCATTCCCGCCAAAGCGGACGTGGTGGTGACCTGCCCCGGCGGCTACCCCCGGGACTTTGACATGCACCAGGCACAAAAAGCCGTGGGTTGCGCGGAAATGGTCTGCAAGCCGGGCGGCCGCATCATTCTGCTGGCGGAAGCGCGCGACGGCATCGCCAAATTCGGCAAGACCATGCAGGCCGCCGGCGACCCGCAGGAGATCATCGACTCGTTCACGGCCAACGGCTACTCGGCGGATTCCATCAGCAAGGCCTACATGTGGTGCCGGGCGCTGAAGAGCTTTTCCATAAGCGTGGCTTGCTGCAAGGTCAGCAGGGAAGATCTGAACAAGATGTTCCTGGAGTCGTTCGACACGGCGGAAGAGGCCATTGCGGACGCCCTGGCGGCTCTGGGCAAGGACGCTACCTTCCTGGCCATTCCCTTGGCTTCGGAAATCATTCCGGTCATCGGAAAATAAAAACCGCGCCCTGCGGCGCGGAAAGAACCCTTTTTGTAACCCTGCCGGCAGGCGGCGACCTGCCGGCGGGGTACGCAACATGTGGTGTATCAGCCTTTCCAGCCCATCATGACCGAGACTTCACGGGCTTTTTCTTTGACCGCTTCTATGGTGGCGGGCAGCTTTTCCGCGTCAAAGCGGGCCGTGGGGCCGGAAACGGTCAGCGTGGCCAGGATGTTGCCGGAGCTGTCAAAAACCGGGGCCGCCACGGCATAGACGCCTTCCGCGCGCTCGTTGAAGCTGGTGGCGTAGCCCGCCTCCCGTATCTGGGCCAGCAAGGCCGGGGAAAGCGGGGGAACCAGGCGGCTGACGTCGTAATTGGGCGAAAGTTCCAGCCAGGCGGTCAGCACCTTGCCGCCCGCGCCGATGGTAAGCGAAAGGCTGTCCCCGATATTGATGACCTGGCGCAGGGGGTGGTTGCTCTCCACCCGCTGGATGCAAACGCGCCGGTCGCCGGACGGGATGTAGACGCTCGTGCTTTCGCCGGCAATGACGTTGAGTTCCTGCAAGGGGCGCAGGGAAAGGGTGGTGAGACTTTCCACGGAGCGGGAAGAACCCCCCAGGCGCAATGCGCTGGGACCCAGGCTGTAGTGTTTGGTGTCCTCGTTGCGCACCAGATAGTGCTTTTTCTCCAGCGTGACCAGGATCCGGAGGGTAGTGCTGGGAGAAAGCCCCACGGTTTCCGCCACAGCGGTCAGAGGCAGGGGAGCCCCTGCAAGACGAAGACAATCAAGGATATCGATACCTCGTTCCAAAGCCCGCACAGAGGGCTGCGAGGAGGAAACATCGCTGCGCATAAAGAATAGATCTCCTGTTGCTGAGGAATTATGCCAAGGGGATCGAAACCACACGAACAGGTGTAAAGACTGTCCGCGTTCCAGGCAAGGATTTTTATCAAGCGGAAAAGATTTTTTTCAAAAAACCGCTTCAGCTATGCGCTACAGCCTTTCCAGCCCATCAGCAGGGAAACCTCACCGGCCTTTTCTTTGACGGGCATTTGTCCGCCTCAAAACGGCCGTGGGGCCGGAAAGGGTGAGCGTGGCCAGAATGGAGCCGGAGCCGTCGGAAACCGGTACGGCCACGGCGTAAATTCCATCCGCGCGTCCGTTAAAGCTGGTGGCGTACCCCGCTTCCCGTACCTGGGCCAGCAGGACCGGGGAGAGCGGGAGGGCCAGACGGCTGACGCCGCGGTCCGGCATAAGATCCAGCCAGGTGATAAGCACTTTGCCTCCCGCGCCGACGGTAAGCGAGAGGCGGTCCCCGATGTTGACCACCTGGCGCAAAGGGTGGCTGCGTTCCATTTCTTTGCAGGCAAATGCGGCGGTCACCGGAGGGGGTGTAGATGCTCGCGCTTTCCCCGGAAAGGGCGTTGAGCTCTTTCAGGGGGCGCAAAGCAAGGGCCGCCAGGTTTTCCGTGGAGCGTGCGGCCCCGCCCAGCAGCAGGGCGTTGGGCCCCAGGGAATAGAGCTTTGAGCCTTCGCCGCGTACCAGATAGCGCTTTTTCTCAATGGTTCCCAAAATCCGCAGGGCGGTGCTCGGCGAAAGCCCCACGGCATCGGAAATGGCGGTCAGGGGCATGGGCGAGCCGGCGAGACGGAGACAGTCAAGAATATCGAGGCCGCGCTCCAATGCCCTGACAAAAGGTTGTGATGAAACGTTGTCGGCGCACATATTCTTGATTCCAAATGGTCGATGTTTGAAAAAAGTCCAAAGTGCCGGTAGGCATAAAATATATTTGCATTCCTATCAGTATGTTTTGATAAATGAGACGGATTTTTTTGGTCAATAATGCAATTGTCCTGCCTTCGCAACGTGTCATTTTATCTTTTAATATATGTTAATATAGTATGTTGCTGTGGTTTGCTTTGCTTTAAAGCGATAGGATCAGCCGCGATTTCGGGGGCAAAGTTTTTTATTTGACGGTAGCTATGGTTTTATAAATGAAAGCGATGTGTGCAAGTGCTTTGCTTGCCGGTCCTTTGGAAAGTACCGCGTGGAACCTCTCGGGCGGGCGGAGAACGTAGGCAATTTTATTCAATGGAAAAACTGCTTGCCGGAAACTTTCCCGACTCAGGAGTTGAGAAACTATAAAATAAAACATAATATATTTTAGCCTATTATGAAATATTAATAAATAATTATGGCCATGGAATGACACGTTTTTATTTTTCCACTTGATGTTTCGAGCGAGATATCGTATGAATTTTCCATTGGACGGCATAAAAATTTTCACATATTGAAAAAGCGGAGGTGTTCCATGTCTTTATTAAAGGGTATACGTGTGCTGGATATGACGACGGTCATAGCGGCGCCGTTCGCCGCCGTGCTGATGGCGGACTTTGGGGCGGACGTGATCAAAATCGAAGTGCCGGGCAAGGGCGACCCCTTTCGCGCGTTGGGGCCTTACTGCGGTAAAGAGCCCATGCGCTGGGCCAGCATGGGCCGCAATAAAAGGGCCGTGACCCTGGACCTGCGCAAGGAAGCAGGCAAGGAAGCTTTTCTGAAGCTGGTGGAAAAAAGCGATGTGCTCATTGAAAACTTCCGCACCGGCACCCTGGACAAGTGGGGCCTGGACATGGAAACCCTGCATAAAGCCAACCCCAAGCTGGTGGTCACCCGAGTCACCGGCTACGGCCAGACCGGGCCCTACGCGGAAGTTGCCGGTTTCGGCACCCCAGCCACGGCTTTTTCCGGCATGACCTACATTACCGGTTACAAAGACCGCCCGCCCGTCAGTCCGTCTTTCTCCCTGGTGGACTACGTCAGCGGCCTGTACGCGGCCATGGGCACCATGATGGCGCTCTACCACCGCGACGTGCTCAAGGGCAAACCCCAGGAAGTGGATATCAGCCTGTACGAGAGCATTTTCCGCATGCTGGAAATTCCCATCGCGGACTATCATAAGAATAACAAGATCCGCGAGCGCACCCCTTGCCTTTCCGGCACTTCCAGCCCCGGCGGCACCTACCAGACCAAGGACGGCAAGTGGGTGGTGCTGATCTGCAGCACGGACCGCACCTGGGAATACCTGACCGTGGCCATGAAAAAAGAGGAACTCAAGTCCGACCCGCGTTTCCTGACCATGCGCGACCGTCTGGCCAACGACCCGGCCCTGGACGACATCGTGCGGGCCTGGGTGGGCAGCCTCGACTACGAGGACATGAAGGCCATCGCGGACAAGGAAGGCGTGCCCGTGAGCCTGGTCTACAGCATCAAGGATATCTTTGAGGACCCGCACTACGCGGCGCGTGAAAACATCGTCGAAATGCCACACGAAGCCCTGGGCACCATCAAAATGCCCGGCATCTTCCCCAAATTCAGCGAAACCCCCGGCTCCATCCGCTGGGTGGGCCCCAAGCTCGGCGAGCACAACGAAGAAGTGTTCGGCGGCCTGCTTGGGTACTCCAAAGAAAAACTCGCCGCCATGAAAGAGGAGGGCGCCATATGACCGCGACCATGTCCTGGCCGAAAAGCGTGACGATTTGCGAAGTGGGCCCGCGCGACGGCCTGCAGATGGAGAAGACCATCCTTTCCACGGACCAGAAAGTGGAACTGATCGAGCGCATGGTGGACGCCGGCGCCAAGGTTCTGGAAATCGGCTCTTTCGTGCACCCCAAAGCCGTGCCGCAAATGGCGGACACGGACGAAGTGGTCAAGCGCCTGAAAAAACACGACGGCGTGGAATACCGCGGCCTGACTATGAACCTGCGGGGCGTGCAGCGCGCGCTGGACTGCGGCCTGTCCAAGGTCAAGCTCACAGCTTCCGCCAGCCGCACCCACTCCATGAAAAACCTGAACCGCACCCCGGAAGAGGTGGTCAAGGACTTTGCGGAATGCGCTTCTTTCGCGCTTTCCAAGGGCATGGAGGTTTCCGGGGCCATTTCCACGGCCTTCGGCTGCCCCTTTGAAGGCACCGTGCCGCTCTCTCAGGCGGAAAGCCTGGTGCGGTGCTTCGCGGATATCGGGGTGACGGAAGTTTCCATGTCCGACACCAGCGGCCTGGCCACCCCCAAGCAAGTATTTGAATACATGACGCAATTGCGGGCCAAGTTCCCGGCCATGCGCTGGACCCTGCACCTGCACAACACCCGGGGCCTGTCCGCCGCCAACATCGTGGCCGGCATGCAGGCCGGGGTAACCATGTTCGATGCCTCTTTCGGCGGCCTTGGCGGCTGCCCCTTTGCGCCGGGCGCTTCCGGCAACGTGGCCACCGAGGACCTGATCTACATGTTTGACCAGGACAAGATCGCCACGGGCCTGGACATGGCCAAGGTCATGGCCGTGGCCGCCACCGCCTGCGGGTGGCTGGGCCGGGAGGCCGATAGCTGCCAGATGAAGGTTAAGAGCTGCCAGGAGGCGGCTGCCGCGCAGAAATCGGCCTAGCGTACCGGCCGTGTCGAACCCGGAGGAGACGATCATGACTGTGACAGAACAGTTTGCGGAATATATCCACGGCGTGCGGCTTTCCCCTGACGACAGGGAACTGACGCAGGTGATTGAATCGCGCATTCTCGACTATATCGCGGTAACCTGCTCGGCGTCGTACTATTCGTCGGACATCGCGCCGGTCATCACGCGCTACGCCGACAGCCTGAACCCCGGCGAGGCCAAGCCCTACCCGGTGGGCGTGCAGGCTTTCATCAACTCGGCCTTCGCCCATACCCTGGATTACGACGACGGCCATTTATGGGCCGGAATCCACGCGGCCGGGCCGGTCATTGGCGCCATTTTCGCCTTGGCCCCGCGCTTCAAACCCAGCGGCCGCCTGGTCATGGAGGCCATCATGGCCGGGTATGAGCTGGAGTACCGCCTGGGCATGGCCCTGGGCAAATCCCACATCCAGCGCCTGTTCCACGGCAGCTGCACCTGCGGGGCCTTTGGCGCGGCGGCCGCTGCCGCCAAGATCATGGGGCTGACAAAGGAACAGATCAGCTCCACCCTGGGCATTGTCGGCCTGGCGGCCTTTGGTTCGCGCCAGCCGCTGGCTGAAGGGCAAATGTCCAAACCCGTGCAAGTGGGCTTTGTGGCGGAGCGGGGCGTCAACGCCGCGCTGCTGGCCGCCGCCGGCATGAAAGGGCCGCGCGAGATATTTGAAGGCCGCAGCGGCATCTTGTCCATCTATACGGAAACGCCCAAAGAGGAAGTGGCGGCGGCCATGGTCAAAGACCTGGGCACAACCCAGATGGTGCGGGATACCTACACCAAGCTCTACCCCTGCTGCCGCTACACGCACGCGGCCATTGAGGGCATGATAGCCCTGCGGCCGCGGTTCCCGGATCCCTCGGTCATTAAAGCCATCACGGTGAACACCTTTGATGTGGCCTTCAACGCCACAGCCCCCAACCAGAAGCCTTCCACACCGGCGGAAGCACGGTTCAGCATGAACTACACGCTGGCCACCGCCCTGCACCAGGGGTTCGTGGGCCTGGACGACTTCACGCCGGAATGTATTGCCCGGCCGGAAATACGGGCCACGGGCGACAAGGTGACCACCCATTCCACCAAGGCTTGGAACGACGTGTACCCCGGCATTCGCGGCGCGGAAATCGTCATTGAAACCAAGGACGGCAAAAAGGTGGCGCACAGCCAGGACAAGCTTTCCGGCATGGACGGCAACCCCGAGGAAGTGCGGCAGAAACTGCAGGATTCCTGCAAAAAGGTGTTCCCCCAGGAGCGGCTGCAGCGGATTATCGAAGCCGTGGCGGCCCTGTCCAAGCAGTCCGACATATCCGAACTGCTGGGGCTTTGCGCCGTCGGCGGCAAGTAAACGCACGAGGAACCTCTATCCGCCTTTGAGCAAGGAATGCGTATGGCCTATAATATTATCCAGAAAATTGTTGCCGCCCACCTGGAACCCGGCGTCAAACTCCCCGCTCCTGGCGTGGAAGTGGGCCTGGTCATAGACCAGACCCTTACTCAGGATACCACCGCTGTTCCGGCCTGTCTTGAGTTCGCGCTCATGGGCATCCCCAAAGTGAAAACGCAGCTTTCCGTCAACTATGCCGATCACAACACCTTGTATGTCGGCTTCTACAATGCGGACGACCACCGCTACCTGCGCACGGCGTCCCAGAAATACGGCATGGTCTTTTCCCCGGCCGGTACCGGCATCTGCCACCAACTGCACCTGGAAAACTTCGCCAAACCGGGCGCGACGCTGTTGGGGGCGGACAGCCACACCCCGACGGCGGGCGGCGCGGGCGCGCTGGCCATCGGCGCGGGTGGGCTTTCCGTGGCCATGGCCATGGCGGGCATGCCGTACTACATCACCATGCCCAAGGTCGTGCGCGTCACCCTCAAGGGCAAGCTGACGGGCTGGGCCTCGGCCAAGGACATCATTCTGCACCTTATCGGCCGTCTCACCGTCAAGGGCGGCGTGGGCAAAGCCTTTGAATACGCGGGACCGGGCGTGGGCACCCTGAGCGTGCCGGAACGCAGCATCATCACCAACATGGGCGCGGAACTGGGCGCGACGACCTCCATTTTCCCCAGCGACGAGCAGACCAAAGCGTACCTCTCGTCCATGGGCAGGCCCGGAGACTACTCTCCCTTGAGCGCCGACCCCGGCGCGGTGTACGACGAGGAACTCGAAATCGACCTTTCCACCCTTGTTCCGCTGGCGGCCGCGCCGCATATGCCCGACAAGGTGGTCAAGGTTTCCGAGCTTGCCGGGCTGAAGGTCGACCAGGTGGGCATCGGCTCGTGCACCAACTCTTCCTATGCGGACCTGAAACTGGTGGCCCAGCTTTTCGCGAACAAGAAAGTGAACCAGAGCACCGACGTCCTGGTGGCCCCCGGCTCCAAGATGGTGGTCAACCTGCTGGCGAAAGAAGGGCTCATCGAGCCGTTGCTCACGGCCGGTTCCCGCCTGCTGGAATGCGCTTGCGGTCCTTGCGTGGGCGTGGGCGGTTCCCCGGCGTCCGGTTCCGTCAGCGTCCGGACCTTTAACCGCAACTTTGAAGCCCGCAGCGGCACCAAGGACGCGCAAGTGTACCTGGCCAGCCCGGCGGTGGCGGCCATGGCCGCTCTGAACGGCTGCTTCACCGACCCCGCCACCTGGGGGCCCGCGCCGGAAACCGCCGTGCTGCCCGCCAACGCGCCGCACACCCGGCACCTTTTTGTCATGCCGCCCAAAGACCTGGACAGCGTGGAAATCATCTACGGGCCGAACATCACGCCCATCGCGCCCATGGCGTCCCCGCCCGCTGAGCTGAAAGCGCCGGTGCTTATCCGCCTGGAAGACAACATCACCACAGACCATATCCTGCCCGGCGGTTCCCATGTCATGGCCATCCGTTCCAACCTGCCCGCCGTGTCCGACCATATCTTCGGACGGGTGGACCCGGAATTTGTGAACAGGGCCAAGGCCGCCAAGAACGGCGTCATCGTGGCCGGGGAAAACTACGGTCAGGGCTCGGCCCGCGAGCACGCGGCGCTCTCGCCGCGCTATCTCGGGGTGTGGGCCGTCATCGTCAAGTCTTTTGCCCGTATCCACCGGGCCAACCTGCTCAACTTCGGCATCATGCCCTTCCTGCTGGACAACCCGGACGACTATGCCCTGCTGACCCAGGGCGCCATGCTCACCATTCCCTTCGGCAAGCTGGAGCCGGGCAAGAACCTGGAGATAAGCCTTGAGGGCGGCAAAACCATTACCTTGCGCAACGACCTTACCGCGCGCGAATTCGCCGCTTTCAAAGCGGGCGGCGAGCTGAACCTTGCAGCGGAACGGGCAAAAGCGAACTAGAGCCGCAAGGCTATAACTGCACAAGCCGGTCTCTTCGGGGGCCGGCTTTTTTTGTGTTTACTGCGAAAGAGTGTGCGGCGTGCTATATAACAGGCGGATTTATTTATATTTAAACGAATTAAGGTGTTGGGTGTTTTTTGTATGTCCTTTTTGTAAAAGGAAAAACCCAAGCTTACGGTTGCAAATTTTGCCTGATTAGGTAGATCTACCCATGGCGCGTATTCACACGCCGTCTTTTTTTATTTTCTTATCGCACGGGGGAGTTCGTGCAAAGCAGGGGAGTGGAATGCGCTTAAAGTCACGGATGCTGCTGCTTTTGCTGCCGGCCATTATCGCGGCCCTCGCCGTGTTGACGGTGCTCAGTTACAGGGATTCGCTGCGCAACGCCGAGGAATCCGCCCGCAGGCTGGCGGAAGCTGTGGCCCAGGAAAACGCCCGCGTCATGCTGGAACAGTTCGAGCACGCCCAGGCGGCGGCCCTGTCCCTGGCCCGGACGGGCGAGCGCCTGCGGGCCAAGGGGGACGTGCCCCGGGACATGATGCGCGAAACCGTGGCCGGAACGGCCCTTTCCTCTAAAGACTTTGTGGGCGCCTGGCTGTTGTGGGCGGAAAACGCCTATGACGGCAAAGACGCGGCATTCGCGGGCAACGAAGAGCTGGGCAACGCCACCGGCCGGGCCAACGCCTTCTGGCTCTATGAGAACGGCGAACTGGTCTATGACGTCTCCGAGGATTACGACAAGGAAAAATACTACTACCAGCCCCGCGACAGCAGGCGGATGATGATCATGCAGCCCTATCGGGACATGGACACCACGGCAAAGATCTTCATGACCTCCGTGGTGGTGCCCATGTTTGACGGCAACTCCTTCCTGGGTGTGGCGGGCGTGGATATAGGCCTGGATTACCTGAACGCGCTCATCGCCAAGGTCAAGCCTTACGGGAACGGCTATGCCGTGCTGCTGAACGATACGGGCATGGTCATCGCCTCGCCCAAGGCGGATTTGGCGGGTAAAGCGTTGGAACAGGCCTTTCCCTCGGACCATGCCGCGCTGCTGCGCAGCATCAAGGAAGGCAAGGCATTTTCCCGGCAGAGCGTTTCCGCGTTCACCAAGGAGCCCGTGTTGGAAATGTTTCTCCCGGTGAAGCTGCGCGCGTTTTCCGCGCCCTGGTACTTTGCCGTGGCTCTGCCACTGGACCAGGTCATGGCCGGGGCCAAGCGGGAGCTGACCATGTCCCTGACCGTCAGCGTCATGACTTTGCTGGCCTTGGTGGTGCTGGTGTTTTTCACGGCCGGAAGCATAGCCAGGCCCATTGCCGTTATTGGCGCGTACGCCAAAAAGGTTGCGGGCGGCGAGCATGCGGCGGTGCTGGACCAGAAGGGCTTTTCCGCAGAACTGAAGGAGCTGGGGGTGTCACTGGCCGCCATGCTGGAAGCACTGCTGGCCAGCATGCGCGCGGCGGACGAAAAGCAGGCCCAGGCGGCGGAAGAAGCCGCCAAGGCCCATGAAGCCACCAAAGAGGCGGAACAATCCCGCCAGGTCAGTGAGCAGGGCAGGCGCGAGGCCATACAGGCCGGGGAGGGCATTCAGGCTGTTGCCCGGCGTTTGCAGGAAACCAGCGCTTCTTTGATCAGCGCCATCCATTCCGTTGAATCCCGCGTGCGCAGCCAGGAAGACCTGATGCACGAAACCGTGGACGCCGTGAGCCGCATGGCGGAAACCACGAACCGGGTGGCGAGCAGCGCTTCGGATGCCGCCGGCTTTGCGGAACGCACCCGTGAGCGTGCGGAAACCGGCTCCACCGTGGTGCACGACGCCATCAAGGGTTTTGACGGCGTGCACAGCGAAACGGAAGCCATTGGCGAGCAGATGCAGGACCTGCGGCAGCGCACGGAAGGCATTGGCTCCATTCTGGAGATCATCAACGATATCGCGGACCAGACCAACCTGCTGGCGCTGAACGCGGCCATTGAGGCTGCCCGGGCCGGGGACGCCGGACGGGGATTCGCCGTGGTGGCGGACGAAGTGCGCAAACTTGCGGAAAAGACCATGCAGGCCACCACCCAGGTGGACCAGGCCGTGCGGGGCATTCAGGACAGCATGCGCGAAGGCTCGGAGCGCGTGACCAGGGCCTCCGCGGCCGCTGCCGAAACCATGCGCCTGGGCAACGACGCCCGCGCCTCGCTGGACGATATTGTGGGTCTGGTGCATTCGGTGACGAAGCAGATCCACGGCATTGCCGGGCTGTGCCAGGAACAGTCGGCGGACACCGGCCGCATCTCGGGCACCGTGGATTCGCTCAGCTCCCTCAGTTCGCAGGTGCGCAGCGACGTGGACCAGAGCGAGGACGCCGCCCGCCTGCTGGAACCTGAGGCTGATGAGCTGGCCCGTCTGGTGGACGAGCTTACCCGCCGCAAGGCCTGATGTAACCGACTTTTCATGCGCCGTAAAAGAGCGGCGCCAGAGTTTTGGAAAACGAAAACCCTCCGCCCAGCGGAGGGTTTTCGTTTTATGTCGTCAAAACGCCCCGTTACGGGGCGTTTTTGGTTTATGGCGTGAGTGGGGGAATAGTAATTTCATAATACGGAATTTAATTTTTATTGAAAAGTAATATGTGTCACTGTGATATTTTAGGATATTTTTTGAAATTAATTTTCCATATAAAGATAATATCAATAAATAATTAAAATATTTTTTTGAAAACTATGGAAAAGCCGCTGGATTTTTGCTTGATTTTCTAAAAAGAAGTACGGTACATAAATTTCACCAATCGGTGTATGTATTTTTATATAATGAAAAATAGGAGGATCGCATAGTCCGCAGCATGGCGCGAACCGCGAATGCTGCATGGGGCGGCAGCCAGCAGTACTCAGTGTTTTGCCTTGGGTTTTTATTCAACGGCGGGCAACGCGTTCTATACCGTCCGCTGTAAGGTTTTGAATGCCAATTTCCACGGGGCAGTTCAGTCTTTTCAAAACTGAACGTCTCGGAAACACCAGCAACACGCAGGATGGAGGTGCAGTATGCAACCGGATATCGTCATAAAAAACGGCTACATCATCGATACCACCAGTTCAAAAGAAGGTGTTGGCAATGTGTACGTCAAAGGCAAGAAAATTGTTGCTGAAAGTTCCGTAAAAAAAGACGCCAAGTACACGATCGACGCATCCGGCTGTCTAGTCATCCCTGGCCTTATCGACTCCCACGCCCATATTTTTGATCGCGGCACCGAGAGTGGTATCCCCCACGCCTATATGTTCACGCCCAGCGGCGTTACGACGGTTGTGGACGCGGGCAGTTCCGGTTCCGCCAGCTTCCTTGAATTTTACCACTCCATCGTCGCCCCTTCTCAATTGCGGCTCAAATCTCTGCTCAGTGTGAACCCTGCGGGTCAGCCCACGCGGAAGTTCCATGAATACCCCAATTCGTCCTGCTGGGATGAAGCAAGAATATGCGAACTGGCTTCCGAATTCCCCGACGTCATCGTCGGTCTGAAAGCCAGGATCAGCAAGGAAATAGTCCACGATTTCGGCATCAGGTACCTGGAAGACGCGGTGAAGCTGGGGGAAAAAGCGGGCCTCAGGGTGCATGTGCACGTGACCAACCCCCCGGTGCCCATGGACGAGGTAGGCGCGATTTTGCGGCCCGGCGATGTGATCAGCCATATGTACCACGGGCATGGGCACACACTTCTCGACGATAACGGCAAGGTATCCAAGGGGATCTGGAAAGCGCGGAAACGCGGGGTTGTCTTTGACGCCGCCAACGGCGTGGGCCATTTTTCCCTGCCCGTAGTCCGGGCGGCGCTTGCGGAAGGTTTCCTGCCGGACACTCTTGGCACGGACCTCACCACACTGACGGAATTCAAGGAACCGGTCATGGGACTTGCGTATGTCATGTCAAAGTATCTGAACCTCGGCCTGGACGAAAAACAAGTTGTCAGGATGACAACCACGGCTTCGGCCAAATGGCTGCGCATGGAAGAGCAGATCGGCACCTTGGCGCCGGGCGCCTGCGCCGATGTTACGATTCTGCGCAAGATAGAAAAGCGCACGAAATTTTCCGATACCTACGGCGACTTTTTCTATGGGGATCAGATGCTTATCCCACAGCTGACCATGGTCGGCGGGCACATCCTGTTCAGGCAGATGGATTTTGTGGCTCCTTAAGCAATCGTACGGTGCGCTATTATGAAATGAGGAGAGCTGTATGTCCGGTCAGAAGGCGTTTTTTACCTCCGTACTTGCCGAGTATGTGGAAAAATTGCGGTACGAGGATATATCCGAACACGCAGTTGATGTGGCAAAAAAGTGTATTCTTGATGGCTATGGAAACATGGCCTACGGTCGTTACTGCGAAATGCAGGATCAAATGCTGAAATATTTTTCAGCCATAAACGCAGCACCGGCAAGTGAAGATACCGTTTCGCTCGTCGGTACGGACAGCATAAAGGGCTGTAAGGAAGCCGTTGTTTTTGTCCATACCATGATGGCGCGTTGCGCCGATTTCGATGACGGCTACAGGCACGCCATGGGGCACCCCGGCTCTTTTCTTGTGCCCTTGGCGCTCTCCCTGGCGCAGCTCCATAAAAGAAACGGGAAAGAGGTCATCACGGCCTTGGTCGCGGCATACGACGTGTACGCGCGCCTTGGCGAGTCCATAAACCCGTACATGTACCGCGAGAGGGGATTTGACGCCACGGGCGTGTGCGGGGCGGTGGCCTCCGCCGCCATGGCGACGAAAATGGCCGGGGCGCCGGCCCGCGTCATCAAGGACGCCATGGGCCTGGCTTCGCTCAATACCGGTGGCCTCATCGAATACCAAAACGACGGCTCGTCGGGGAAATACTTCTGCGGCGGCTGGGGCGCGCTTTCAGGCTTGCGCGCGGCAACGCTTGCGGCGAACGGATTTAGCGGCCCGGATGCGGCTTTGGAAGGGAAAAAGGGTTTCTTCCAGGGCTTTACGGGAACCAGCGGCCACCTGGACACAACCGGCGTTGTGCAAGACCTGGGCAGGGATTTTAAAATCACGCGGATCTATTTCAAAAGGCTCTAGACCATCAGGTCTTTGTTCTTTGACACCAAAAGCTTGAGGCCAGCAAGGAGCCTGGGCAGCGCTTGGTTGTAGCGCCATTCGCATTCCTTGAGGTGGAGTTCGAAATTCCGCTTCACGCCATTAAACTTTG
>JAVBNC010000148.1:0-18853 GCA_031551765.1 Desulfovibrionaceae bacterium
ATAAGGAAGGGCAGAATCCCTTTGACCCTGCAGCAGGGGTATATCCAAGGTACTCAATCCCCCGGAAGGTACGCAACCTTCCGGGGGTCAGCAATAGTGATGTCTCCCTTAATCGCTGGTCCAAGGCGGAGCCCTGCTCTCGTTCAAAATGGCTTCGACAGCTATTTCCGGCTAACCCAGCGCATAGCGCCAGCACAGGAGCAGCAGCCCCAGGGCCAGGCCGCCCGCAGCCCCTTGAACCAGCGCGTTGGCGCGTCCCTTTTGCAGGAACAGGGCCGGGACGGCGGCGGCTGTTGCCAGGCCCAGGACTATGCCGCAGAGCAGCCCGGCGCTGTGGGCCAGGTAGTCCACGCCCGGCGCTTCGCTGCCGCCCAGCATGGCTAAAAGGGCTATGCCCGCGCCCAGGGGCATCAGGCCCTGGAACAGCGCGTTGCGCAGGGCTGAAGGCGCGAGACGTTCTTCTTCCCGGCGCAGGGCCGCCCCGGCGCGGTGGTGGCGCAGGGCGTACACGGCGGAAAAGGCGCTGAGCAGGCCGATAATGGCGAACAGAGCCGTGGAAAAGCCCTGGCTCATGTATGCCGGGGGGCGCAGGTATGCGGTAAGCAGATTCCCGTAGGCCCCGGCCAGCAGGGCCAGCAGAATGCCCAGCCCCGCGCCGCTGCGGCGGAACAGCGGAATGCCGAACACCGCGCTGGCGGCCAGGTTTCCCGCCAGGTGCGCGCTGTCCGCGTGCATGGTCAGGGCGGTGACGCAGCGCCACCATTCCCCGGCGTGCGCAACTCTGTAAGCGTCCAGCCCGGCCAGGGGCAGCCAGTCCTGGGGCTTGGCGGGCAGCCCCAGCGCTTCCCCCCACCCGTTCCAGCGCAGCGCGTGCCAAAGCGCCAGGCAGCAGAGCATGAGCAGGGTGGGGAGCATATTGTCGCGCAGAGGGGGCGGCGGCAGGGGGACTTCAGGCTTTTCGCGCTCAAAGGCCAGGATTTCGCGCAGGGCAGCGTATTCCGCCACGGGCGGGACGTACAGCCCCTGGCGGCCGCCCTGGTCCGGCATGCTGTGGGGAATGCCCTTGGCCAGCAGCACCAGACGCCAGTAATACTGGCGCTGGAACAGCGGGACGGTTCCGGCGGGCGCGTCGAAATTCGCGGCCAGGAGAGCCGGGGCGATATTGCGCCAAAAGGGCGGCGCCTTGGGCCGCCGCACCAGGCGGGGCCTGCCCGCGAATAGAGGTGGTGGGGCGCTCTCCGACGGGGCGCGGCGTTTCACGGGGCGGAACAGCGGCCCTTTGCGGCGCCGCGCCGCCGTGCGCGCGGAAGTGTCCGTGTCCCGCTCCATGCCGCGCGGTTACTCTTTCTTGTCCTGTTTCGTCACATCCTTGGCGTCGCAGTCGATGATGACGGAACCTTTGGATTGAGGGTCCTGCGGTCCGGGTTCGCGCCAGGATTCGTCGCTGCTGTCCCGCCAGACCATGCGGCCCTGCTCGTCCATGTAGCCGGTCTGGGTGTGCACGGTGGCGCCGCCCCGGCCGTCGCCCATGCGGGAAAGCAGCAGGGCCAGCAGCCAGCGCCGCACGGCGGGCAGAAGCAGCAGCACGGCGATAAAGTCTGAGACAAAGCCGGGGAACATGAACAGAAAGGCGGCGGCCGTCAGGCACAGGCCGTTGATGAGCGGGTTTTCCGGCAGCACGCCCTGCATCAGGTCCTGGCGCATTTTCATGCTCATGCTCAGGCCGTAGACGCGGAGCAGCAGCATGCCGGCCGCGCAGGAAAGCAGCAGCAGGCCCATGGTGGCCAGCACCCCGACGTGCGAGGCCACCATGACCAGCACGTACAGTTCAAGAACGAAAAAGCCGGGAATTATCCAAACGATCATGCGGGGCATGAAAACTCCTTAAAAACTGGAACCTTTTACCCTCCGGAGGCCGGGGCCGCCGGGGCGTTTACAGGAGGCGCCTGGGGAGCGGGCGCGGCCGGGGCGGACGGGACGGGCTGCGGTGCCGGTGCCGACTGCGGCGCGGGCGCAACGGGATTTTGTTCGGCCGGGGCCGGAGCCGAAGGTGACGCGGCGGGCGGAGCGGCCTGGGGCGCGGGTTGTGATGCAGGCTGCGTTACGGGCTGCGTGGCATTAGCCGGGGAAGGCGCTCGCTCCGTTTGAGGTTTCTCCCGCGGCGCGACGGCCGGAGTAGCGGGCCGGGCCGCTTCAGGCGCCGCCTTGGGCGTCGGCGCGGGCGCGGCGTTTTGCGGAGCCGGGCTGGTGGCGTTGGCAGCGGGCGCGGCCGGGGCTTTGGACTCGGGCTTGGGCGCGTCCGTGGGGGCGGGCGTGGGCTTTTGCGGGGCCTGGCTTGGGGCGGGAGCGGCCTTGGCCGGGGCCGCCGCTCCTGCGGGCGCGGGTTTGGCTATGAGCACATAGGTGCGCTCCGCAATGATCTGGCGCTGCACTTCCGCGAAGCCCTCCGGCTTGTCCTTCAGCTTGTCCCAGGCGTTGGCCCGCATGGCCACGGCCGCCTTGGGCAGGGGCTTGACGGCCTGCAGCACGGCGCTCCACTCCTTGATGCGCGGCACGTCGCCCGCGTAGTAGGAGTAAGTCCCCGCGTACACGTCGCTGGAGAACACCTTGTAGCCCTGCGCTTTGAGTTCCTTGATTTTTTCCGCCTGGGCCTTGGGGCTCATGAACACGTCCAGGGAAGGCGCGCTGATGGACCAGGCGGGATACGCGAACAGCGCGCTGAACAGGGCCAGCAGAAGCAGGGAGCCTTCCGGCCGCCTGGCGTCAGGCAGAAAGCCCAGGCCGCAGGCCGCCACCAGGCAGATGCCGCCCAGGATAAAGGTGCCCGCCGGGATCACCGGCAGGGCGGCGGTCATGCCGCGCGGCAGCAGGGGCAGCAGAATGAGCGCCACAGCCATGATCAGCAGCAGCAGGGCCAGGGTGTACTGCAGGGCCTTGGACCTGCCCGGCGAAAGGCGGAGCAGCGCGCGGGCCGCCGGAATGGCCAGGGGCGGGAAGAGCGGCAGAAGATAAATGGGCAGTTTGATGCTGACCACGGAAAGCAGGGCGAACCCCGTGAGCAGCGCGGCCCAGAGATAGGCCAGCCCGGCCAGTTCCGGGGTGCGGGAAGCGCTGACGGCGGCCCTGCTTTGCTTACCAAACAGGCTCTGCCAGGGCAGAAAGAGCAGCAGCAGGGACCAGGGCAGGAAAATGGCCGGGAAAGCCATGAAATAGTAGTACCAGGGCTGGCCGTGGTGCCAGGTGTCCACGGCCCGGGCCACGATCTGCTGGCCCACGATGTTGTCGATGAACGAGTCGCCCGCCGTCATCCAGGCGGCGCCCAGCCAGGCGGCGGGTAAGGCCAGGCCGATGAGGAGCCCCAGGAAGGTGTCCGCCCGGAACAGACGGCCGGGCCTGCCCTGCCAGAGCACGAAACCTATGCCCGCCAGCAGCGGGAAAGCCAGGCCCAGCGGCCCCTTGACCAGGGTGGCGACCCCGGCCAGGGCAAAACCCAGGACCATCAGGCCGGAGGCGCGTTCCCGCATCCAGGCGTGGAACAGGAACACGTGGCTCAGGGTGATGCAGGCCGCGAACAACAGGTCCATGCGCGAATAGTGCAGCAGCCCGGAAAAGAAAAAGCCGCTGAGCAGGATAAGCCCCGCGCCCAGGGCGGTTTTTCCGTCCACCCGGGCGACCAGCCGGGCCAGGGCGTGGGAGGCGAGCAGCAGCAGCAGCCCGGAAACGGCCGTGCCGATGAAAAAAAGCTGCGGTTCCGGCGCCTTGCCTATGACCAGTTGCATAACCATCTGAATCAGGGCCAGAAACCAGAAATACAGGGGCGGCTTGTCCGGATAGGCTTCGCCGTTCATGTGCAGCACCAGCCAGTGGCCGTCGCGCACCATGCTCTGGAAGGCGTTGGCGTGGCGCACCTCGTCGGAATACCACAGCGCCCGCGCATCCAGGGTGAACAGCACCTGGGCGGCCAGCACCAGCAGGATAATCAGCAGCGGGGCGTAGCCCAGCGCGGCGTACAGCCGGGAGAGCAGCGTGGGTGGCACGGGCGTAAAGGACCCGTCCGGGCCGCGCTGCATGGGCTGCGCCGCAAGCAGAGGCCCGAGCGACTTGCCGTTGAACGGCCCCGGCGTCACCGGGCGGGTCGGTTTTTCTTCCTTGGGGGCCGCTTTGCTCTTTTTCCCTTTTTCGTCGGGAGCGGCGGTTTCGGCGGCGTCCGGAGTTTCCTGCGGGCCGGAGTCGGGGGCGGACGTTCCGGGCGTGGTATCCCCCGGCCTGGGCATTTCCGTGGCAAAGGGGTAGCCGCCTTCGGCGGGCGCGGTTTCAGCGGGCTTCGGCGCGGAACGCAGGGCGTCCCAGGCCTGGCCGCGCGGTTCCGCCCGCCGGCCTGGCTCCGCTTGTTGCCGCGGTTCCGTCTGAGGCGCAAAGGGCCGTTCCCGGGGAGCGGGCACGTCCGCCGGAATGCGCGGGCCGAAAGAAGCCTGAGCGGCGGATTGGGAAGAAGCAGCGGCTGCGTCCGGGCCGAGCAGGGGCGCGTTGGGCGGCGGGGCCGGGCGGGTTTGACCGTCGTCCGAATAATTGCAACTGCCAGCGCCAGAGTGGTCGGAAGGGCGGCCTGAGGGGGCATGTTCGCTCATTTGAGGCTCCTGTGAACGGAAAAAAGGGGGCAGACCGGCTTTACTGCCGGATTCGCGCTACACGCCGCGCCAGGGGGGCGTTTTCCAGGCTTTGCCGCGCCGCCGCCACCAGTACAGGGGCCAGTGGCTGAAGCGCCAGGCAAGGTAGCCCGCCAGGCTCCCTGTTACCAGGCCCCCCAGCAGGTCCGTGGGGTGGTGTTCGCTGAGGTAGACGCGGGAAAATCCTATCGCTGCCGTCATTATACCCAGAAACAGAGACAGGGCAAAGTGCCTGTACCGTTGCGCGAGCGGCAGGCTGGAACCCATGGCTTCCGAGGTGTGGCCGGAAGGGAAGGAATGGTGCGCGTGGTCAAAGGTAAAGGGCGTGAAGGGTTCCGGGAACAAGGGCCGGGGCCTGCCGATGCTTATTTTCAGGACACGCACCAGCAGGAAAGAAACCAGCACCTGCCCCAGAAGCCAGGCCAGCACGAAACGGGTGTTTTCCGGCTTTTGGAATTTGACCCCTTTCCAGAGAATATAGAGGTACACCGGGTAAAACAGCGGGCAGCCCAGATAGGTGAACACCACGACCCCAAAAGTGACCCGCGGGTGCGCGAGCCGGTACGCGGTGAAAAAGGTGCGGATCTCCGTTTCCGAGCCCAGGAAAAGCCACAGGCCGGCCAGTAGAGCGAGCAGGGGCGCGAGACAGAGCAAATGTTGGCCAAAGGGGTAGGGGGTACGTCGCATCAGGCACATATATCTATTTGGGACGGGCTTGAAAAGGGAAAGCAGCGTATTCCTTCTCTTCACCGCGCTTTGCGCTTGCCCGGAAAGGAATGCGTGCGTACTATGCCGGATGACAGGGAGCGGCGGCTCCCTTTTTCTTGGGTACGGAACCATGGAATTACGGACGGACAACCATATAAGCGCGCCAATGCCGCGCCAGACGCTGCGGCAAAAGCTGGCGGCACAATGGAACGCGCCCCAGGGCTACCGCGAGGTGCTGCGGGTGGGCCTGCCGCTGGTGGCCAGCATGGCTTCCACCACGGTGATGCAGTTCACGGACCGGCTTTTTCTCAGCCACTATTCCGTGACCTCCATTGCCGCGGCCCTGCCTTCCGGCGTCACGGCCGCCACCATGCAGTTGGCCTTTCTGGGGGTGTGCAGCTACGTTTCGGTGTTCATCGCGCAGTATATCGGGGCCAAGTCCAGCGATCGCGTGGGCGCGGCCCTGTGGCAAGGCATCTGGGTGGCCCTGGCTGGCGGGCTTTTGCTGTTGCTGCCCATTTTTGCGGCGGAACGCTTTTTCGCCTGGGTCGGGCACGGCCCGGCGGTGGAAGAGCAGGAAGCCGTCTATTTCAGCATTCTCATGGCCGGGTCCGTGTTTTTTCTGCTGAGTTCGGTGGTCAGCGGCTTTTTCATCGGCAGAGGATACACTCGACCTGTGTTTCTGGCCAACGCGGCGGGCGCGATGGTCAATATCCCCCTGGACTACGCGCTGATTTTCGGGGCGTTCGGCTTCCCGGAAATGGGCATCGCGGGCGCGGCCCTGGCCACGGCGCTGGGTTGGGTGCTGAGCTTTGTGATTCTTGCCTGCCTGGTGTTCACCCGCAAGAACGACGAGCGCTACGCCGTGCGCCGTTCCTGGCGCCTGGAAAAAGAGCTCTGCCTGCGGCTGTTGTGTTACGGCGTGCCCAGCGGGGCCAACTTTTTCATGGAAGTGTTCGGCTTCACCTGGTTCATGCTGGAGATAGGGCGGCTGGGTGAAGTGCCTCTGGCCGCAAGCACCATTGCCTTTTCCATCAACTCCTTATTGTTCATGCCCATGCTGGGGTTGAACAGCGCGGTGGCCACCCTGGTGGGCCAGGCCATGGGCCGCCGCCAGCCCGTGGAAGCGGAGCGCATTACCCAGAACGCGCTGCGTCTCTCCCTGGCCTACATGGTGCCGTTGGCGCTCTGCCTGGTGCTGTTCGGCGGGCCGCTCATGGACCTGTTCCGCCCGGCCGCGGACACGGCCGCTTTCGGCCCGGTGCGGGCCATGGGCATTGTGCTGTTGTACTACGTGGCCCTGTATTCGGTGGTGGATTCGTACAACATCATTTACCTGGGCGCGCTCAAGGGCGCGGGCGACACCATGTTCATCATGGTCATTCTCTGCTGCGCGGCCGTGTTGGGGCTGATTCTGCCCATCGTGGCCCTGCGCTGGTTCGGGCTGGCCACTCTGCATTCCTTGTGGGTGGTGCTGACGGTCTACATCTTCGTGCTGGGCTTCTGCGCCTGGCTGCGCTTCTGGCGGCGGTGCTGGCATTCCATACGCATTATCGAGCTGTGACGAAAATGGGGAGGCGAAAGCCTCCCCTTTTTCGTACGCACGCGGCACTCCGCCCCTCAGGGACGGAACAGCTCTTCCGTCAGCGTGCCCTGCGGCAGGCCCAGGCACCAGTTGATGATGCGGTCCTGCTTTTCCCTGGACAAAACGTGGCCGGAGAGGTCGCGGAACTTGCTCTCCATCTGCGCGGCGCTCATGGGGTGTTCCGGGTCGCCGGTGCGGTAGTAGTTTTCCCGGACCAGCTCCCGGCCGTCGTGCGCGCGCACGATGATGCGGCAGGGCCGGGTGGCCGGGAACTTGGCGTCCACTTCCGGGTCCAGAACCAGCTTGACGCGGCGGGAGAGGTCGCGCACGGCCGGGTCGTTGACGTTTTCCAGGGTCATGTTGGCAAAGGTCAGGTCGCCCTTGACTAGCATCAGGGCCATGCAGACCTGATTGGAAAATTTGGCCTGCTCCAGGGTCTGCGGGTCCGCTATGCCCGCTATGGTCACGGCCTGCTCGTAGACGCGGGCCTCCACTTCCTTCACGTCGGCGGCCGTTATGCCGTGTTCGCGGATAATGGCGCGCGTGGCGTCCAGCATGGACTGGGTCTGGCCGCAGGTGGGGTAGCTTTTGAAGCTGACCTCGTCCACTTTAAAGGTCTTGCCCAGGTTTTGAGTAATGGCTTCCGGTTTGGGCGCGGAAGAGGCGAAGCTGAAGTAGCCCTTTTTACCTTCCAGGATGCGGTGCGCGCCCGGCACCCCGGCGGCGGCCAAGTACGCGGCGGTCAGGCCGTCCTGAGCGGCTTTGCCGGAATGCAGGGGCTTTGCCGGGAACGCGCCGTCTTCCAGGAACTGCCACAGGGCCATGGCCTGGGTGCCCGCGTGCCCCAGGGCGTGGGCGGTCTGCTCCGCGTTAAGATTCAGGGCCTTGGCCGCTGCCGCCGCCGCGCCGAAGGTGCCCGCCGTGCCCGTGGTGTGGAAAATGGCGTAGTGGGTGCGGCCCAGGCATTCGCCCATGCGCAGGCCCGCTTCGTAGCCGCAGACCAGGCTTTCCAGAATCTTGTCTCCGGGCAGCTTTTTCTCAAAGGCCAGGGCCAGCGTCACGGGCGTCACGCAGATGCCGGTGTGCATGGTGCTCAGGCGGCTCATATCGTCCACTTCCGTGATGTGGCTGGCGGAACCGTTGGCGAAAACCGCCCAGGAAGGCTGCGTGGCGCGCGTCTCGCCTATGACCGGGGAAGCGCCCGGCCCGCCCAGTTGAAAGGCCAGTTCGTGGTAGGTGCTGAACAGCGGGTGGCCATAGCCGTTCCAGGCTGCCGCGAAATAGTCCAGCAGGCAGTACCTGGCCTTGTCCAGGGTTGCGGGCTCAAGCTGGGAAAGGGAAAAGGAAGCGAGAGAGTCGGCCAGGGTCTGGGTCAGGGTTTTTGCCATGTCATTCTCCTGTGAAAGAGCCGGGTAGGGCTGAAGGTGAAGGAGCGATAAGGCCGCCGCTGACGGGCGCGCATGGTTTTGGGTACGTTTCGGCCAGGCCTTTGTCAATACGGCATTCCGGGATTCCATGGGCTTTTTTTCCGCCCGCCGCGCGTCTTTTTTATTGCGTGTGACTATTCTTATAAGGTAAGCCAGACCCCTTGTTTCACATCAGACTATAGAGAGTTCTCCCATGTCTTTAGTTTCCAACGAAAATATACGCAACATCGCCATTATCGCCCACGTCGACCATGGCAAAACCACGCTGGTGGACGCCCTGTTCCGCCAGAGCGGCATCTACCGCGCCGACCAGCAGGTGGACGACCGGGTCATGGACCGTATGGACCTGGAGCGCGAGCGCGGCATTACCATTGCGGCCAAAAACTGCGCCGTGGCCTGGAACGGCGTGAAGATCAACATCATCGACACGCCCGGCCACTCGGATTTCGGCGGCGAGGTGGAACGCGCCCTCAGTATGGTCAACGGCGTGGTCCTTTTAGTGGACGCGGCGGAAGGCCCGCTGCCCCAGACCCGTTTCGTGCTGCGCAAGGCCATGGAAGCCGGGCTGAAAATCATCGTGGCCGTCAACAAGATCGACCGTAAGGACGCCCGCGCGGAAGAGGTGCTCAACGAGGTCTACGACCTGTTCATCGACCTGGGCGCCACGGAAGAGCAGCTTGAATTCCCCGTCCTCTACACCGTGGGCCGCCAGGGCATCGCGGGCAACAGCATAGAGGAAGCCCTGGCCGCCAAAGACCTTTCCGTGCTTTTCGACGCCATCCTGAACACCATTCCCGGCCCCTCCCACGACCCGGAAGAGCCCTTCCAGATGCTGGTGGCGGACCTGGACTATTCCGATTACCTGGGGCGTCTGGCTGTGGGCCGCATCATGCACGGCGCGGTGCGCGCGCGGGAATCCCTGGTGCGTGTGGCGGAGGACGGTTCCGTCGCGCCCCTGAAAGTGACCAAGCTCCAGCTCTACCAGGGGCCGCAACTGGTGGAAACGGAAGAAGCCCGGGCCGGGGACATCGTCATTCTGGCCGGGGTGGAAGACATCACCATAGGCGACACCATCTGCACCAAAGAACAGGTGCGCACCTTGCCGCGCATCCGGGTGGACGAGCCCACCGTGGCCATGCGTTTCGCCATCAACACTTCGCCCCTGGCCGGGCGGGAAGGCAAGCTGGTGCAGAGCCGCAAGATCCGCGAGCGCCTGGAAAAGGAAACCCTGCGCAACGTGGCCCTGCGCATGACCGACGCGGAAGACAAAGACAGCTTCATCGTCAAGGGCCGGGGCGAATTCCAGATGGCCATTCTCATTGAGCAGATGCGCCGGGAAGGCTTTGAGCTGTGCGTCAGCCGTCCGGAAGTCATTCTGAAGACGGACGAGAGCGGCCGCATCCTGGAACCCGTGGAACGCCTGACCGTGGACTGCGACGAAGCCTTTCTGGGCGTGGTCACGGAAAAGCTGGCCTTTCGCAAAGGCCGCATGCTGGGCCTGTCCAACAACGGTTCCGGCAGGATACGCATTGAGTTTTCCGTGCCTTCGCGCGGGCTTATCGGTTTCCGCGACGAGTTCCTCACGGACACCAAGGGTACGGGCCTGCTCAACGGCTACCTGGAAGGCTACGAAGAATACCGGGGTGACTTTCCCACCCGTTTCACCGGTTCCATTGTGGCGGACCGGCCGGGCAACGCCGTGCCCTACGCCTTGTATAATCTGGAACCGCGCGGCATCCTGTTCGTGGAGCCCGGCGACCCGGTGTACGAAGGCATGATCGTGGGCGAGCACAACCGGGACAACGACATCGACGTGAACCCCACCAAAGAGAAAAAGCTCACCAACCTGCGCGCTTCCGGCAAGGACGAGAACGTCATCCTTACCCCGGTGCGGCCCATGACCCTGGAAAAGGCCATCCACTTCGTGCGCGACGACGAAATGGTGGAAGTGACTCCCAAATCCATCCGCCTGCGCAAAAGCATTCTGGACGCCCTGAAGCGCTACCAGGCCGCCGGAAAAAAGAAGACCGCCGCCCCGGGAAAAGGGGAATAACGGCGTGAAGCCAAGGCATGAAGAGGGGCGTTCCGGCAGGAGCGCCCCTCTTCATGCCTTGGCCGCAAAAGAGACCGGACAGAGGTTTTCTTTGCTTTTCTTAGCCTGCCGCGCCGTTGATGCCGTCATCGGACCTGTTTTCTTCAGGCAGTAAAAAAACGGAAACATATGTTGACGGTCGACGGTCTTTATGTAAGCCTGTCGACGGTCCTACAATTAGTCCGAACACTGCGCAGCCGGACGGAGCCTGGGGCATGTGGCTTCCGGCGCTCTATGTGCACATGCGCTGCAGGAACAAGGAGGCGTTATGACTCAGGTATCAAGGCTGGCCAAGACCATGCGTCCCTCCGCCACCGTGGGCATCGCGGATACGGCCATGGAGTTGCGGCGCAAGGGCGTGAGCGTGGTGGACCTTTCCGCGGGCCGCGCGGCGGAGCATACGCCGGACTATGTGTGCGAGGCGGCCATCCAGGCCATTCGCCGGGGGGAAACCCACCAGACGCACGGGCAGGGCACGCCGGCGTTCAGGGAAGCCTGCGCTTCCATGCTGCGGAACATCCATGGGCTGGATGCGGACCCGGAAAAGGAAATTATCGCCACCATGGGCATCAAGCAGGCTTTGTCCCTGGCTTTCATGACCCTTCTTAATCCCGGTGACGAGGTACTGGTGGAAGACCCCTGCTTTGTAAGCTACGAGCCTTTGATCAACGTGGCCGGCGGCAAGGCCGTGTATGTGCCGCTGCTTGCGGAAAACCGCTTCCGCTGGACCAGAAAGTTGCTGGAAGCGGCCATTACCCCCAAAACCAAGGCCATCCTGCTCAATTCGCCGCACAATCCCACCGGCGTGGTTCACACGCTGGAAGATCTGAACCTTATCGCCGACGTGGCCCGACAGCATCAACTCATTGTCATCACGGATGAAATTTACGAGCGCGTGGTTTGGGGCGGCCGCAAGCACATCAGCCTGGTGACCTTGCCCGGCATGCGCGAGCGCACCTGGACCATACAGGGCCTTACCAAAACCTTTGCCATGGGCGGCTGGCGCGTGGGCTTCATTTACGCCCCGGCGGAAATTATTGAGGTGATGGTGGAAGTGCAGCGGCACCTTTTGACCTGCGTCAACTCCTTTGTGCAGGCGGGCGCGGCCGAAGCGTTCGGCACCCCCCCCAGCCCGGAACTGCGGGCGCTCTGGCAGGATTGGGAAACGCGTTGCGCCTGGTTCGCGGCGGAACTTGACGCCATGCCCGGCATATCCTGCGCCGCGCCTGAAGGGGGCTTTTACGCCTGGGCCGACATCTCGGCTTTGAAAAGGCCTTCCGTGGAGGTCACTCACAATCTGCTGTGGAACCACCATGTGGCCACGGTGCCGGGGTCGGCTTTCGGCGCGCATGGCGAAGGCTACCTGCGCTGCACGGCCGTCCGCTCCTGGGACGAGTTGCGGGAGGGCATAGTCCGCATCCGCAAGTATGTTGACTCGCTGTAGAGCATTTCAAGCGTGACATGCTCGCAAGGATTCGTCTTCAAATCCTTGCTGCCAAATAGGCGCAGGCGGGCCTTGCCCGCCGTTAAGCTACTATTTGAAGCGGAAACTGCTCAGAAGACGGCCGCGCCCCTGCCGTAACTTGAAATAAAGGAACTGGCCATGCACCAGATCATAGGCGCCCTTGCTTCCCTCATCGTGCTTGCGCTCACCGTCCGTTTCCTTTTGAAAAACTACCCGCCCCAGATCGTGCTTTTTGTGGCCGGTCTGGTGCTCATGTTCATCTCCGTGCCGCTGGGCGCCACTGCCCCCGCCATACTCGGCAAGGTCAAAACCACCGGGCTGATAGGTTTTGACATCTATAAATTCATTGAATGGACCATGGGCGCCAGAGTGGTGGACCTGGGCCTGGTCATCATGGCTGCGGGCGGCTTTGCGGCCTACATGGACAAAATCGGCGCCAGCCGCGCGCTGGTGCTGGCCATGACCAAGCCCCTGGCGGCTCTGAAAGCCCCGTATCTGGTGCTGGCCATGGCGGCCGTCATCGGCGCGCCCCTCAAGATGTTCATTCCCAGCGCAGCCGGTTTGTCCATGCTGCTCATGGTGACCCTGTACCCCATTGTGGTGGCCTTGGGCGTCAGCCGCATAGCAGCCGCGGCCGTGGTGGTCACCTGCGGCTGTTTCGACATAGGACCCGCCAACCCCAACTCCAACCTGGCCGCCCAGTACGCGGGCCTGGACATTGCCGTTTACTACGTCAAGCACCAGCTGCCCGTGGCTGTCATCGGCTATCTGGGCCTTGGCGTTTTCCATTACTTTTCGGCGCAGTACCTGGACAAAAAGGAGCGGGTCGGTACTATTTTCGGCGGTGAAGAAGGAAGCGCCGCTTCCGGTTCCGTCAGCGATGAAAACGGCGACGCCGCCATGCCGCCCAGGTTTTATCTTCTCTTTCCCCTCCTGCCCTTGGTGCTGCTGCTGGTTTTCAGCCCTTACGGCATCAAGGGCATAAAAATGAGCGTGGTTTCGGCCATGCTTATCTGCCTGTCCATAGCCGTATGCTGCGAGGCGCTGCGCCACCGCAACGTCAAAGCCGCTTTCACGGACAGCGTGCGCTTTTTTGACGCCATGGGCGGCATGTTTTCCAGCGTGGTCGTGCTGACCGTGGCCGGCGAAACCTTTGCCAAAGGCCTGACGCTTACCGGGGCCGTGGACATGTTCATCAGCGCGGCCAAAAACTTTGGCTTCGGGTCCACGGGCATGACCATTGTCATGACCGTCTTCATCATTATTTCCACCATTGTGCTGGGGGGAGGCAACGCGTCCTTTTTCGCTTTTGCTTCTCTTGCCCCTACCATCGCCAAAGATCTCGGCTTTCCCGTCATCTACATGATGCTGCCCATGCAGATCGCGGCGGGGGCGGGCCGGGTGCTTTCTCCCATAGCCGCCGTGGTGATAGCCGTTGGAGGGGTGGCGGGCATTTCACCGTTTGACCTGATACGGCGAACATTTATCCCGGGCCTTGGCGCGACCACGCTCACCATTATTGCCGCCTTGCTCTTCGGCTAGACTGGAGGCTCCTTCGGAGCTTTACCGTGAACCCGCCTCCGCCGCCTGCTTTTGCGCATGCGGCGGAGTTTTCTTGTTGTCTCTGTCTCCAGACGGTTTTGAGGCTTGCCACAGGCGCTTCCCTGGCATAATTTGACAATTTTAGATAATCTGTGGATAGTCCGGGCATGCAACAACTAAATAAAGCTACCTTCAGCGAACAGCTTGTGGAGCTTATCAAGCAGCGTATTCAAAACAAAGAACTGCGCTGCGGCGACCGTATCAGCGAAGTGGAGATCGCGGAAGCGTGCGGTGTCAGCCGCGCGCCCGTGCGGGAAGCTCTGTATCTGCTGGAAACGGAAGGGTTTCTGATGCGCCACCCCAAGCGCGGGCGTTGCGTGACCATCCTGACGCCCGAGAGCGTCCGCAATAATTATGAGCTCTGCGGCCTGCTGGAAGGCGCGGCCACCTCTTCCGCCGTGGCGGCCATGGGCGAGCGTGAGTGGCGTGGGGTGGACAGCGCTTTTGAGGTTATGCGGGACGGCCTGTCCAAAGACGCGGAGAGCGCGGACGGGCACCTGCTCAGCACGGAATTCCACAAAAGCTACCTGCAATACGCGGCCAACCCTTTGCTGGTGGAAATAGCAAGCAGGTACGCCCGGGTCATCTCCAGATATCTCATGCACCAGGAATGGAAGGCGCTTTTTCCCCCGGAAGAGCTGCTGGAGCGCCACTGCCGGGTGTATGAGACGTTGCGCGCCAACGATCCCGCGGTTATTGAAAAAAGCGTGCGCCAGCACTATGCCGAATCCGGCGGCCGTATTGCCCTTTTGCTGGAGGAGCGTGCCGAATCCGGCGACGCCGAGCTGAGGACACGCCCGAACTTTTGACGGCCCTAGCAACCCGCGGGATTCCGGCCTTCAAAACCTGCCCTGCCGTGGTCTTTTGTCCCGCTGTTTGTTCCTGAAACTCTTCACTGATCCGGTATGTCCCGGCCCGCTTTCCGGACGATAAACCGGACAATGCCGTTGCTGTGGCATTGCCCGGTCGAGTCGTATTCGGCGCGGGAAGCTAGAGCATTACAACATTAAAATTGTCTATGCGTATTAAATGCTCGGGTGTTGCGGAACGTAGTGCAGCAACGCCCGCGAGATTGGCGTAGGCGGGCTTTGCCCGCCGTTAAGCGACAATCTCATAGCGAAATTGCTCTAGGGCCTGTTCACACTACGGTCTTTTTGCCCTCTGCCCGCGTCAGAAAAGCTTTTTATTTGACTTCCATCTCCCTGCCTCTGGCGTCGGCGGCCAGGACGGCGTCGATGATGTTGCCGCGCACGGCCGTGCGGGAGAGGTGGTTGGTGCCCGCAATGGTCATGCCCGCAGGCGAGGTGACGGCGTTGTGCAGCACGGCCGGGTGCAGGCCGCTGCGTTCCACCAGGGCGGCGGACCCCTTGAACAGGGCTATGGTCATTTCAGTGGCTTCCTGGCGGGTGAAACCCAGGGTCACGGCCGCTTCCATGACGGCGTCCATGAAGTGGAACACGTAGGACGGCCCCGCGCCGGTCACGGCGGAAAAGGCGTTCATTTTGCTTTCCGGCATCACGAACACCGCGCCCAGGGCGGTGAACAGCGCGCGGGTGAATTCTTTGCGTTCCTGCGGCAGGTCCGGGTCGTCAAAACATAAGGCGAACACGCCCTGGCCGATGGAAGCCGGGGTGTTGGGCATGGCCTGCACGGCCGGGCAGATGCCGGAAAGCAGACCGCGCAGCCGGGAAAGGGGCACGCCCGCCGCGATGGAGAGCAGGGTTTTTTCCTTGCTCAGGGCGGCTTTGATACCATTCACCACATCCACCACCTGGTAGGGCTTGACCGCCAGCAGCACATAATCCGCTTTCTGGGCCAGTTCCAGGGCGCTGTCCGCCACGCTGAACTCTTGTTTCAGGGTTTCGCGCAGGGTTTCGCTTTGGTCGTACACCAGGACGGAAGCCTTGCCGGACAGGGACGGGGAAGCCAGAATGCCCCTGGCTATGGCCCCGCCCATGTTGCCGCAGCCGATAATGCCTATGGTCTGTGTCATGTGCGTCTCTCTTTATGATGGAAAGGGATGTCGAAACAGCGTTGCCGCGTTCGCGTCTATAAAAGCAGCTCTTCCATGGACGGCACGCGGTCCCAGATGATCTTGCCCTGGCTTTTTTTGCGCTTGCGCAGCAGCAGGTACAGGGCCCCGGCCCCGCCGTCCTTGGGCTGGGCGGTGCAGAAAGCCAGCACCACGCGCTTGAAGGGGTCGCGGGTAAGCCAGCTTTGCACGCGTTCGCGCAGCACGGCGTCGCCGCCCGGGGAGTTTCTGCCCCGGCCGGTGACCAGCACCACGTTGCGCTTACCTTCCTGGTATGCGGCTTTGAGAAAGCGGGTCATGGCGGCGAAAGCCTGCTCCATGTTCTGGCCGTGCAGGTCCAGGTGCCCTTCATGGCTGTAGTGCCCGGCCTTGAGCTTGGCCAGCACCAGCGGGTCCAGGCCCAGCACGTGGCCTTCTATGAATTCGTCCGTGTGCTCCAGGGCGAATTCGATTTTCCCGGCCAGAAAGTCCGCCAGGGCCCGGTCCGCATGCTGCGGCCGCTCTTTGGCCGTTGGGGGCGGGGAGAGGTCCCGGCCCCCGGCCCGCACCGGGGCCACGTCGCTGACGGCCCGCGCGAACAGGTCCGCATCTTCCGGCGGCAGGGTAAAGTCCGGGACCGGCCTGGAGGAGGGGGCCGCCTTGGCCGTATTTTTCTTTGCGGGAGCGGTTCCGCCGGGGGAATGTTCCGCCAGCAGCCGGGCGAAATCATCCTCGTCCTCTTCCCGCGCCGGGGTGACGTCGCCCACCACGCGCATGAACAGTGCGGTTTCGTCCGCTTCGTCAGGCTCTGGTGCAGTGTGTTTTTTTTTCGGCTCAGGGCGCTCTTTGGGATTTTCCGCTTTGCGAAAGCGGGTTTTGTCCAGGCCGCTGAAAGGATTGCCAGAGTCGTGAGTCATAACATTTCTCCATACGCTGCAAGTTTCCCTTTACTCTGTTTCCGGGCATGGGTAAATGAAGTTATCTATACACCGGAGTGTGGATACTGCGCCGTTCGAATGGATTTGGACGGGCGCGGCCATGGGCGGCCAAAAAAACACGCCTGCTGGAACGCTTAGAGAGGGAAACCGGCCCTGCGGCCCACGCGGGTGCCCGGAATACGTTCCCTCTCGGGAGCTTTTCTGGATTTTTAGGCGGCTTGCAGATCAGGGAGACAGTCTTGGCGGACAACAACACCTATCTTGGCGTATACGCCACCAATGAACTGCCGTCGGCTTTGGGCGCTTCCCTGCGGCCCATGGTGAAAAGAAAACGCCTGTGGTTTGTGTGGGAGGCGGAAGACGGCGCGTTCATCGTGCAGCCTTTGAACGCTATTTTCGAGCCCATGGCGGAACCCAAACGTATCAGTTTCCGGGAATTCGAGTCCCGGTACACCCCGGAGCCTTCCTGTGAAGTGGTCCCGAAAGAGGAGCTTTCGCATGAGGACCGGCGCTCTTCCGAGCGCGTGTCCATTGCGGACATAGAGCGGGGCGAGGTGGAATCTGCCTACCAGCTGCGTGCGGACGACCCCAATCTGCTTCGTAATTGGCTCAACGCGCCACCGCCGTTGCGTCTGCACCAGGGGGAGCTTTCGCCGGTGCAGCAGGCGGAACTGGCCCGTATTGTCGAAGAATCACTGGACGACGAGCCGGAAAGCCGTGCGGAACAGATCCCGCAGGGCGAGCCCCTGCAGGAGCATGAGCTGCGTTCCCGCTTCGCCCTGGGGCTTTTGCAGATCAAGCAGGGCAACAGGAAAGAGGGCAAGGAAACCTTGGAAGCGCTTATCAGCTGCCCCAACGTCAATCCCTACGACGGGCAGCTGGTGTTTTCTGAATTCGGGCTGCACCTGCGCCGTCTGGGGCTGGTGGATCTGGCCCTGAAAGCCCACCTGCGGGCCCTGGAATGGATGCCCAACGACGAGCGCGTCCATTTTAACCTGGCCCGTACCTACCACGACCTCAATGACGTGGAAAGCGCCATCCAGCATTTGCGCCTGGCCCTTGAGCTTGCTCCGGATTTCGCCACAGCCAGCCAGTTCTTGTTGTTCCTGGAAGGCAGGACACACAGCTAGCCCGGCGCGCGCATGTAGAGCATTTTGTTTTTGAAAATATCCACTCGGATAAAATGCTCCGGTCTTGCCGCATTTCGTTCCGCAAGGCCCGCGAGGCTGGCGCGGGCGGGGTGCGCTCCTGCGAGGCTTTGCCCGCCGTTAAGCGACAAGCGCAAAGCAAAACTGCTTTAGAGGATTCCATGAGGAGAAATGATTAATGAACAAGGGCATTACCGTGCTCATTCTCGGCGTGGTGCTGGGCGCCATGCTGTTAATTATGCTCAACAAGCCTTCCCCCGGCGGGAAAATTTCTCCCGGTGCCACGGCTTCCAACGTGACCAAGCCGGAAACGGCCGCCGCGCCGCCAGCTGTTGCCCCGTCCGCCCCGGTCACGCCGCCTCCCGCGCAGGCAGCCGGCCAAAATTCCGGCCAGGCCGTGGCCCAGGCCCCCGCGCAAAGCGTGCCCCCGGCCGTCACTCCCACCACTCCGCCGCAGACTCCTCCCCCCTCCCTGCCCAAGGTGGAGCCTCCCGTTTCCACTGCCGCTCCCGGCAACGGCAAGCAGCTTGCCGCGCAGCCGCAGGGTCAGGGGGCTGGTTTCTTTTCCATTCCGCCCGCGCCGCCTTCTTCCAAAAAGCCTGAAAAAGCGCAGTCAGGCACACCCGCCCAGGGGCAGCTGGATAAAAGGACCGAAGTGCCGCTCAAGGGCGGCGCGGCTGCTCCCGCCAACGGGAAAAAGCCTGAAGTCAAGCCCGCGTCCAAGCCTGAAACCAAACCGGAGCCCAAGGCCGACCCTAAAAAACAGGCCCAGGAAAGCAAGGCGGCCCTGGCCGCTGCCGCCAAAGGCCCGCACACCGCCAAATCCGCGACCTTGAGCTTCGCGGGGCAGAGCATGGTGCTGCGCGTGGAAGCGGAAGAGCCTTTCGTGGCCAAGCTTTTTGTGCTGCCAGGCCCGGACCGGCTGGTGCTGGATCTTATGGGCGACTGGAAAAACCTGCAGGCCCCCAAGGTGCCGTCCAACAACGTGGTCAAGGGCTCCCGCGTCGGCCGCCAGCCGGAGAGCGCGCGTCTGGTGCTGGACCTGAACCAGGCGCCGAAAAAGTATGAAAAGGTGCAGATTTCCCCCACCGTGGTGGAAGTGCGGATACAATAATACGTTTAGAGCAGATTGTCGCTTAAAGGCTGGCTTTGTCAGCCGTTAATAGAAAAAATACAAATGAAAATGCTATGGGTCAGGCGAATTTTGCGT
>JAVBNC010000111.1:0-14353 GCA_031551765.1 Desulfovibrionaceae bacterium
AGAAGCAGAGCGGTTTTGGTGGCGTCTATGTCGATGCAAAAGCACTCAATAATTTTTCCAACTTTGTATCGACTCAACTTGCTGTTTGCAAACATTTTTCTAGCCTACCAGGTGATATCCTGATGGTCTAGAGCCTAAATAAATAGTCCACATGCACCATGGGGCCTAGGCTGCAGTAGTCGTCTCCGTCTCCCAGTGAGAGGCCGTGCATTCCAAGCCCATACCGTGAACTTCCCGTAATTTCGATCGTATCCGCCCCATCCGTGCCGCGAATGCCGGAAATGAAGGACGACTTTATGCCGCCTTCGGCCAGGCTGATACGGTCTTTCGCGCCGCCGCCGAGTTGGATGGTTCTATAATTACCCGTGATCGCATCCGCATCGCTGAGCGTATCCGCATGGACGATAAAGGTGTTGGCGCCCGTGCCGCCCTTGGCGTTCAAGAATGTCTGGCTCAGCAAAAAAGTCGTGACGGCCGTGGCACTGCCGGTCACATCGTGCTTGTGCGCGACATTTTGCGTATCCAGGATTAAAGGACCGCCGGTGACAGCGGAGGCATCCAGGAGTTTATATTCGGACAGCACAGACGCATCGGCCATCTCGCCCTTTACCATGCCGCTCACCGTACCATTGGCGGCAAGGGTCAGCACGGCGCCGTGCGCTTCTCCGGTGACCGTCACATTTTTTCCATCCATACTCACATGTATACGCTCAAAGCCGTCAGGTATGGCACAGGTGATTTCCCGGCCCGGATCAGCAGCCGTCCGCTGGTCAAGGGATACGTTCCGTGCAAAGGCCATGCCCGCAATATAGGCTTCCAGGCTGCCATAGCTTAAGTAGTGATTGATCGGGGAAAGCCCTGCCTGCATAAAAGCGGGGATAAGGTCATTCAAGGTAATGGCGTTACCCGTATGGCCGCCCACGGTTTCGCCGTTTTCTTGGCACTGCAGGAGCTTGGTGGCGTAGTAAGAGTTGGCGTCAAAGGCGTTGGAAGGGTTAATGTAGCGGCCTTGGGCGTTTGTTTCGAACGCGCCGTAGCGCTCGTAGTGCTCCGCCGTCGTCATACCCGCCGCGTCAAGGGCGGTTTTGAGGCTTTGCAGGGTGTAGACCTTGCCGGTGGCATCACGCTCGTCAATGGAGTGCAACTGCCCCAGCTTGGCGTTCAGATACTCGGTTTCGTTAAAATACAAGTTGGGGTTCAGGCCTTCGTACCGGCCGTGTGTTTCGTAATGGCTCTGCGGCGTTAAGCCGGCATCCTGGATAGCTCGGCGCAACGACGATTCTGTCCAGGCCTGCCCGTCCGGGGCACGACCGCCCTCATGGGCCAGCAGAGCCAGTTTGCAGCGAAGATAATAGGATTCGTCAAAGTAATAGGAAGCGCTGAAATAAGACACGGCATCCTCCTCGGGCTGGTGTTGCCACGGCTTGGCCTCGGGTGCGCGATATTTGTAAGAAATAAACGATACTTGAGCATAGCCGGAAAATCAATTCCGGCAAGAGATGAAAAAGCCGGTTGGATAAAAAGCTGCGGTCGCGCTGGCTGGTGACACAAGAACCTTCTCAGTCCATCGATGCGGCCGCGTCGCATGGCGGTAGATTTTCCGCCTCGTTTCTTGGCGGCATACGATAGCCATGCTGATTTTTCATCTGATGGTGCTTTTATTTTCTTTACACAAAATTTACATGTGCCTGGAACGTTTTTTACATTTCCCCACTATCGTGCATCTATTCACAAGCCTCTTTGGAATGTGCCGGAGCAGTCTTTTTCAGGGCTGTCCACGTGTACGGAACATCCACGTGCCGGCATTGGCCAGGTGCGATCCCTTTACGGCTACGGCATTTTACGCGGCATTTTCTTTTACTTCTAACCGCAACCCGGGAGGCAATCATGTCAGATTCCGTGTCCAAAAAGCGCAGAAATTTTCTTAAGGGCGTGGCTGCGGCCGGCGGCGTCCTGGCGGCCGGCGGCCTGCTGCCGGAAAGCGCGGCGGCTTTTGCCCCGGGCGTGGATCCCGACCTGAACGGCATCATTGAAAGCCACGTGCATGCCGACCCGGACGTGCGCGCGCGTTGCATCGACCAGGTCACGCTGACCCGGCAGTGCAAGCAGAACGGCTACAGGGGCATCATGTTCAAATGCCACGATTTCGCCACGGCGGACAACGCCTACATTTTGCGGGCCACCATCCCCGGTATTGAGATTTTCGGCGGCATCGTGCTGAACAAGAACAACGGCGACAAGGTCAACGTGCAGGCCGCCAAACTGGCCACGCAGATCACCGGTGGCTACTGCCGCTGTATCTGGATGCCCACCTACCAGTCCGCCTATGACATGAAGCAAAAGGGCGGCGGCGTGCCGGTGCTGGACGCCTCCGGCAAGGTGCTGCCGGAAGTGGTGCAGGTTATGGAATTGTGCGGCAAAGAGGACATTATCTTCGCCACCGGCCATTCCGCCCCGGCGGAGAGCGTGGCCCTGGTGAAAAAGGCCAAGGAAGTGGGCCTGAAAAAGACCGTGGTCACGCACGCCACCCAGGAACCCTGGTTCCTCTCCATGGACCAGGCCAAGGAATGCCTGGCCGCGGGCGCGTACCTGGAGCACAGCGTGCTGCCGTACTACAAAGGCGCCAACGCGGTGCTGGCCCATTACAAGAGCGCGCGCCAGACCACCATGAAGGATTTCGCCTCCTACATCGCCCTGGCGCCCAAGCAGCAGTTCATCAACACCGACCTGGGCCAGGCCGGCAACCCCACGCCCATTGACGGCATGCGTGCGTTTATCCGCGGCCTGAGAAAAGAGGGCGTGTCCGACGCCAACCTGGACCTGCTTACCCGCAAGGTTCCCGCCTACCTTCTTGGGCTGGAGAAGAGCATTTAACACCGGAAAATTCCCGTCCGGATCGTTTCGGCGGCCCGGCGGGCTTTTCGCATATCGGCTGAGACGAGTATTCTAAACCGCAACAACAGGAGGCTACGATGCTGAAAGCACGTACCTGGCTGCTTCTGGCGCTGACCCTTGCACTGACGTGCGGTGTTGCCGGAGCGGCCGAAAAAGCTCCCAAAGGGGCCAAAGCGGCCCAGGAATGGGAGTTGATCATCCCCAACGGGGAAATTCAGAAAACCACGGTGCAGCCCGCCGCGCGCATCAATACCCTGGAAGGTAAAACCGTGGTGCTGCGCTGGAACGGCAAGAACAACGGCGACATTTTCCTGGACCGCCTGGCCGTGCTGCTGCAGCAGAAGTACCCCAACACCAAGATCGTCAAATCGTACACCGACAGCCGTTTGAACACCATTACGGGCAACCAGGCCCAGTCCAAGTTCGTGACCGATACCATATTGGCCATGAAACCGGACCTGGTGATAGCCGCGCAGGCCGATTGAGGCTCCTGCACCTCATGGCTGGTAGTTGACCAGTCTAACTTGGAAAAGGCGAAGATCCCCACCGTCACCATCGTGACCGACCAATTTATGACCCTGGCCCGCGGCACGCAAAAGAGCCAGGGCTTGACCGACATGTGTTACGTGGAAGTGCCGCACCCCATCGGCATGATCCCCAAAGCCGACGTGGAAACCAAGGCTGACAAGGCGTTCAACGATATCGTCAAGGCATCCATCTCCTGGAAGGCCGGTAAGGGCGATATGGGCGCGGCGGTCAAGCCGTACCCGGCCAAGCGCATGAAGTTCAAAGGCAGCTATGCCGAAGTGAATGAGCTGTTCCTTAAGCGCAAGTGGTCCCTGGGCATTCCCATTGTGCCGCCCACTCCTGAAAAGGTGGCGGAAATGTTGAAAGGCACCAAGCGTGACCCGGCGGAAGTCTTGTGGGTTGTGCCCCCGCGCGAAGGCATTCTGACCGTTGAACTGGTGGCCGCTCTGGGCGTTATGGCCGGCGCCAAGCCGGAACACATGCCGCTTTTGATCGCCACTGTGGAAGCCTTCAAGCATCCGGACGTCAGCTGGCGCGGCACCACCACGACCACGGCCTACACCGTGCCCTTTATCCTGATCAGCGGTCCCGTGGTCCAGAAGCTGGGCATCAACGCGGGCACCGGCGTTTCCGGCCCGCTCAACGCGGCCCCCAACGCCGTCGGCTACTTTATCAACCTGGTGGGCGACATTGTGGGCGGTTCCGTGGCCCCTGAATTCGACAAGAGCACGCACGGCGGCTCCAGCGACTTCGTGGCCCAGGTGTTCGTGGAAAACGACGCGCAAAACCCCTGGGGACAAAGCTACGCGGAAGAAGTGGGCTTCAAGAAGACGGATAGCGTCGTCACCGTGTTTGGTTCCTACCTTGGCGGGGCCAACGTGGACCACGACAGCCTGACCGGCAAGCCGCTCTTGAACACTCTGGCGCTGTCCATTCTGGGCAACGCCTCGGGCGTGACCAGCTGCTTTGCCGATTACGACAAGCCCTACACCAAGAACAACTCCTGCGTGTTCACCTTTATCATCCTCTGCCCGGAACACGCCGCGCAGATCCAGAAGGACTTCCCGAACAAGCAGGACGTGAAGAAGTACTTGATCGAAACGGCCAAAATGCCGCTGCACCTCTATGCGCCGCAGCGCTGCGTGCCCCCGGCCAACACCCCGGCCGACGCGCTTCTGCCGCGCTACATCAAGCCCGAATCCATCAAGTTCGCCGTTTCCGGCGGCGCGGGCAAGCAGTCCCAGATCTGGACGGCCTTCACGCAGAGCATCAAGCCCGTTTCCGTGAAAGCGGACTACTAAACCGTTCCGCCTTGCGGAACACAGCCCCCCGTCCGTCGGACCTCTTTTGAAAGGCCCGGCGGACGGGGACATAAACGGGCCGCCCGGCCGCTTCGTTTCGGCCCCATGAAGCGCCCAGCGCACTTCCTGGAGCCGGAGAAGAGTGAATGAGGCAAGGCCCGCCGGGTCTTTCAGAAGAGGGCTGACGGACGTTTCCGCTGGTAAAGCGGAGATGTGTTCACAACTGTAACACACAGGAGGCCGGGATGCTGAAAGCACGCAAATGGTTGCTTCTGGCGCTGACCGTCGCGCTTATGTGCGGCGTCGGCGCCGCAGGAGCAGCCGAAAAAGCCAAGAAAGGGCAGGCAGCCCCCCAGGAGTGGGAGCTCATTATTCCCACCGGGGAAATCGAGAAAACCTCGGTAGATCCGGCCCCGCGCATCAGCAGCCTGGACGGCAAAACCGTGGCGCTGCGCTGGAACGGCAAGAACAACGGCGACGTGGCCATGAACCGGTTGGGGGAACTGCTGCAGAAGAAATACCCCACGGTCAAGATCGTCAAAATCTATGAAACCGACCCCAGCACCAACATCATCTCCGCCAGCGCGCAGAATTCGCAGCGCATAACGGACTATATCAAAACGCTGAAACCAGACCTGGTTATCGGCGCGCAGGCCGATTGAGGTTCCTGCACCTCATGGCTGGTAGTTGACCAGTCTAACTTGGAAAAGGCGAAGATTCCCACCGTCACCATCGTGACCGACCAGTTCATGACCTTGGCCAAAGGCACCCAGAAAAGCCAGGGCCTGACGGACATGTGCTATGTTATGGTGCCGCACCCCATCGGCATGATTCCCCCGGCCGAAGTGAACGCCAAGATCGACAAGGCGTTTGACGACATCGTGAAAGCCTCCATCGCCTGGAAGGCGACCAAGGAGAAAGACGTCGCGACCGTGAAGCCCTATCCCGCCAGAACCATGAAGTTCAAAGGCAGCTATGCGGAACTGAACGAGCTGTTCGTCAAGCGCAAGTGGTCGCTTTCCCTGCCCATCGTGCCGCCCACCCCGGACAAGGTGGCGGAAATGCTGAAAGGCACCAAGCGTGATCCGGCCGAAGTGGTCTGGGTTGTGCCGCCGCGCCAGGGCATGCTGACCGTGGAACTGGTGGCCGTGTACGGCGTCATGGCCGGGGCCAAGCCCGAACACATGCCGCTGCTTTTGGCCACCATCGAAGCCATGAAACACCCGGACGTGAGCTGGCGGGGCACTACCACCACCACGGCGCCCACAGTGCCCATGGTCATCATCAGCGGGCCGGTCATTGAAAAGTTGGGCCTCAATCCCAGCACCGGCACCGCCGGGCCGGGCAATCCGGTCACCAACTCGCTGGGCTACTTCATCAACCTGGTGGGCGACGTGATAGGCGGTTCGGTCGCGCCTACGTACGACAAGAGTACGCACGGCACTTCCGGCGACTTTGTGGCCATGGTGTTTACCGAAAACGAGAAAGAAAACCCCTGGAAAGAGACCTACGCCGTGGAACAGGGCTTCAAGCCCACGGACAGCGTGGTCACCATGTACGGGGCGTACCTGGGCGGCTGCAACGTGGACCACGACAGCCAGACCGGCGCGCAGCTGATGAACACCCTGGGCATGACCATCATGGGCAACGCGGGCGGGGTTTATTCCTGCCTGGCCGACTATGACAAGCCGCTGGGCAAGCACAACACCTCGCCCTACGTCTTCCTGTTCCTGTGCCCGGAACACGCGCAACAGATCCAGCGCGACTTCCCCACCAAGGAAGCGGCGCGGGAATACCTGCTGAAGAACACGGGCGCCATGTTCAAAAACTACGCGCCCCAAAGATGCGTGCCGCCCAAGGAGTTCGGCCAGGTGACCGACACGACCTTTGTGCAGCGCTTCGCCACCACGAAGTCGTTCAAGATCGTGGTCACCGGCGGTCCCGGTAAGCAGTCGCAAACCTGGATTCCTTTTCCGCAGGTTGTGAAACCCGTTTCAGTGAAGATTGACGGCTATTAAGCCGCAACAGTGCAACACGCCGCTTCCGGAGCGCTTTCAGTTCCGGAAGCGGCGTCTTTCCCCGAAATAAGGAGGCGGCATGTCTGTCCGCGTTGTTGTCATCGCTTGTTCTCTTTTGTTGGCGACGGCTTTCTCCGCGCACGCGGCCGGCAGCGTCATGGTGTATAACCCCTCCGGCGTGCGGGAGAGCGGCAAGTACGTGGACGAAATGCTCCATGAGTCCATGCTGGCCAACAAAATCACCCACCCGGCCAAGGCCAACCAGTTCCCCAAAACGCCCGTGGAGAAGGTCGCCGTCAAAAAGGACGAACTGGCAGAAATCAACGAGCGGTTCTACGCGCGCGGCTGGACCGACGGCCTGCCCATCGTGCCGCCCACCAAAGAGCGCGTGGCCGACATGATGCGAGGGGCCGACATTTCCGGTGACTTCGTGATAGCCACCCTGGACCCTCTGGGCGGGCAGGCCACCGTGGAGAAAATTGCCGTCAATGCGGTCATGGCCGGGTGCGAGCCCAAACACATGCCCGTGTTGCTGACCGCTGTGGAGCTGGCCGCCAAAAGTGAATTCGACCTGCGCGGATGGGGCACCACCACCAACCCGGACGCCGCGCTGATGATTCTCAGCGGCCCCATCGTCAAGGACCTGGACATCAACGCCGGTACCAACACGTTCGGCCGGGGCTGGAAATCCAACGCGGCGCTCAGTCGCGCGCTGCACCTGATTTTCCAGAATATCGGCGGCAGCTGGCCCGGGGTGACTGACATGTCCACCATGGGCCAGCCCGGCGAGTTCGTGATGCTGTTCGCGGAAAACGCGGCAGCCAACCCCTGGACGCCGTTCCATACCGAACTGGGCCTGCCCGCGCACGCCAACGTGGTGACCCTGGCGGCCGTGGAAGGATACACGGGCATTCTGGGCATAGGGCAGAGCAGGGAAGGGTTTCTCAAACTCGTCGCTTCCTGGATGAAGGGGCATGACAGGCCCTATCGCAACACCGTCATCATGGTCATCGCCCAGGACACGGCCTCCATGCTGGCCAAGGAAGGCTGGACACGCAAGTCCATTACCGACTATATTAAGGAACATGCCAAGGTGCCTTTCGCGGAGTTTAAAGAACAGTTTCTGGATACGAATATGGCCAAGAAGGGCGTGCCTACCTGGGTGTTCCGGGAGCAGGATCCGGCCAAGCCGGTTCCCAAGCCGTTCCTGGACCAGTTGCTGATCATCACGGCGGGCGGCACCGGGGAAAAGAGCATGATCCTGCCCTGCTGGGCGGCCGGTTCCCCTGTAAGCGGGGAAATCCGCCTGCCGTCCAACTGGAAGGAATTGACGGCGCAACCCAGACCTTGATGTAAGTATTTAGACGCGGCGCGTATACGCGCCCGGAGGGTGTATGTTTTTCGGAAGGTTCAGCATCGGCCAGATACTGATTATCCTCGCCATTTTCGTGGCCCTGTTCGGGTACAAGAAACTGCCGGGGCTGGGTAAAAACCTCGGCAAGGCCCTGCGTGATTTCCGGCGCTCCGTCAACGAGCCGGACGAGATTGACATCACCCCGGAAAAGGCTGAACGGCCCGGGAATACAAAAAAGTTTTAGCCCGGCCGACGGCCTGGGCAAAGTCTGCAAAACGCCAGAGGCGGGATCGGAAAACCGGTCCCGCCTCTGGCGTTTTACAGCGGCGCAGCTGATCCAAACGGGCTGTTTCCGCGCGACGGCCGGGAGCCGGGCATTGGCCGAGGACCGACAATATTGGACACAATGCCTTGCGGTATGAAGCGGAAAGCCTTACGGTATCAACCTATGGAATCCGTAAAATACGCAGTATGCCTACGAAATGCTCAGCGTATCGTTTGTGCCGTTTTGGCGGCGATACTTATGCTGTTTTCATCTGCGTGTTCTTTTGAACAGAAAAAGAAAAACAATGCATTTCCTGTGTATCATAGTTATACATCAATCCCAGGCGTAACTGCGGAAGATATTTCCGCAATTGAAAAGCTGAAACAAACAAGAAAAGAATTTATCTATGGCGTAACCAGGACAACCGAGTCCTTCATTATGGACGGCAATACGGTTGACGGATTTTCAAGGTTGGTCTGCGAAAGACTCGGTGGCCTGTTCGGTATTCCTTTTACGGCGCGCTCATACGGTTGGGATGAACTTAATGAAGCGCTGCAAGTTAATGAAATAGATTTTACCGGGGAACTGAGCCCCACCCCGGAACGTATGGGCCGCTATTTCATGACCGATCCCATGATTCAGCGGACCATCAAGATATTCACCCACAGAGGCGCGGACAAACTGGCGGAAATAGCAAAAGAGCGGCCGTTGCGGGCCGCGTTTCTGGAAGGGAGCACAACCTACGCCCAGGTCAAGGATTCATGGAAACTCCCCTATGAGGCGCGTTTTTTGAACAGCGAGGACGAAGCGGTAGAGCTGCTCAAAAGCAAAGAGATTGACGCGTACCTGGATGAAAGCTCCGTGGAGGCCTTGTTTGAAGACCACGACTTCATTAAATCGGAAGACTACTTTCCGCTGCTTTATTCTCCGCTCTCACTGACCACCAACAATCCGGAGCTGAAGCCTTTCATCTCAGTTATGCTGAAGTATTTGCAGAACGGAGGGTTTTACGAGCTGACGGAGCTGTACAAATCAGGCTTTGAGCAATACCTCGCGTACAGAGTGCGCAAGTTTCTTACTGCAGAGGAAAGAGAGTATATCCGTCGCCACAGTACTCCGGAAAGCGGTGTTCCCTATGCCGCTGAAGCGGATAACTACCCTGTCGCTTTTTATAATGAGAAGGAAGGCGCCTTTCAGGGCATAGCGGCCGATGTGCTGCAGCAGGTCACGCACCTTACCGGGTTGTATTTCAGAGTTGTCACGCCAAAAGATATCACTTGGGCGGAGTTGCTTGCCATGCTTGAACGCGGAGATTTTGCCATTGTCTCCGAACTGTTGCGCACCAAAGCCAGGGAGGGCAGGTTTTTATGGCTTGACGAGCCCTACTGCGAGGATACCTACGCCCTTATTTCCAAGGCGGAGTATCCGGATGTGGACATGAACCAAATTTTGCGCGCAAGGGTGGGGCTTGTCGCGGATACAGCCTATGCAGAGCTGTTTCACGAGTGGTTCCCCGCCAACACCAGCATGCGTGATTATGGCGACACCCTGCAGGCCTTTGCCGCGCTGGAAAGGGGCGAGGTGGATTTGGTGATGGCCACGCAGAACCTTCTGCTCAGTTTGACCAACTATCTGGAAAAACCGGGATTCAAGGCCAACGTGGTTTTCCGCTACCCGTATGTCTCGGAGTTCGGGCTGAACAAAAACGAAGTGGTCTTGCAGTCCATTTTGAACAAGACCCTGCGCCACATCGATACCCTGGCCATATCGGAACGGTGGAAGCGCAAGGTTTTTGACTACAACAGCAAAATGCTCCGGGATACGCTGCCGTATCTTGTTCTGTTCGCCATACTGCTCACCCTGGGATTCAGCGCGGTGATGGTGCTGCTGCTTAAGAACCGGAAAATGAGCAGAAATCTTGAAAATATTGTCGCGCAGCGCACCAGCGAGCTGGAACAGGCCAGCCGCGCCAAAAGTGACTTCCTCTCCCGCATGAGCCATGAAATGCGCACGCCCATGAACGCCATTATCGGCATGTGCAAAATAGCGGAAAGCGCCGGCGACATGGCACGGTTGCGCTACTGCCTGGGCACCATAGCCACTTCGTCCGCCCATTTGCTGGGGCTTATCAACGACGTGCTGGACATGTCCAAAATCGAAGCGGGCAAGTTCGAACTGGCTCACGAGCCACTGCACCTGGAGCGGATGCTGATAAAAATCCGCGATCTGATTCTGGACCGCACCGAGCAGAAGCAGCAGGCGCTGGACATGACGCTGGGCCAAAAGCTGCACACCGCCTATGCGGGCGACGAATTGCGCCTTTCCCAAGTGGTGACGAACCTGCTGTCCAACGCCGTGAAATTCACCCCGTCCGGCGGGTCCATTTCATTGGCGGTGGAAGAGGTGCGCAGGGAAGAAGCGCGCAGCGTTCTGCGCTTTACGGTTGCGGACACCGGTATCGGCATGACCAAAGAGCAGGCGGGGCGGCTTTTCAACGCTTTTGAGCAGGCCGACGGCAGCATAGCGGCGCGTTTCGGGGGCACGGGCCTGGGGCTGGCCATATCCAAGAGCATTGTGGAAAAAATGAACGGCAAGGTGTGGGTGGAATCGCAGCCCGGCAAGGGCTCGACCTTTACCATTGAGGTGGAGCTGGAACGCGCGCCGCAGCAAGCCGTGGCGCGCATCCGCCCGGGCTCGGCGGCCTGCCTTGTCAGCATGGACGATGGGCTGCGCGGGAAATTTTCCGCCGTAGCGGAGGAACTGGACCTGCCCAACGCCGCCGTGGGCGACGGCTGCGAGGCCGCCGCGCTGCTGCGTCGCGCGAACGGGACGGGCACGCCCTATACAGTGGTCTTTGTGGATGCCGGGCTGCCGGGCGGTTCCGGCTTGGAAGCGGCACGGCAGCTTGAGGGTATGTTGGACGCCGACCAAGTGGTGTTCATAGCCTCTTTCGCGGAATGGACCGCCATGGAAAAAGAAGCGGCCGCGCTGGGCGCGCACCGCTTTCTTTCCCGGCCGCTGTTCCCCTCCACCGTGGCGGCCGCTGTCAACGAAGCGGGAGGGGGTACCCTGGAGACGCGGGAAAGCGCGACGCAAGAAGCGGAAAAGGCGCCCGACTTTTCGGGCGTGACTCTGCTGCTGGTCGAGGACGTGGACATCAACCGCGAGATTTTCACCGCGCTGCTGGAAAGCACGGGCGTGCACATTGATTCGGCGGGAAACGGCCTGGAAGCCGTGCGCATGTTCACGCAGCATCCGGAAAAATATGACCTCATCGTGATGGATCTGCAAATGCCCGTCATGGACGGCTACGCGGCAACGCGGGAAATTCGTTCACTGGACCTGCCCAGAGCGCGCGCCATTCCCATTATCGCCATGACCGCCAACGCTTTTAAGGAAGACGTAGACAAGTGCCTGGCAGCGGGCATGAACGACCACATGCCCAAGCCCATCGACGAAAAAGTGGTCATGGAAAAGATCCGCCTGGCGGTCAGGCCCCGGGCCTGAGGAAAACAACCCGGCCGCGCATCGTATGCTGCATATTGGAACGCACCAATCCTCGACAAAAGGCTTTTTGCGCATCGGCAAGGACGCTTTGTCCATCGGCGCCGATACCTTTCAGTTTTTTCTGAGGAATCCTCGCGGGACAGGCTCAAAGGCGCTCGATATCGAGGACGCCGCCGCCTTGCGTGCCTTTCTCGCGGAACACGCCTTTGCTCCCGTTGTTGCCCATGCCCCGTACACGCTGAACGCCTGCTCCCCGGCCCCGCGCGTGCGGGAACTGGCCGTTACCATGCTGGCGGAGGACCTGGCCAAGCTGCAGCACCTACCGGGGAACCTCTACGCCATGCACCCCGGCAGCCACGGCGGCAGCGGGGTTGACGCGGCCGCTCCCCTGATAGCGGAAGCGCTCAACGCGTCTCTCCGGCCGGACCATGAGACAATGCTGCTGCTGGAGACCATGTCCGGAAAAGGGTCGGAAGTCGGCAAGAGCTTTGCGGAACTCAAGGCCATTATCGACAGGGTTGTGTTACAAGAGAAGGTGGGCGTCTGCTTTGACGCCTGTCACCTGTTCGCTTCCGGCCATGACATCGTGAACAGGCTGGACGAAGTGCTGGAAAGCTTTGACCGGGCCATCGGGCTGGACAGGTTGCGGGCGTTTCACCTCAACGACAGCATGCATCCCTTTGGCAGCCGCAAAGACCGGCACGCGAGCATAGGCGGCGGCCATATAGGGCTGAAAGCCATTGTTGCTATTCTCACTCATCCGGCCCTGGCTTCTTTGTCGTTCATAACGGAGACGCCGCTCGATCTTGCGGGGCATGCCGCTGAAATGCAGCTGTTGCGCGCAAAATATGTTGTAAAATAGGATAATTCCCCTCCGCACTCATACTACTTCTTCCAGGACGGTGCACCTGAATCGCCTCTTTTCCCTTTGTCGAGCTTGCGGACCTGCACTTTGGCGCCCGCTTCGGCTTTCGGAACGACATACATACAGCGTCACGGTTGCCCTGTTCACCAACCTTGGGAGGGATAAATGGTAATATTTTAGCCAAGATATCGTGTAAAGCTGGTTCCTTCAAGCGGGTAGCAATAGGGTAATAAAAGGGAAAGGACTCACAGCTGTTAAGCTGTAAGTCCTTAATTTTCCTGGTCGGGATGAGAGGATTTGAACCTCCGGCCCCTGCGTCCCGAACGCATGGGATTTAATATTATATAGTGAAATTATTGAATTTTATTTTATGGGCACATAGTTTTCTATCGGTTTTGAGGTCGTTTCATGTGCCCAATCCATGTGCCCACTCAATCCATGCTGGAGTGGAATTCCTTACCCAGCCCTTCTTTCCTTCTTCCCCAGCCGTCTCTTCCCCTTCCCGGTGGCGATCCAGTCCATAGACTCTCCGGTTTCCTCAAATGCACGCCAAACCCATGTACGGGCTACGGGAGCCTGGCCATTGCGCACGGCGGATATCCGGGCCGGTGACGCCCTGAGCTTTTTCGCCAATTCCGCGTCAGTGGTGACGCTGTAAGTCATCTGCAACCGCTTGAGGATGCCCGCGCCTTCCAGCATGGGGCCGCGCAGCACACACAGGAAGTGGCCGCGTTCGTCATCGAAGACAAATTTCCCGTCCACGTTGATGGTGGTTGTGGGCTTGCCGGGGCCGCGCATTACCTCAAGCCTGAAGTGCACGGTTTCGCCCGGGTTATCCTGAGCCCAGGCGAAGTTACCCTCCGCGACCTCTTGGCTCTCCGGCGTGAGCAGCGAGAGAATGTCTCTGCCGGCGGGGATCGGCACGTCAGCGAGGCGGGTGGCGTTGGTGAAGACAAGGTTCCGGTCCCTGTCAAAAACCCAAAAGTCGTCGGCGCCGTCCTCTTCCACCATCTGGTATGCGATGCCGGCCTGGCTCTCGCGCTGCGCCGTCAGGTCCGAAATCGCGATCAGCACCGTGTGCCGTTCTTCCGTGGGGATCGTGTACACTCGCAGATCGCGCGTCTTCCCACGGATACTTGATTCCCGTTCGCGCAGCATCGGCCTCACGCTGGCCAAGGTATGGCGGGCCATGTCCGACACATCCAGGCCCGGCAGCAGGGCGTCAGGCTCTTTTCCGATAACCTCCGCTTCCGGCATGCCCAGGATTTCGGCGAATCCGCTGTTCACCGTCTGTATTTTGCCCTCAACTATAATCGCCATTCGCCATGGGGCCACGGACACATGCTTTTTGAGACACGACAGGCAGTCGTTTTGCATGACTTTCTCCAGATAAGTTCTAAACGCCTTACTCCGAGAGTAAGAAAGGCTGGGAGAAATTACTCTGAGAATAATTTCCTACAAAGTTGTGCAATCTTTTTTCGTGTTGGCTATATATGAAGCACATGACAGCAAACCAAGGAGGGATGGTTATGTCAGAGTCCATACATGACAACATATTGTCGTTACGCGCATCCGCGCAAGGGCTGCTCTCTGAGGCGTTGGATGAGATCAGCACCCCAG
>JAVBNC010000061.1:0-14611 GCA_031551765.1 Desulfovibrionaceae bacterium
TTTCCGGTTTTTAACCACGCCCGCGCCCACAACCCCCCCCCCCCCCTTAAAAACCCCAAAAAACCCGCCGCAAAACGCAAAAATTCTTATTTTCCCCCGAATTACAGAAACGGGAGCCCTCCGCTCCGGCCGTGTTTGTCCCGGTGACATGCCGCGACGTTCAGCCGGAGCGGATTTAGAGCAGTCGAACATTGAAAATGTTCAACTGCTCTGCAAGGATTTGTCTTCAAATCCTTGCCGCAAGATTGGCGTAGGCGGGCTTTGCCCGCCGTTAAGCGACAATCTCAAAGCGAAACTGCTCTAGCGGAAGGCGGGCTTCGTCTGGGACGTTTTCAGGCGTTGTGCGGCGTGGCCAAAAAGTTCTTCTGAGTACGACGCTGGGGAGGGATCAGGCGCTCACCCGCACGGTATTTTTTCTTACGAACGCCACCGGATTGTAGCTTTCCTTGGCTTTGCGCAGGCCCTGGTCGTCCAGGTCCTGCTCGCGGTTGACGTAGGTGTAGGCGTCGCCTTCCTGACGGGCGAAAAAGCAGTTGATGGCCTGGTAAATGCCTTTAAATTCCGTGGTGCCCTTTTCAAAGTGCACGACAAGGGAATCCTCGGTCAGGGGTTCGCCCACAGTGTAGGCCACCACCTTGCCGCCCAGCAGGATGACGCCGCCGGTCAGGTCGGGCAGCACGTCCCAGTAGCGCAAAACGCGCTCCACGGCCGTGTTTTCCGCAAGCAGAGCTTCGGAAACCAGACATTCCCGCCACTGGCACCATTCCTCCTGCATTTTCAGCACGGCTTCCACGCAGTCTATGGTCATGGGCATATAGGAATAGCCCGGATAGAATTTGAGGAACTGGTTGAGCAGGTTTTTCTTTTTATGGAAGCGGTTGCCGGAAAGCGCGGCCAGCTCTTCCGCCTTGTACAGGTAATCCCAGTGCCCCCGGGTTTCCTCCACGTTGACCTTGCCGGGCAGGGCCTGATCCCACATGGCGGAGAGCTTGAAGGGCACGCGGATAAAGCTGCCGTAGACCTGTAATTCTTCCCTCTCCCTCCAGTCAATGGCGGCCCAGTCGCCCATGGGCGCCCAGTACTGCAGTTCGGGCTTGGTCTGGCGTATCCAGCACAGGGAAGCGCTGAAGCGCCATTCCAGGCCGTAGTGCTCGGCCCAGCCCCAGAGGTTGCCGAAGCTGTAGTCCGCGGCCCGGCTGCCGGAAGCCCTGTGCAGCTCCCGGTACGTCTGCATTTCGTCCAGAGTGATGGGGTGGAAGCTGTCAGTCATGCGTCTCTCCTGTGGAGGTAGGTTCGGAAGGAGCCTTGCGGAGGGAATTTCTTGCCCCGCGCCGCGCCGTCATGGCGAAACGGGCCCAGTTCCGGGTCTGGAAAATGAACAGAATGGCAACGGCTTGAAAGACCTGAGACAAAAACATGGCCTGAAACACCCCGGCCGATGTCTTCCATAGCACATGCCCAAGCAGCCAGGCCAGGGGCAGGCGCACCAGCCAGGTGGCGGAACTGTATACGCAAAAAGTGTAAATGGTGGCGCCCGCGCCGGTCATGATCCCGCCCAGAACCATGCTGGCCACGGAAAAGGGCGTGCTCAGCAAATTGTAGCGCAAATAGGAGACGGCGTGGCCCTGCACGCCCGCGTCCGGCGCGATGAGCGAGGTAAGCTCCGGCACCCAGGGCCAGAGCAGCAGCGCGCCCAGGGACATGACCGCACAGCCGGTAAGAATGATGCGCCAGCCCACGCGTTTGGCCTCTTCCTTGTTGCCCGCGCCCAGGCAGTGGCCCACCAGCATGGACCCGGTCATGCTGAAGGCGAAAGAGGGCAGAAACAGCACGGATTCCACGCGCATGCCCACGGTCATGCCCGCCAGGGCGTTGATCTGGTCCGTGGGCAAGGACGCGGTGACGGCCAGCAGCACGATATAGCCCAGCTGCCAGAAAATCTGCATGCCCCCGGCCGGGGTGGCGACCTTGATCAGGTAGGGCAGGGCTTTTTTCTCCCAGTTCCAAGGCGCGAAAGAAGCGCGGGAAATAAAGCCGTGGCGCATGAGCATGGTCAGATTAAGCAAGGCCGCCGCGCTGACCGCCACAAAAGAGGACATGGCGATACCTTCCGCCCCGAACCGGGGCAGCCCCCAGTATCCCAGGCCGAAACCCGTGCTGCACACCGCGTTGAGCGCGCAGGCCAGCATGGCGGAGCACAGGGGGATAAGCACGGACTTTCTGGCCCGGTACATGGCCCCGGTCAGGGCCATCAAATAGTTGGAAGGCAGCGCGGCCAGAAAGAAAAGCCAGAACCGCTCCGCCAGAGGCAGAATTTCCTCCGGCACCTGGAGCAGCACCAGAATTTCATGGCGCAGGAAAACCCCCGCCGCCAGCACCAGCAAAGAAAAGACCAGCCCGAACTTCATGACCAGCCCGCCGTAGCGCTGGGCGCGCAGTTTCAGCCCCGCGCCCAAAGACTGGCTCATGGCCGCCACGCTCCCGTTGGCAATGGCCACGCCCACAATAAGCAGCACGAACTGGCACTGAGTGACCAGCCCCAGAATGGCCTGCACATCGCGGTGAATGCGCCCGGCCACCCACACGTCCGTCAGCCCGATCAAAAACTGGCAGAACATGGTCAGGGCCTGCGGCCAGGTCAACGCCCAGATCTCTCGCGTGCTCACCCGGTAAGGCCGGGGAGCGGCGGGATCAGAAAGGGCTGGCGAACTGGGCACGGGCGGCATAGCGGCGGTTTCCAAATTTAGATGTCGAAGCCAATTAAGAGTCGAAGAAGGGCTCGATGCGGCACGTCCTGTGCAGCCCCCTTCGGGCGTCGCTGCGCTCCGTGCGCAACCGCTTCCTGCGGTTGCGAAATCCCTGTACCCGCCAAGGGGCGCGCCCCTTGGAACCCATTCAGGGTGGTGATTGAAGGGGACAGGAGACGTAAAGTTCTCCCCGTGTCCGCACTCGCTCACATGTCCACCGCGCGCGAAGCCATACCCCTGTCGCGGGGTCAAGGGGACTCAGTCCTCTTGCGGGTGCAGGGCGGAGCCCCGCTCGCGTTCTCGGATGGCTTCGACAATGAAAAAGTGATGCGACCCGCCGTCTGCGCGGGGCGGGTCGCGGATACTTGGGGCCAAGTTGCGTTCAGCGGCTTGCTTTCAAAAGACTGGTAATTGAAAGCGGACCGGCATGAAAGCCTATTGTAAGTCAGATTCGGGAACTGTCAATTATCCGGTCTGGGCTTCTTGATGAGCAGTTCCTGCATGGAAGGGATGGGCGAGCGGGCGTGGGTTAAGAGTTCCGGCCTGTATTCGAAGTGCATGAAATCAAAGGCGTCCCATTTTCCGCCCCAGATAAAGCCTTCGGCCTCAAAGGCGTCCACAATGGCCTGAGGGTAGTTCTTGCGCGTGGACTCCACCCGCGCGGCGGGCGGGTTCCACATCCAGTACAGGCCCTTGTCCACGTTCAGGTCCATGGCAATGCCGAAAGCGTGGGCCGAAAGCCTGCCCGTGTCCTTGACCGGCCGCCAGGAAAAGGTGCCGGGCGAGGGCAGAATGTAGGCCATGTCCGCGGGGTGCGCGGCCACATGGGTTCTCAGCCGGGTCACGACGCGCTTGAGCGCGGCGGAAGCTCCCTGGCGGCGGTTGAAAATAACCTTTTGCCCCAGGAAATCCACTTCCTCGCAGGACTTCTGCACCTCGGCCGCGCTGGTGCCGTACAGGGCTTTCAGCAGGGCCTCGTTGCGCAGCCTGCCGGGGTCGAACCCTTTGGCCGGGTGGCGGCCCTGGGTTCCCACGGGGTAAAGCTGCGCCAGGGTGAGGGCCACGGGCGGGTCGCTCTTGGGCGAAGCCGGGGCCGGGCCGGTAAGCGCTATGGGCACGAGGCCGGGCTTTTGCGGCACGAAATACAACTCGCCACCCCTAACGGACGGGCTGCCTTCCAGCGTGTAGTTTTGCTTGAGCAGTTCCAGCAACTCGTCGCCCTGCCGGGGCTGCGCGGCCTTGGCTTGGGGCGCGAAGCAAAGCGCGAAACAAAGACAAACCGAAAAGATCGTCCGGAACGGCATGAGGTTACACCTGGGAGCTAAGGGATTTCAGAATGCGGAACAGTTCGCGGAAAGCCTTGGGCGGCGTGCCTTTGGCCCGTTCCGCCCTGGCCTGGGTAATGCAGTGGCGCAGCTTGGGAATTTCCAGGCCGGGGTGTTGCAAGGCAAGGCCCTGAAGCAACGCGGGCAATTCCGCGTCGTCCGCGGCCAGCAGCCTGTCGCGCAGGTCTTCAAGACGGTGCAGCGCGGCCTTCTCCTCCCGGCCGGGGGCCAGCAGTTCGTCCAGCTTTTCGCGTATGGCGGCCTCGTCGCCTTCTTCGCGCATCATCCGGCCTATGTACTGCATCTGGCGGCGCCGGGCCTCGTGGGTCTTCATGTTCCGCCAGTCGCGCAGGGCCACAAACAGGGCCGGGGGCAGGTCAAGGCGCTCCAGAGAGGATACGGGCAGGGCGACGAGCTGCTCGCCCAAGCCCTGCAGGGCCGTGCTCTCGCGTTTTTTCTGGGAGCGGCTTTTGTCGGTGTATTCTTGATTCATGCTGTGCGTTTTAGGCTGTTTTTTAATAGTTGTCGAAGCCAATTAAGAGTCGGAGCAGGGCGCTGCCCTGCACCCGCAAGGGGGCTGAGCCCCCTTGGCCCCGCGACAGGGGTATGGCTTCGCGCGCGGTGGGCATGTGAGCGAGCGAGGACACAGGGGGAACGCTTCAGGTACTCTGTCCTGTCGCTGACCACCCTGAATGGGGTCCAGGGGTGCTAACTCCTGGCGGGAGCAGGGCAGCGCCCTGCTCTCATTCTTAGATGGCTTCGACAAAATTGTCTTTGCCCGACCTAAACCGCCTTACCCAGGTTCAGCCACTGAAAAAACGCTCCGGAATACAGCGCCAGGAGCAAACCCAGGAAAAGCACCAAGGAAACCGCGCCGTTGATGGCAAAAAATGCCAGGTTCAGGCGCGAGAGGTCGTCGGGCTTCACCAGTTGGTGCTCCCAATAGAGCAGCAGGGCCACGGCGGCGATGACGGCGTACCAGGGCCAGGCCAGGCCGCAGCCCCAGCCGGCCAGCAGCAGGAAAATCACCGTGTTGGCGTGGCAGAACGAGGAAACGGTCAAGGCCGCGAGAATGCCGTACCGGGCGGGCGCGGAATGCAGGCCGTGGGCGCGGTCGAAATCCATGTCCTGACAGGCGTAGAGAATGTCGAACCCAGCTGTCCAGAACAGCACGGCCAGGCCGAACAGCACGGGCGGCAAGGAAAATTGCGCGGTCACGGCCAGCCAGCCCGCTATGGGTGCCAGACCCAGCACCGCGCCCAGCACGAAATGGCAGAGCCAGGTGAAGCGCTTGGTCAGGCTGTACACCGAGGCAATGGCCAGGGCCACCGGGGAGAGCAGAAGGCAGAGTTGGTTCAGGGCCGCTGTGGAAAAGACGAAGCCAAGGGCCATGACCCCACAGAAACTCCAGGCCTGGGGCATGGTTATTTCGCCGGTGACCAGAGGGCGGTTGGCGGTTCTGGGGTTCTGGCGGTCGTAGTTCAGGTCCACGATGCGGTTAAAGGTCATGGCGAAAGAACGTATGCAGACCATGGCCACGGTGAGCACCAGCAGCAGATACCAGCCCGGCCAGCCCTGGGCCGCCGCGAAAGCGCCCAGGTAGGCGAAAGGCAAGGCAAAGATGGAGTGTTCGATCTTGACCATGCGGCAGAGCGCGCTGACATTGGAGACTAACGGCATGGGACACCTCTCTGGCTTGTGCCCATTATGTCACAGCGTTGCGCGAAAGGAAAGCGCGGAACCGGATGAGGGTAGGGTCCTTTTTTACGGAAAAGGCCCCTACCCTCATTCTCAAGACCTTGACGGGGAAATCGGGTCCCATGACTGGAAACCAACAGGTGTATCACAGGAAAAAGGCAATAAAACCCCGGTGCGGCGTAGGGTCCCGCCCGGTAAAGTTTTTGGAAAGAACGATGGGGGGCCGGGAGAAGGGGGAAAACTTTTTTTCAAAAAAGCTCTCCCCCTTCTCCCGGTTTACTATGGCATACCTCTGCCCGGGTCCGCCGGGGGCAGTGTCTGCTCCACGGGCGGCAGCGGGGGTACGGGCGGCGGCGTGGAGGGGCTGAGCACGGGCGGGGCCGTGTAAGGCCTTTCCAGCATGGAAGGCATGGGCACCACGGAATCCACGGGCCCGGTCTGCTCGGGCGCGGGCTCTGCCTGCTGCGGAGTCGGGGCCGGGGCCGGGGCAACGGGCTGCGGCTGTCCGGCTGGAGTCGCGGGCGGAGTGGAGGTCGGGACGGCGGGCGGAGTAGAGGGCTGCGTGGCGGCCGGAACGCGGGGCGCGGCTGCGGGCTGTACCGGGGCCGGGCTTTGCGGGGGCGTGGCCCTGGCCGGAGCGGCTTGCCCGGGTGCGGACTGCGCGGCGGCCGGGGGACTCACGGCGGTGTCCTTTTCCCGCGCGTCCGGAGCGGGTGTGTCTTTTTGCGGGGCTTTGGGGGCGGCCTGCGTGGGCTTTTTAGCCTTGGCGGACGGGCTGCTTTTTTTCTTCGTCGGTTTTTTGGCGGGGGTGGTTTGGTACTTGGGCGTATCCTGCAAATAGCCGCCGTCAGGGGCCGGAACCACCGTAACGGAGGGCGCGGGCTGCACGGCCGGGGTGGGAGGCGATGCGGGCTGGGCCGCGCCGGGCGCGGAGCCGAGCGGGGTCACCCCCACATCTGCCGGGCGGGACGAAGCATAGGGGGCGTTGGAGCCGCCGCAAACCTCGGGAGCCGTGATGTGGGCGTAGAAAACCGCCACGGCGTCCTCGCAGCCCCGGCGCTTGTAGAGGTGGCTCCACTGCTTTTTGCACCAGGCCTGGTGGTCTTCAATAATCAGATCGCGGTTGAGTTCCACGGCATAGAGCGCGTCAAAGCATTCCTGGCGCGAGGTAAAGACCTTGTCGCGGAATTCGACGCGGCGGCGGCTTTCAGCACAGCCCTTGAAGCAGCCTTCGCGGGTCAGCGCGCCCAGGCTGCTCTGCTCGTTGCAGCGCTCCAGGCAGGCTTCGTAGGCCAGGCTGATATCGGCCAGGATGGGGCCGCTGAGGTCGTCGGGCGAGGTGGCGGAAGTGACGGGCCGCGAAGGCGTGACATAGCCTCTGTCCGTGCACGAGGCCAGAAGCGCCGGGGCGCAGAACAGCGCCAGCACGCAACAGGCACGGTATATGGATGCGAAGGGAAAACGCCGCATGAGTCCTCCGGCAGATGGGAATTCTTTTCTCTGCGAAGGAAAAATGCAAAAAATATGCCGAAAAGTCATTGATAAAATTGCCGCCGGGCGGCGCACGCGACGGCTACAGAAGTAGCTGTCGGGTCAGGAAAGGCGCTTCAATTAACAGTCCCGCAAGCCACCCTGAATGGGTTCCAAGGGGCGTGCCCCTTGGCGGGTGCAGGGCAGGGCCCTGCTGCGATTTTTCATTGGCTTCGACAATTAATCCCCAATGCCCTTAAGCACCACCATCATCTGGTAGTGTTCCTCGCCGGTGTCCTTGCTGGCCCGGGCGATGAGCTTGAAGCACTGGTGGGTGTAGATGACGTCCAGGGTCCGCTCCACTTCTTCCTTGCGCTCGTAGTCGTAGCGGTAGACGGTGCGTAGCGACAGGGGGCCGTAAACGTTCAGGTTGCCCTGCACGATCAGCGAGTTGATGTCGTAGTCACGGGTACGCAGGTACTCGTCGATTTTCCTGCGCATATCTATGCCCACATAGACGGAACCCCGGGAAGGGTAGCTCAGGCTGATGCCGTGGTCCTGCCGGGTCATGTCGTTGAGGTACGGCGACCAGTACAGGCGGTTGATAAGGTAGAGATAACCGTCCAGGCTGGTAATGGATTCCAGGCTGATGTCCGAATAGGGGCGGCGCGGGTAGCGGTCCAGCTCGTCGTTGCGGTTGGCTTCGCGGATATCGTAGGTCTGCTCCAGCTTGAGGCGCAGCACTTCCAGGTAGTCCGTGCTCATGGTGGGCACCGGGGGCTGGCCCGGTTTTTCAGGCTTGCCCGCCGTCACCACCTGCCGCTTGCGGGTCAGGATGTTGGTGATGGAATAGGTCAGCTCGTTGTGGGGCCGGATGCGGTCCTCGTCGCTGTACTTGGGGTTTTTGTCCTGGTCTTCGTTGGGAATGTTGCGGTAGCCCAGGCGCGGCTGCACGGTGTGGCGTATGGCGGTCCAGCGGCTCTGGCCCATGGTGGCGTTGCTGACGGCCAGCGGTGCGGGGCTGAGCGGGAAGACGCGCATGAACTCCATGGAACCCACGCTTTCGAATTCCGGCAGGGTGCGCGAGTCCCCGCTTTGGCGGGGGCTGTTATCCCCGTTTTCCCCGCTGTGGGAGGAGTTTTCCGTGTCGTACACGGTCTGGCGCAGGCCCGCCGTGGTAATGATGGAGCCGTAGCGCCCGTTGATGGGCAGCGAGACCGCCGGGGCCACTTCGTAGCGCGCGCCGCGCGTGCCGTTGCGGCGATACATATAGCCCGCTTCCGCGCTGGCGGCTATTTCCAGGGGCAGGCCCTGGACCAGGGCGCCCTTGTACAGGTAGGCGTCGGCCACGGGCAACTGCTGCACCGTGGGGTCCGAGGCCAGCGGCTTGTTGCCGTGCCCCAGGTCCTGGTTCTGGGTGTAGTTGGCGGAAAGGTACACACCGGCCCGGTCCCAGTCCCGGAACAGCATCAGGCCGCTTTTGCGGTCCTGGTCCCGTTCGGCCAGGTCGCGGTGGAAGAACTGGTACAGCTCGTTCCGGCTTTGCGAATAGCCCGAATAGCCGCCTTTGAACTCGTGCAGGTAGTTCTGGTCGGAAACGTAGTCCACGTCCGCGCGCACGCGCCATTTAGGGTCGCCCAGGTTGCCTTCGTACATGCCGCGCAGCCAGTAGCGGTCCGCGTTGGTGCGCACCAGCCCGTCGCTGGAGTTGACCGGGTCGTCGGAATCTTTGGCAACGGTCTTGGCGTCCGACAGGTAGTCCCCGCGCAGCCAGAAGGCCTCTCGCGCGGAGGGCCGGGAGCGGTATTCCAAGCCGTGCATGAAGCCGCGCTTTTCCATGACGTATTCGTTAATGGTCAGGTCGCGGCTGCTGTCTATGGCCCAGAAATAGGGCTGGTTGTAGTACACGCCCTTGCGGTTGCTGGTGCCGAATTCCGGCGGCAGAAAGCCGGACTGGCGGTCTTTTTTGGCCGGGATCATCAGCCAGGGCGTAAAGCCCACGGCCTGGTCCATGACCTGCAGGCTGGAACGCCACAGCTGCGCGTAGCCGTCTATTTCCACCACCGCGTCTTCCGCGGTAATGGACCAGGCGGGCACGTCGCCGTCGCAGGCCGTGATTTTGGCCTTCTTGAAGGTGTAGACGTCGCCCCAGTGTTTATTGATGCGGTCCCCGGCAAAATAAATGTGGGGCCCGTCCATGAAAATTTCGCCCTTTTTCAGCCAGCCCACCCGGCTGCGCAGGTCGAACTCCGCCTCTTCCGCCTTCAGGTCGTCCTTGCCCATGCGGGCGGAGACGTTGCCCTTGAGAAACACCCACTTGGTGGCCATGTAGTAGCGGGCGTAGTCGGCTTTCAGGTATTCGTCGCCCCGGCGCAGCACCACGTTGCCCTGGGCTTCCAGCACTTCGCTGTCGTTGAGCGAGGTGACTTTGTCCGCGGTCAGGTTCCAGGTGACGGCCTTGTCGTCTTCCGTTTTCATGGTCAGGGCGCTGGCAAGGGCGCTTTCCGCCTGGGCCAGGGCGAAAAGCAAAAGGAAAAGCGCGAGAATCGTGCGTGTCCGGCGGGAAAACGGCGTGGGTGCCGCGCGCTTCATGATGGCCCCAATCTTCAATGTTGAATGTGGCGGAGGAACAACGTACAGAAACCAAAACGCTCCGCCGGGAAAGCAGGGCGCAGCGGCCCGCTCCGGCTCGCCCCCGTGAAGGCCGGGCAAACCGTAACGATTTCTCCTAACACAGCTTCTCCTTTGCGGTAAAGCCCTCCTGATGCGGCAAAGTTCCCTTGATCCGCGCGGGTCAAGGAAATCACGTTTTTTCTAGAAAATTTCCAGATAGCCGCGCCACAGCAACGGCGCTAAAGAGACGGGACTTATGGCAGCGTACGACGGGTATTGCGGAACCATCATCCATCTGGATCATCTGCGCCACAACTGGGCTTTGCTGCGAAAAGCGGCGGGCGATTCCCCTTCCGGAGGCGCCTGGCCCGCGCTGATGGCGGTCATCAAGGCGGACGCCTACGGCCACGGCCTGGCTCAAGTGGCTAAAACCCTTGCCGCCGAAGGCGCGCGAGCCTTTGCCGTGGGCAGCGCGCGGGAAGGCGCCCGTCTGGACAAGGCGCTTCCTTCCCTGCGCCAAAGCGGGGCGCGCATTCTTGCGCTGCTTGGCTTGCAGAACAGGCAGGACGCCCGTCTGACCCTGGCCCACGGCCTGGTGCCCCTGCTGCACCGGCCGGACCAGATCGACCTGCTCGTGGCCCAGGTTCCCGCGAAAACCACTGTGCCGGTGGCCGTCAAGGTCAACACGGGCATGTCCCGCCTGGGTTTCGGCCAGCACGACATCCCCGCGCTGCTGGAGCGTTTGCGCGCTACGCCCTGCCTGCTCCCCACGCTTTTGCTCTCCCATCTCGCCAGTGCGGACAGCCCGGAAGCGGCCGCCGCTACCCGCGCCCAGGCCGCCTTGTTTGCGGAAATACTGGCCGCGTTCCGGGCCGTGTGGCCGGATATGGCCCCCTCCCTGGCCAATTCCCCCGGCTTTCTGCTCCCCAGGGATACTTTACCCCTGCCGCCCGGCAACGTGGGCAGACCGGGTTTTACCCTTTACGGCGGCAATCCCTTTTCCGGCACTTCCCTTGCGCGCCTGGGCCAGGATTTCCTGCCGGTCATGGAAGCCAGAGCCCCGGTGTTGGAGCTGCGCGACATCGGCCCCGGCACGGCCGTCAGTTACGGCGGCACCTTTGTGGCCTCCCGGCCCATGCGCGTGGCCGTGGTGGGCGCGGGCTACAGCGACGGGGTCAGCCGTTCGCTTTCCGGCAAGGGCGTCGTCTGCATCCGGGGCACGCGCGCGCCCGTTCTGGGCCGGGTCTGCATGCAGATGTTCATGGTGGACGCCAGCCCCGTGCCCGGCATACGCGTGGGCGACCACGCCTATATTTTGGGCGGCCAGGGGCCGGAAGCCGTAACCCCGGACGAACTGGCCGCCGCCTGGGGCACCATCCCCTACGAAGTGTTCTGCACGCTGGGTAAAGCGAACCGTAAATATACGGGGCGGTAGAAAGGCAATTTTGTCGAAGCCAATTAAGAGTGAAGCAGGGCGCAATGCGGCACGTCCTGTGCCGCCCCCTACGGGCGTCGCTGGCGCTCCGTGCACAACCGCCTCCTGCGGTTGTGAGATCCCTGCACCCGCCAAGGGCTGGCGCCCCTGGACCCCATTCAGGGTGACTATAAAGAAGGGTGCGCGTCTGCCGTTCTGCTGATTCGGGCCGTCCTGGCCCTCACCCCTTCGGGGCGCCGGGGAGGACCCCGGCGGGCAATTCCGCTATCCTGCGGAATTGTCGCGCCACGGCGCTCACATACTGGCGGGTGACGATGTAATGAGCTGAAAAGGCGGAACCGTGGTTGTGCGGTAGCTCCTTATCAACGGGAAACGTCTTTCCCCAGCGTCAGCACAACCCGCCCCACAGGGCGTGGGGCTGCGGAGCGGCGGGGAATCAGAACAATAGAGGATTAAGGGCGCCGAGCCGGCGGTCGCGCCCGCCGGCGGCTTGCACGCCCTGCATAACATCCCGCCGCGAGAGGCCGTGTCCGCCAGGACGGCGGATCGGCCGTCATCCGAAGCGGACGTTTTCCCCTTCCCTTGGCCGGCGGCGGCATTCTCCCCTTGACATGCCTTCTGAGGCCGTCTATAACCCTTAGTTCTGCCTTGCTCCCGTTTGTGATGCGGGGGCCATAGACCACAAGGAGGATTCCATGAGGAAGTTTGAAACCCTGCTGCTCCTTTCGCCGGAGCTGGCCGCCGACGGGCGGGAGGCGCTGCTCGCCTCTCTGACCGCGGTGGTGGAGCGGGAAAAAGGCAAGATGCTCGCCGCGGACCATTGGGGAATGCGCGACCTGGCCTATCCCGTGCAAAAGCAGATGCGCGGCTATTACGTGCGTCTGGAATACGCCGCCCCCGGCGCGCTGGTGGCGGAGCTGGAACGCAATATCCGCATTGCCGACGGCATTTTCAAGTTCACCACCGTCAAGCTGGCGGACCAGGTAGAGGAGGCGGCGCAAGATGGCGTTTAAGAAAAAATTCACCCCCCGCCGGAAATTCTGCCGGTTCTGCGCCGACAAGGAACTGCCTCTGAATTACAAGCGCGCCGACATTCTGCGCGACTTCGTGACGGAGCGCGGCAAGATCATCGCCCGCCGCATCACCGGGACCTGCGCCCACCATCAGCGGGCTCTGACCGTTGAAATCAAGCGCTCCCGCCAGATGGCCCTGATGATCTACACCGCGACGCACGCCTGCGACGTCAAAAAGAAAAGCGTGCTGTAGGAGAGGTCATGAAAGTACTTCTGCGAGCTGATGTGGAAAATTTGGGTCGCCTCGGCGACATGGTCACGGTACGCCCGGGCTACGCCCGCAACTACCTGCTGCCCCAAGGCCTGGCCATGGCGGCTTCCCCCGCCAACGTCAAGGTTTTTGAACTGGAGCGCAAAAAGCTCCAGGCCCGCATGGACGCGCTGCGCGCTTCCGCCGGCGATCTGGCCGCGCGTATCGGCGCGGCGGAGCTGGTTATCTCTATGCGCGTGGGTGAAAACGACAAACTCTACGGTTCCGTGACCAGCGCCCTGATTGCCGACGCGCTGCTGGAAAAAGGGATCGAGATCGACCGCCGCCGCATTCTGCTGGACGCGCCCATCAGAACCCTGGGCGAGTTCCCCGTGCGTGTGCGCCTGCACGCGGACGTCGTGGCGGAACTGAACGTGAAAGTGACGCCGGAAGAGCGCCACATTGAAGAAGACGCCGCGCCGCAGCCCCAACAGGCCGCCGTGGCGGAAGAAGCCGCCCCCGCGGCGGAATAAGGACTCCAGCGGCCCCTTTCCCCACGGGAGATGGGCCGCTTTTTGTAAATAAAACAGCCTGTTCCGCAGGCTGTTTTTTTCTTCTCCTCTGGTGTAAAAAAGCCGTCCAAGGAGTTTGCATGGCAGAAGATACCCTGCGCCAGGTTCCCCCCCACAGCGTGGAGGCCGAACAGGCCGTGCTGGGCGGCGTGTTTCTCAAGGGCGACGTCATCTACACCCTGGTGGATATGCTCACGGAGGACGATTTCTACCTCCCGGCCCACCGCCTGATTTACGAGGCATTTCTGGAGCTGTTCCGCAAGCACGCGCCCGTGGACCTTTTGTCCGTGGCCGAGCAACTGAAAGCCACGTCCAAGCTGGAAGCGGCGGGCGGCGCCGTGTACCTGGCGGAACTGGCCCAGTCCGTCATCAGCGCGGCCAACGCGGCCTATTACGCCAACATAGTGCGGGATAAAGCCCTGGTGCGCTCGCTCATCGGGTCCTGCTCCGAAATCATCGGGCAGTGCTTTGACCCCTCGCGCGAGGTGCAGGAGCTGCTGGACCGCTCGGAACAGGCCGTGTTCTCCATTTCCGAGCGCACCACGGGCAAGACCTTCAAGAGCGCCGGGGAACTGACCACCAAGATTTTCGACGATCTCACCCAGCGCATGAACCGCAACGAAACCGTCACCGGCGTGCCCACCCGCTACGAAAAGCTGGATTCCATGACCGCCGGGCTTCAGCCCTCCGACCTGATCATCATCGCGGCCCGCCCGTCCATGGGCAAGACGGCCTTCGCGTTGAACCTGGCCCTGCGGGCCGCCGTATACGGCGGGGTGCCCGTGGCCATCTATTCCCTGGAAATGGCCATGGAGCAGCTGATGATGCGCATGCTCTGCGCCTGGGGCAAGGTGGACCTTTCCAAGCTGCGCAAGAACTTTCTCCAGGACGAAGACTGGAAAGCCCTGCACGACGCGGCCGGGACGCTTTCCTCCGCGCCCATTTTCATTGACGACACCCCGGCCCTCTCGCCTCTGGAACTGCGTGCCCGCACCCGCCGCCTCAAAGCGGAAAAAGGCCTGGGGCTGGTGGTTATCGACTACCTCCAGCTCATGCGCGGTTCCCGGCGCGTGGATTCGCGGGAACTGGAAATCTCCGAAATCTCCCGCAGCCTGAAAGCCATGGCCAAAGAGCTGAACGTGCCGGTCATCGCGCTCTCCCAGCTCAACCGCAAGGTGGAAGAGCGCGCGGACAAACGCCCCGTGCTCTCGGACCTGCGCGAATCCGGCGCCATTGAACAGGACGCGGACGTGATCATGTTCATTTACCGCGAAGCCGCCTATCTTAAGGGTGTGGAACGCCCGCCCATCGACAAGGCCGAAATCATCATCGGCAAGCAGCGCAACGGCCCCGTGGGCACGGTGGAGTTGATGTACATTCCCGCCTACACCGCTTTTGAGGGTCCAAGCCCGTACGGGCCGTCAGAGATGTGAAAAATCGGGGGGGGGGGGGGGGGGCGGAAAGTTTGGAAGATTTGAAGCAACCCCC
>JAVBNC010000028.1:0-10108 GCA_031551765.1 Desulfovibrionaceae bacterium
GTTCCCTCCTTCCCCCGGACCCCCATCCTCCTTCCAAAGAACTTTATCAGGGGTGTAATTGGACGTGTTTTGTTGATGCCGCGCGGGTGTAGCGCGGCGTTTTTTTTAAGCCACAGCCATCCCGTTCTCGCGATTTTTACGAAAGCGTCTTCCAGGCCATGTTGGCGGCCAGAACGAAAAGGAGCAGGGCGAAAAGGCGCTTGAGCCGGGGCACGGGCAAGAGGTGCGCCAGTTTCGCGCCCCAGGGCGCGACGCACATGCTGACCGCGGACAGGCCCGCCACGGCCGGCAGGTACACGTAGCCCAGGGACCAGGGCGGCAGGCCCGGCGTGGACCAGCCGTTGAGCATGTAGGAAAGGGAGCCGAACAGGGCTATGGGCATGCCCAGAGCCGCCGATGTGCCGATGGCCTGGCGCAGGGGCACGTTGCAAAAGGTAAGGAAAGGGATGATCTGGGAGCCGCCGCTGATGCCTACAAAGCTGGAAAAAAGCCCTATGGCGCCGCCCACGGCCAGAAGCGCCGGAGTGGACGGCAAATGGCGCGAAGCTTTGGGCTTGGCGTCACGGAACATCTGGACGCCCACGCAGAACAGGAACAGCGTGAACACGCCCATCAGGAATTTTGTGGGCATATGCACGGCCACGGTGCCGCCCAGCACCGTGCCCAGCACGCTGCCCGGCGTGAATTTGGCCACAATGCCCCAAAGCACGGAACCGCGCCTGTGGTGCGCCGTGACGCTGGAAAGGGACGTAAACACGATACTGGCCATGGAAGTGCCCAGGGCCAGGTGCTGCACCTGCTCGGCAACGCCGAAAAGCGGCAGGGTGTAGACCAGAATGGGCACAATGACGATGCCGCCGCCAAGCCCGAGTATCCCGGCCAAGAGGCCCACCAGGCAGCCCAGACAGGCATAGGTGAGCAGTGCGGCGAGCATGGCGCGCTCCTTACGCTACGCGGGAAACCCCACTCAGATCACTTCCGCCTCAAACCAGAAGAGCTGGGCTTCGGGATTTTTCCAGGCGTCGGGCGGCAGACCGGCCTTGCGGCAGGTCTGGGCCAGAAAGGTTTCCCGGTCCCAGTTCCATTCCACGGGCACCTGGGGCAGCAGCAGGCCCTGGCGCTCGCCCTGGCGGATGATCAGGCCGTGACGGCCTATGACCACGGCCGAAGGATCCTGGCAGGGCGTGATCGGCCCCATGATGGAAATGCTGATATCCACATTTTTGAACTCTTCCGCCGTGAGTGGCCGGAAGCGGTGGTCCTTGAACGCGGCGGCCATAGCCATGGCCGCCACGGTGCCGTACAGCGGCCCCCGGCCGACGATGTTCCCGATGCAGCCGCGCAGGGAACCGTCCAGGGTCAGCGTCACGAAAGCCCCCAGTTCGGCGTTGCAAATGCTGTCCGCCGCCGGTTTGGGCAGGGGGAGCTTCTCCAACTGCAGGGCGTGGGCTATGCTGCGCCGCGCGCATTCATGCAGCAGCAGTTTTTCCTCGTCGCTCAGGGTCAGTTGAAAGGCGTTGTCCATAATATCTCTCCAGACGGGGCGCGGCATCACGGCAAAAGGAGCCGCTGCCCGGGCTTTGCAGGCGGGCGCTTCCGGGATATAGTCGAATAATGAAGAATAGCACATCGAATTCCGGCGCACAAACGGCCGCAACTCCGGGCCGTTTTTTTATTGAAGGTTCGGACGGCGCGGCCAGGGCCGGGCTGCTGCACACCGGCCACGGCACGGTACCCACGCCCATGTTCATGCCCGTGGGCACCGTGGGCAGCGTGAAAGCCATAGCTCCGGACGACCTGGCCGCCGTGGACGCGCGCATCATTCTAGGCAACACCTATCACCTGTATCTGCGGCCCGGCGACGAACTGGTGGCCCGGCGGGGCGGCCTGCACCGTTTCGCGGCCTGGGACCGGCCCATTTTGACGGACAGCGGCGGGTATCAGGCATTCAGTCTCTCCTCCCTGCGCAAGATCAGCGAGGAAGGCGTGTTGTTCCGCTCCCATCTGGACGGAAGCAAGCATCTGTTCACCCCGGAAAAAGTGCTGTCCATCCAGCGCAACCTCGGCTCGGACATCATGATGGTGCTGGACGAATGCGTCCCGTACGGCACGGCCTACGAGTATACGAAAAAATCCATAGCCCTGACCACGCGCTGGGCTTTGCGTTCCCGCGCGGCGTTTCCCGCTGAGCTGACGCAAAGCGGGCAGGCGTACAACCTGCTTTTCGCCATCACCCAGGGCGGCTTTTTCAAAGACCTGCGCACGGCTTCCGTGGAGGATCTGGCGCCGCACGACTTTGACGGCTTTGCCATGGGCGGGCTTTCCGTCGGGGAGCCCAAACCGGAAATGTATGAGCTTCTGGCCCATACGGCCCCGCAGCTTCCCGCGCATAAGCCGCGCTATCTGATGGGCGTGGGCACGCCCTTTGACATTTTGACCGGCATCAAAAACGGCGTGGACATGTTCGACTGCGTGCTGCCCACCCGCAACGCGCGCAACGGCACGCTGTACACGTCCCTGGGCAAGATCAACATCAAACGCAAAGAATTCGCGGAAGACGACGGCCCCCTGGACCCAACCTGCAACTGCTACACCTGCCGCACTTTCTCCAGAGCTTACTTACGCCACTTGTACGTGGCCAAGGAACTGCTCTCTTTCCGGCTCAATTCCCTGCACAACCTGGCCTATTTTCTGGACTTGGCGCGGGAAGCGCGCGCGGCGATTCTTGAAGGCCGCTTCGCGATGCTGTATATGAAAATGGCAGCGCTCTATCCGGATGAGGCGGAACACGCCTGAACGTAGCGCGGCCCCAGGTGCCACCCCCGGCGGTGCGCCTGTGCCGCCGGGCGCATGCGAAGGAGGGATGCCATGCCCCATCGCGGCCCTTGGTGGCTGCCCCTGGCCTTGTGGCGGCGGAAGGAAGCCCGCCGTTCCCTGTTGCTGTGGGTGGCGCCCGTAGGCATAGGCTGCGCGGCCGCGCTGCTGGCCTTTGCGGCCAATGCGGCTTTCGGCCTTTTTACAAGTTTTGCCGAGCACCGCTGGTGGCCCTTTGTGGCCCTGCCCCTGGGCGGCGCGGCGCTTACCTGGTTCATGCGCCGGGTGGGGCCGGGCGCGGAAGGCAGCGGCATCCAACAGGTCATCGCGGCCTTGCGGGTCGCGGACGAGCCGGGGCGCATGGGCCGCCTTGTGGCCGTGCGGCTGGCTCTGGCCAAGTTCGCGGCCATTGTGGGGGGGCTTGGTTCCGGCTTTGTGCTGGGCCTGGAAGGCCCCACCGTGCAGATAGGCGCCAGCCTGTTTTATTCTTTCCGGCGTTTTCTTGCCGTTGACGGCGTGGTGCAGCGCCGCCAGCTTCTTCTGGCGGGAGGGGCGGCGGGCATTGCCGCCGCGTTCAACGCGCCCATGGCCGGGCTGATTTTCGCCTTTGAGGAATTGTCCTTTTCAGCCAAGGGGCATACATCGGGCAAGCTGGTTCTGGCCGTCATTCTGGCCGGGGTGGTGGCGGAGCCGGTGTTCGGCTACCAGAGCTACTTCGGGCGCGTCACCCTGACGGCCGCCATGCCCCTGGCGCATATCCCCCTGCTGCTGGCTCTGGCGTTTTTGGGCGGGCTGGTCGGCGGGGGCTTTTCCTGGCTGACCATCCACACGGCGCGCTGGATGCCCGCATCGCTCCTGCGCCTGCAAGTGGCGCGGCCCTATTGCTTTGTGGCCCTGTGCGGGTTGTGCATCGCGCTGGCCGGGCTGGCCGCGCCCATTCACGGCAGCGGGGCGGAGCTGGTCAAAGAAGTGCTGGCCGGCAAGGCCAGCCTGGACTGGCAGTACATGCCGCTGAAACTTGCCGGCCTGCTGCTGACCTTTCTCACCGGACTGCCCGGCGGCATTTTTTCGCCGTCGCTCTCGGTGGGCGCGGGGCTTGGTTCCTGGTTTCTCCCCCTGGTCAGCCAGCCCTGGCACAATGTGTTCATTGCCGCGGGCATGGCCGCCGTGCTGGCGGGCGTGACCAGGGCCCCGCTTACCACGGCCTTTATCCTGATTGAAATGACCGACGGGCACAGCATGGTGCTGGAGGCCCTGCTCGCGGCGCTTCTGGCCGCCTGGACAGCGCGTTTTTTCCGGGTGCGTTTTTACCACGATTTGGCGGAACGCATCCTGCGTTGAAAGGGCGGGGTGCGCTATTTCTGGCAGCGCGCGCAAAACACGGTAGTGCGCCCGGCAACGGTAGTTTTTTGCAGCGGCTTGCCGCAGGCGGTACAGGGCTGGCCGCTTCTGCCGTAGACGTGGAAGCTGTTCTGAAAGGCTCCGGCGTCGCCGTTGGCGTCGCGGTAGTCGCGGATGGAGCTGCCGCATTGCTCAATGGATTCGGACAGCACGTCCTTAAGCGCGGCGAGCAGGGCGGCGAGGCGTTCGGGACTGAGCTCCAAGGCCGGGGCGTCGGGACGGATTCCGGCGCGGAAACAGGCTTCGTCGGCGTAGATGTTGCCCACGCCAGCGATCATGGTCTGGTCCAGGAGCAGGGCCTTTATTTTGCCGCGCCGTTCGGAAAAGGCGCTGATAAAGGCCAGGGGCGCAAGGCTGAGAGGTTCCGGCCCCAGCTTTTGCCAGAAGGGCCAGTCCGTAAGATTTTCCGGTCGCATAAGGCGGCAATAGCCAAAGGTGCGCACATCGTCGAAAAAGAGCCGGGCGGCCGGGGCGCTTGCCGTGGCCGCGAGGTCAAAGACCATGCGCGTGTGGGCGTGGGGCTGGGCTTCCGGCCCGTGCACGAACAGGCGTCCGGTCATCTTGAGGTGAAAGGCCAGCAGAAAGGCGGTGGGCGCGTCCTGCCCGGCTTTGGGAGCGGCCAGGTCCAGCAGCAGGAGTTTCCCCCGCCGCCAAACGCGGAGAATGCGCGCGCCGGGAACGGCTTTGGGCAGCAGCGCTTTGCCCGCCTCCAGCGTTTTGGCGTGCAGCACATGCACGGCCGTAATGCTGCGGCCGACCACCTGCGGGGCCAGGGTACGGGCTACGGTTTCGACTTCGGGTAACTCAGGCATAAGAGAACCTTATACCCCCGGAGGGGCCGGAGCGGCCTTCCCGCGCAGGCCAGGCCCGCCAGGGCCTATGGAGCGACAAGGCGGGCCGGGGAGGGAGGAAACTTTTTTGCAAAAAAGTTTCCTCCCTCCCCGATTCGTCTTCATTAATCCCACACCCTTTTGTCTTCGATCAGCTTGATCTGGGGAGGCAGGGTGCCGGGGGCCAGGATCTTGAGTTCGGGACGCAGCTTGATGCGTTCGCGGAAGCTGTGCAGCAGCTCGTCCTCGCGTTTGAAGTTGGTGCTTTCGATGAACAGGGTCATTTCGTCCACGCCGCCGGGGTTGGTGACCTCAATCTGCCAGCGCTTGATTTCCTCAAAGCGGGAGATGACCTGCTCCACCTGGTGCGGGTACACGAACATGCCCTTGATGCGCGCGGTGGTGTCCACGCGGCCCACAATGGAGCTGAGGCGCGGACTGGTGCGGCCGCATGCGCAGGGTGAGCGGTCGATGTAGGAGAGGTCGCCGGTGGCCAGGCGGATGAGGGGGTAGGTCTTGTTAAAGGCCGTGACCACGATTTCGCCCACTTCGCCGTCTTTCAGCGGGATGCCCGTGTCCGGGTGGCAGATTTCGACATAGGCGCGGTTGGCGATATGCAGGCCGGTCTTGTGGAAGCATTCGTAGCCTATGCAGCCCACGTCCGCCGTGCCGTAACCCTGGCGCATGATCAGGTCGAACTTCTTTTCCAGCTGGCTGCGCATTTTTTCGGAGAATTTTTCGCCGGTGACGAAGGCCACTTCCAGGAACAAGTCTTTGCGCAGGTTCAGGCCTTTTTCCTCGCCTTTCTGGGCCAGGTGCAGCAGGTAGCTGGGGGTGCCCACGTAGCCGGAAACCCGGAGTTTCTGCATGATTTCGATCTGGGTGGCGGCGTTGCTGGGGCCGGCGGGCACCACGGCGCAGCCGAGGTTGCGCAGGGGCTCTTCCAGCATCAGACCGGCCGGGGCCAGATGGTAGTTGAAGGTGACCTGGGCCACGTCGCCGGGCCGGAAGCCCACGGAATAAAAGGCTTCCGTATAGCCCCAGTAGTCTTCGGCGCGGTCTTCCGGGTCGAAAATGGGGCCGGGGGAGAGAAATACGCGCTTGAGTTCCCCCAGATCTTTGGTAAGAAGGCCGCCCAGGCGCGGTCCCATGGACTGGAGAAAGATCAGTTCTTTCTTTTTGAGGATGGGGATGTGCTTGAGGTCCGACAGGGACTTGAGCTTGTCCACGTTGAATTGGGCGCGGTCAAAGCGTTTTTTGACATCCTCGGAATATCTGTAGGCGTAGGAAAGCAACTCTTTGAGCTGGATAAGGTAATACTGCTTACGCTCCCCTTCATCCAGCACTTCGCGGCGGCTGTAGATGCCTTCTGTACGGTCTTTGCGGGTCATACGAACACTCCATTTGGACTGGCTTTAAGCGTCAAGGCGCTCTAGGATGCCCTCTTAGCGTCTTGAAAATAATTTGGCAAGAGAAAAAAAATATAATTAATTATTTTATGTAGTTATGATGGGTTTTTGTTGAGCCGAAAACAGCCGTCAACGGCCCAGTTTAATGGGATATTGCCATGCGCATACGCCGCAGCACACCACGGGACACGTGGACCAAAGCTCTTTTCGCCCGCCGCGTGGCCCGGGCGAAATCCTTTTCTCAGCAGCGCCCGGAAGCGCGCCACAAGGCCCTTGTGCGCCTGGATGCCTACTTTTACAAAATGCGGGGTGACCGGGGAAAGGAAGGGGAGGTCTCGCCGGTGGAAGTTGCCTGGTCCTTCATCGGGTCTTTTATCGGCATCGGCCTCTTGGCCTGGTGCAGCGAGGCGCTGCTTGCGCACACGAACAACACGCTCATGCTGGCCACTTTCGGGGCTTCCGCCATGCTGCTTTTCGGCGCGCCGCAGGTGCCGTTCGCCCAGCCGCGCAACGTGGCGGGCGGGCATATCGTCTCCGCCCTGGTGGGGGTAACGGCCTACAAACTTGCCGGGGGGCTGATGCCGGGCCTGGCGGAAGCGCTGGCCGTTTCCTGCGCCATTGCGGCCATGCACGCCACGGGCACGCTGCACCCGCCGGGCGGCGGCACTGCCCTGATGATGACCACCGCGCCGGAACTTATCCAACTGGGCTACGCCGCCGTGCTTTTTCCCGTGGTGGCGGGCGTGCTGGTACTGATGCTGACGGCGCTCGTCGTCAACAACCTTTCCCGCCGCAGACGCTATCCCATGGTTTGGTGGTAAAAAAGGCTTGCCTTCCGAAAGAACTTTGGGTAAACCTGCCCTCTCGTGCCGGGGTAGCTCAGTTGGTAGAGCGATGGACTGAAAATCCATGTGTCGGCGGTTCAATCCCGTCCCCCGGCACCACAAATTTGGACGTAAATGTCCGTAGAAGGCCGGAATGACTAGCAAAAACAGTCATTCCGGCCTTCCTCGTTGTCCGCTATTCTCCTAGTGGGTTCGTTGACAGCCGACACATTTGGGGGCAACTATGGGGGCATATTTCAGCGAGTTGCGCTGAAATATGCCTCTAAAAACGGAGTTGCCCCCATATGCCCCTCACAGATACCGCACTCCGTTCTGCCAAGCCGGAAAATAAGCCGGTGAAGCTTTATGACAGCGGCGGTTTATACCTCGAAGTTGCCCCCAGCGGGGGCAAGTGGTGGAGGCTGAAATACAGGATAGACGGGAAAGAGAAACGAATCTCTTTGGGCGTATACCCTGCCGTTAGCCTGAAAGATGCCCGCGAACGCCGCAACGAGGCAAAAGAGCAGCTTGCCCACGGTCGCGATCCAAGCGACGAAAAAAAGGCCACCAAGGTCGCCGCTATCGCTGAAAAGCGAGAAAGGGAAAATACCTTTGAAGCTGTGGCTCGTGAGTGGTTTGCTTCTTATTCGCCCACTCTGAGCGAAAAGCACGCCAAGAAGTTACAACGCTATCTGGAAAATGCCATATTCCCCATTTTCGGCAGTAAAGGCGTTTCTCTCGTTGAGCCGTCCGACATTCTGGAAGTGGCCCGCCCCAAGGAAGCCAAAGGGCGCATTGAAACCGCGCACAAGATTTGCCAGCTATGCGGGCAGGTGCTTGAGTTTGCCAAGATAACCGGCAGGGTGAAATACAATGTGGGCGCGGGCTTGAGCCGAGCCTTGCAGCCCATCCGTTCCCAAAGCTACGCGGCGATCACAGAACCCAAAGCCATCGGAATGCTGCTACGGAATATAGATGCCCACGAGGGTTATTTTTCCATAAAGTACTTCCTGAAAATTATTCCTTACGTTTTTACCCGACCTTCCGAGCTTCGCCTTGCCGAATGGAAGGAGTTTGACATGGAAACGCTGCTGTGGCGCATCCCTGCCAAGCGCATGAAAATGCGCCGGGAGCACACCGTGCCGCTGGCTCCTCAAGTAGTCGCCTTGTTACGTGAACTCCGCGAATTATCCGGCAACAGCATGTACCTTTTTCCAAGTACCAGAGCCAAAACAGACACCATAAGCGATGTCGGCCCGTTGGCTGCGTTAAGGACTCTCGGCTATACCAAAGAGCAAATGTGCCTGCATGGCTTCCGGGCAATGGCAAGTACCCGCCTCAACGAAATGGGATTCCGTGCCGATGTGATTGAGGCGCAGCTTGCCCACAAAGAGCCGGACGCGGTTCGGCTGGCTTATAACCGTGCCGAATACACGGAAGAGCGCCGTAAGATGATGAAAGAGTGGGCGGATTATTTAGAGTCTCTGAAAGAAATGAATGGGGCCAGTTATGGCAAATAACAAATGGAAAGATTATTTTTTGAAATCAGGGGTCCCTCTAGAATACGAAGTGCTCGAATATCTCAATACGCAGGGGTGTATTGCAAATTTCGAATATTCATACTTTAAACTCACTGAAGATGCTATTGAAAGAGAATTTTCTTACGATATTGATGCAGCGTATCTAAAGTGGGAGCACCAAGAACATTTCTTTGATTTGATGATAGAATGCAAATATCGTGACGCTTCGACAAGCTGGATATTCTTGCCATGGTCTTATGGGGGAGCTGATGAGCTGGAACACCTAGCCTTCTTACATCCATTGGATATATTTAACGATTCTTTAAAATTCCCTTATCGCCATCCGCAGCTTCCACCGGTAGCAAAAGCATGTTCAAAAGGCATCGAAATCACATCGGACGGGCAAAATCCTAAAACAATAACGCAAGCGATCAATCAATTAAGTTATGCAATGGCAAATAGGATTGTGTCCAATATGGGTTCACAGTATGAAGTATTGCTTGCATGTGAGACAATTTTTTATCACGTGCCGATAATTGTAACGACAGCGAATATTTATAGACTGAAAGAATGGACAACTATTGATCATATAAAAAATTCAAATTGCCTTGATGAAATCGCGACGCAGGAAGATATTTTGGTGATGAAAACAAATTCCGGGAAAGACTTATTGCGTCATAGCAGAAAGCTGCTAAATTCTTTAACGGAAGATTATGATACTGAAGAATTACAGAAAAAATTAAATAGTTATAACGATGATCTAGGATTCGTCTTAAACAACATAGCAGAGAATCGTTGCCCAGAATGTATTATCGTTTTGCAGCACACTACTGATAATTCAGGTTTTAACAAACTATTTACCTTGTTTAATGATATCATGTCTCCTTCCAAGGAAACCATTGCCTATCTCAAGCAACGACACAAAGAGATAAAAAAATCCAGGGCCAAATGGGAAAAAAGGAAGGCTAAGATTAAGAAAATGGATTCTAAGGATAAATAGCCCCACCAACAAGCCGCCATTGCGCTTGTAGTGCAGCATTTTTCTCTATCACCGTGCCGCCCCTGACATTTGCCGTCCGATAATGTACGGTATCTCCCATGCTAGACCAAAATCTAATCACCATTGGAAAGCTGAAACAGGCTTACGAGCTAAGCTGGCATAATGTTGACGCGGTAATCCCCCCGAAAAAAAGTAGCGTTTTGAAGTAGAATTTCCGAGAATAAACAGCACGGAGATTTTGCATGAAAACGTCCCGATTTTCCGACAGCCAGATTCTGGCGATTTTGAAGCAGGCTGAGAATGGGGTTCC
>JAVBNC010000026.1:0-44689 GCA_031551765.1 Desulfovibrionaceae bacterium
CTTCCCCCGTACCCCCATCCTCTTTCAACACCCTCTATCGGGGTGTGTATAGCCCTTGACGACGCGGGTTCTCAGTATGGGACTCGCGTTTTTGTTATGGCGTTTTCAGGCCGTCCAATTCCTGTTTCGCTTTGGCTTTCAGGGACTCCGGCGCGGCGGGAGACGCGGCGGCCGCTTCCAGCAGAGCTTTGGCCTTGGCGGGCTGGTTCAGGTAGTAACGGTACAGAATGGCCAGATTGTACTGGGTGGACGGGTTGGGGTCCAGGGCGAGCGCCTGCTCAAAGCTGGCCGCCGCTTCCGCGTACTGCTGCCGCGCGGCCTGGCTCACGCCCAGAAAGTGCAGGGGCCTCGCGTCCGTGGGCGCGGCCACGGCGGCCCGGCGCAGAAAATTGTCCGCCTGCGGCCATTCCTGGGCGCGCATGAACACCTGGGCTATTTCCAGCAGCAGGTTGGCGTCATGCGGGTTGGCCTGCAGCCGGGCCATAAACTCGCCCATACGCGCGCCGTCTTCCGGCGAAAGCTTGCCCATACCTTGCGGCATGCCCTGGGCCGCGCTTTGACCCGCGTTTTGGCCGGTACTCTGGCCGGACGGGGGAGCCGTTTGCCCCGGCTCGGGCACGGCGTCGCGGGGGGCTTCCCGGCGGCCCAGCTGTTCCGGGGCGATGACCAGGGGCGGGCCGCTCAGGTTCTGAATGAACGAAGAGCCGAACAGCAGCGCCAGCGCGGCCGTCAGAAACAGAAACACAACAGCGCGGGGGCCTTTCATGCCGTCTCCTTGCGGGAAGAAGCGCGTTCCAGAAGTTCCATGCGTCCGGCAAGGCGGCAGCCGCGCCGGTGCAGCAGGAAAAGATACAGGCCCAGGCCGCACCACACCAGCGCGTTGGCGGCTATAAGCCAGGATACGTCGTGCATGGTTTATCCTTCAAATTTTGGAAAAAAGTGAGCACCGTGTACGTTTCATTTTGGCTGTCACCCCCTATTGCGGGGTGCAGGGGGATCATCCCCCTGCCGGGTCCAGGGCAGCGCCCTGGCCGCCGGAGGCATTTCTAGTCTTCGTCGTCTTTAAAAGCCAGCGTTTCCACCCGTTCTTCCAGCCTGCCCAGGCGGTAGCGCACGAGAAGCAGCGCCGCCCACAACAGGCCGAACGCGGCCAGGCAGGCCAGAATGGTCAGCCGCATTTCCGGCTCCAGGCCGCTTTTGCTGAACATCTGCCCCACCGGGTGCACGGTTTTTTTCAGCCGGGTGGCGAAAAACACCAGGGGCACGTCCAGAAAGGCCACAATACCCACCACGGCGCGCAGTACGGCCCGCCGTTCAGCGGGCAGGTCCAGGCCCTGCAGCACCAGATAGCCCGCGTAGACAAAGCAGAGCACCAGGGTGGTGGTCAGGCGGCTGTCCCACAGCCACCACACGCCCCAGGCCCGCCTGGCCCAAATGGAACCCGTGGCCAGCGCCAGCACGGCCAGCAGCACGCCCACCTCGGCGGCGGCCAGGGCCAGGGCGTCCCAGCGGCTCTCGCGCCGCCACAGATACAAAATGCTGGTGCCGAACACCACGGCAAAGCTGATCAGCCCCCACCAGGCCAGGGGCAGGTGGGTGTAGAAAATTTTCTGCGACAGCCCCAGGGCCGCGTCTTCCGGCGCGTAGGTAAAGATCAGCCATTGGCAGAGGGCCAGGGCCAGACCCCCGGCCAGGGCCAGGAATGAAGCGTAGTTGGTGCCGCGTTGCGCCATGTACAATCCGTGTTGTTGCGTGGCGGCCCCAAAGGCCGTCCGCCGCTGTCTATAGGACGATTTCCACTCGCTGCCAAGAAGCGTCGCGGGGCTTGCCCGCCCCAAGGCCATGCGGCCGTGAAATCCGCCGGGTTTCTATTCCCCGTCGTAGACAAAGGGGAACAGCACCATCCCGGCGGCGAGAAAAATAGCGTCAAAAGCCAGGGCCACCCCGGTCCAGGACCCCAGGCCCTCCACGGCCTCAGGGCTGAACGCGGCGGCCCAGCCGTGGATTCCGGCCAGGAACAGCGGCAGCAGCAGCGGAAAGAGCACGATGCTGCACAGGGATTCCCTGCCGGTGCGTCCCTGGGCCAGAGCGCCGATCAGCGCGCCGGAAGCCGTTATGCCGACGTCCGCCGCCAGTAAAATGGGCAGCGAGCCAAGCCAATGCGGCCCCGGCGCCTGGCCCAGGAAAATGACGGAGCCGAGCAGCAGAAAAGCCTGCAGCACCAGCAGCAGCGCGCCGCCCGCCAGGGCCTTGCCCAGCCACACGGCCTGGGACGGCACCGGCGCCAGCAGCAGGCCCAGGCGCTGGCCGTTTTCCTCTTCCAGCGCGAACAGGGCGGTAAACACCAGCACCTGGCAAAAGGCCGAGGCCAGCCAGAACAGCGTGCCCGCCGCCAGGGGAGAAGGCGGGGTCAGCCCTTCCTGCGAAAGGCTGAACAGCACGATGAGCAGGACGCCCAGCAGCAGAGCCTGGGTAAAGGCCGTCCCCCGCAGCAGCATCAGCCGCAGGTCCTTGCCCGCTATGGCCAGAGCGCTCAGCACAGCGCCGCCCCGGCCGGAACGAGTTCCGGGATGTAAGCCCGCTCAAGACGCAGGCGGGTTTTTTCCAGCAGGGCCACGGCGTCGGCATGGACGCGGTCCTCGTCCGGCGTGTGGGTTACCCACAGGATAGCCGCGCCCCGTTCACGGGCGGCGCGTATTTCCCGGTGCAGCAGGCTTTGCGAAGCGCTGTCCAGGCCGGTGCCGGGTTCGTCCAGCAGGATGAGCGAAGGAGAAAGCAGAAACAGCCGGGCCAGGGACAGGCGCTGGGCCATGCCCCTTGAAAAGCCGCGCGCCGCGTCCAGGGCGAAAGGGCGCAGTTCCATGCGCTCCAGGCAGTCCAGCAGCGGGCCGTCCGCCACGCGCATGCCGTGCAGCCTGGCCCAGAAGCGCAGGTTTTCCAGGGCGCTGAGGCCGGGATACAGCAAGGTCTGGTGGCCCAGGTATCCGGTGGAGCCCGGCGGCGGGGCGCATTCCACAACGCCGGAACTGGGGCGGGCCAGCCCGGCGGCTATGCGCAGCAAGGTGGATTTGCCGGAACCGTTGGCGCCGGCCAGCAGCGTCACGCTGCCGGGGGAAAGGGCCAGGCTCACGTCCCGCAGAACGGTTCTGGGGCCGTAGCGTTTGCCCACTTCCCGCAGGCGCAGCATCAGCCGTCTCCCCGTCCGCGTTTCGCCATGCCCAGGAAGGGGAACAGGCTCAGCAAAATGCCGCCCGCCCAGATCCAGTTCACCAGGGGGTTAAGGCTGAGGGTGAGTTGGGCTTTGTTCTGGTCGTCCAGGCCGTGCAAGGTGGCGTAGACTTCCGTGCCCATACCGAACAGGGTGTCGGATTCCAGGGAAATCTGCTCGGGCCGCTTGGCGTAAATACGGGCCTGGGGCCGCAGCTCTCCGGCGGGCTTGCCGTTCAGAAAGGCGCTGAGCTTGGCTTCCACGAAAATGTAGCGGGGCATGTCACCGGCGGCGGTCCGGGCTTTTTGCGCGGCTTCCGGGGTTGGGTTGTCGTGGACAAAGGAATCGTTCTGCTCCAGCGCGTCCAGGCGCAGGGTGTATCCGCCCAGGGTCACGCTGTTGCCGGGCGCGAGGGAGGCGGTGGTTTCCTGTTTGTAGGGGCCGGAAAAAGCCACGCCCAACACCATGAGCGCAAAGCCCAGGTGCACGCCGTGAGCCGCCAGGGCTCTGGGCAGGCGCAAGGTGCCCGGCACCGCGCCGCAATACAGGCACAGCGAACTGGCCACGCCCACGGCGGCGGCCGCGCTGACCAGGGCCAGGGGTTTGCTGATCCCCATGACCAGAAACACGACCAGCGCCAGCACAAAGAGCAGGGCGGCCGCACCGGCCTGGAACTTGTGGGTCAGGCCTCCGCCCCAGCCCAGCCAGGGGCAGGCGCAGAGCAGCAGGGCCAGCAGCGTGAACAGCGGCAGGCAGGCCCGGTTGTAAAAGGCCGGGGTAAGCCCCACGCTTTGCGCGGACCAGAGTTTGCTGATCACCGGCCAGAGCGTGGCCAGCACGATCATGATGCCCAGGGCCAGGAACACCCAGGCCACGCAGGCCAGCAGGCCCTCGCGGCTCAGCGGGTCGGCCAGGGGTTCGCTTTGGGCCGGGGCGGTCAGGGAGACGTAGGCGGAAACGATCAGGGACAGCAGCACGAACAGCAGCAGCGGCAGGCCCGCCGCGCTGTCGCCAAAGGCGTGCAGCGACTGCACCACGTTGCCGCGCACCATGTAGGTGGCGAAAAAGGCGCTGACGGTGATAAGCGCCATCAGAAACACATTGACCCGCAGGAGCTTCCCGCGCCGGGCCTCAATGACGGCCGTGTGCAGATACGCGCTGGCCGCCAGCCAGGGCACCAGGGAGGCGTTTTCCACAGGGTCCCAGGCCCAGTAGCCGCCCCAGCCCAGTTCCATGTACGACCACCAGGCGCCCAGGATGATCCCGGCGGAAAGGGTCAGCCAGGCCATGAGGATAAAAGGCCGGGTGCGTTCCGCCCAGGAGGGTCCTTCGTTGCCCAGCTCCCGGCTGAGCGCGCAGGCCAGGGCCAGACAGCCGGGAATGGTGAAGCCGCCGTAGCCCAGCAGGAGCAGGGGCGGGTGAAAGATCATGCCGGGGTTCTGGAGTATGGGGTTCAGGCCGTTGCCGTCTTCCGGGGCCGGGGAGAACGCCTGGAAGGGCGTGCTCCAGGCCGTGAGCACCAGGCAGAAAAAGGCCAGCACGCAGCCGTAAAAAGCCCAGTACCAGAGTTTCACTTCCTCGGGCAGGGTGGTGTAGCCGCGCAGCAGGGGGAAGCACGCGCCGCACAGGGCCATGGTCCAGGCCCAGAACATGAGCGAGCCTTCCTGCCCGGCCCAGAAGGCCGTGAGGCGGTAAAAGAAGCCCAGAGCCCTGTCCGTGTGGGAAAACACGTACACAAAGGAAAAGTCGCTGCGCACCAGGGCCGCGATCAAGACGGCGCAGGAAGCGGTAAAGCAGAGCGTGAACAGGGCGTTGCCGCGTTCAGCCCAGCGCAGCGCGTCCGGGAAAAGCCCCCGGAGCTGCAAGAGACAGGCCCCGGCAAGGGCCAGGGCCAGGAGGAAACAGGCGCACAGTAAAAAATACCCGGCAAGATGCATGCGGACTCCGAAGTTTCGCGGGGATCAGGTACGGTTCTCTTTTTTGTATTTTGACGGGCATTTGGTGATCAGGCTCTGGGCTTTGAACACCTTGCTGCGCGGCTCGTAGCTGCCGTCCAGGATAAGTTCCGCGCCGGGCTTGAACCCGTCGGGAATGGTCCCGGCGTAAGAGGCGGGCAGGAAGACGGAAGGGTCGTTCTTGTCCTGCAGCAGGAAACTGACGCGCTGCCCTTCCCGGGAAAGCCCTTCGGCGCGCACCGTGCCGAACACCTTGACGGCGTTCAGCTTTTCCGGCGGCATGGCCAGTGCTTCCGAAACTTCCAAAAAGTAGGCGGAGCCTTCGGAAAAGCCCGCATAGAGCAGATACCCGGTCCCGGCGAGAAAAAGCGCCAGGGCGACGAGGTACAGGCGAAAGGACTTGCGGGTGCCGCGCATGGGGGAACCTTATGCGCCGCGCGGAACAGGCGCGGCGTGCATTCTGAAAATCATGCTATTAGTGGAGGTTATTTCATAAATAAGATTTTTGTTCTCTGGCAAGGAAGGCGAGTTCCGGGCGGAGCGAAGTGTATATAGACATACATGAGCTTCGCACGGGACGACAATTTTGCAGGATAGCAAAATTGCCCGCCGCCGGCCCCCGGCGGCGTCCCGCAGGGGTGAGGCCCAGGACGGGCCGAATCAACCTGGCGCAGCCAGAGGGCAAAAAGACATTTATGAAATAACTTCTAATGACTTCTAGAGTGTTTTGGTCCGTTAGGCAAGGGGAGAGGCGCGCGGGAGGCGCTTAAAACCCGCCCAAGGAAGTCATCACTTCCGGGCGGTGCAGGTAGAACTCCACGCGGCGGTTTTTGGCCGAGGCGTTGGGGTCCGTGGCGGGAACCAGAGGCAGGGAATCCGCGTAGGCCACCGTGCGCACCTGTTTGGGGTCCACGCCGCCCCGGTCCATGAGATAGCGCGCGGCGGCCGTGGCCCTGGCGGAGGAAAGCTCCCACTTGGAAGGGTGGGGCGCGGGGTTTTCGTCCTGCGAGGCGTGGCCGCGCACCACAATAAAGACGTGGTATTTTTTGACCACCCGGATAATTTCGTCCAGCACCTTGCGGCCCTGCTCGCTAATGGCGACGGAGCCGGGCGCGAACAGGACGTCGCCCGTAATGTGCAGCAGCACGCCCACGCTGGTGGAACTCACCCCGCTGGAGCCGGAAGGCACGTGGTCGGCGTCAAGGGTGGCTTTTATTTCCTGGACAATGGCTATGTGCGAGCGGTCGTTTTCGTCTTTCTTAAGCTCGCGGGTGTCCAGCTTGTCCACGCGCATGCGCGCGTTGGGGGTGCTCAGCGGGGAAACCTGGCTGGTCTTGCCCTTGGAGTCCGTGGCGTAGATTTCGGCCAGCCCGTCCAGGGTTTCCTTGGGGGCCATGTTCAGAATCCACATCAGCAGGAAAAAGGCCATCATGGCCGTCACAAAGTCAGCGTACGCCACTTTCCAGGAACCGCCGCCCATGCCTAGTACCCCACCATGGTGGACATGATTTCCGGCCGGTGGAAGTAAAACTCCACCCGCCTGTTCTTGGCGGCGGCGTCGGGGTCGGCGGGGTCGGCCAGCGGGCGGGTGTCCGCGTAGGCCACGGAACGGATCAGGGACGTGTCTATGCCCCGTTCGGCAATGTAGCGCACGGCGGCGTCCGCCCGGGCCGCGGAAAGCTCCCACTTGGAAGGGTAGGCGGGCGCGCCGGTTTCCCCGGCGGCTGTGTGCCCGCGCACCACCAGGAAGACCTTGTACTTGCGCATGACGCCAATAACCTCGTCCAGCACTTTCCGCCCCTCTTCGGAAAGTTCCACGGAGTTGTCCCGGAACAGCGCATCATCAGTTACGTGCAGCAGCACGCCCACGTTGGTGGAAACAATGCCGTTGCTGCTGGAAAGCTTGGAATCCGCCATCAGGAACTGCTTGAGTTCCTGCGCGATGGCGTAGTGGGATTTTTCAACCTCGGAGAGCTTGAACTCCCGTGTGTCGATGCGGGTGATATTCTGCGTCAGGGGGTTGTTGGCCACGGGTGAGGACTGGGTGGTGTCCGTGGCGCCGGCGAGCTGGAAATACCCGGCCAGGCCCTCCTTGGTTTCCTTGGGGGCCATGTTCAGAATCCACATCAGCAGGAAAAAGGCCATCATGGCCGTCACAAAGTCGGCGTAGGCCACTTTCCAGGAACCGCCGCCCATGGTTAGCGTCCCGCCCGTTCAGGCTGTGTGTGCTGTTGTAGGGTCATACCAGACATAGTAGCCGCTCTCAGGGGATTGTAAAGGCCGGAACCGGAGACGCAGACCCGGCGCGGAACGCTGCTGGTTCCGTGCCGGGCCGCGCAAAATCTTTGTGCTGCGATCAACCGCCGCCTTTCAGCTTCTGCTCCATTTCATGGAACGTGGGCCGGAAAGACAGGGGAATGGCGCGGCGGCCGTATTCCAGGGCCACCATGGGGCTGGAACCGCGCACGGCGGCGGCCACGGCTTCGCGGATAGCCCGGAAAAAAAGTTCGCGTTCCGTGGCAATGGCGGCCATGCGCGCGGCCATGGGGCCCACAATGCCGTAACAGAGCAAAATACCCATGAAGGTACCCACCAGGGCCGCGCCGATGGAGGCGCCCAGCACTTCCGGCGGTTCGTTGATTTTGGCCATGGTCAGCACCACGCCGAGCACGGCGGCCACAATGCCCATGCCGGGCAGGGATTCGGCCATGTGCGAGATGGCGTGGGAAGGGATCATCTCCTCTTCGTGCATGGTTTCCATGTCCACGCCCATGAGCTTGTCCAGTTCCCCGGCGTTGCCCGTGGTCAGGTAAATGCGCAGGGTGTCGCCTATGAAAAAACAGGCATCCTTGTCTTTGGCTATTTTGGGATAGCGCTGGAACATGGGACTCTGGTCCGGGTGTTCAATGTCCTTTTCAATGCTGATGACACCTTCCCGGTGCATTTTGGAAAACAGGGCGAAGAGCACGGAAAGCAGTTCCATATACTCGGTTTTACCGGGCGTGTGGCCGGTAATGATGTGGATGAGCCCCTTGCCCGAAAGCTTGAGGGAAAAACCCGTGCCGGAAGCTATGAAAGCACCGATGCCCGCGCCGAGAATGATGAGCAGTTCCGCCGGCGCGGAGTGGGCCAGAAGGCCCATGGTACCTCCTTCCATCATGTAGCCGCCGAAAACGGTGGCGAACACTATAATCAGACCGAGAATAACAACCATGAGCGCTCCGCTGAGAAGGTCCGTTGCGCGTGGGCAAAAGGAGAAGGCAGAATTTATTCTATCGGCATTTATAAGCGATAGTTAAGCCCCTATCGTTTTTTTTCGCAAGAGGGAAGCATTTCGCGCAAAATTTTGCAAATGCCCTCTGCATCCAGACTATATTTTTTGCGCAGCAGCGCCGCCGGGCCGTGTTCGATAAAGAGATCCGGCAGGGCGAGACAGCGCGCCGGGACGGCGTGGCGGCCGGAGCGGGCCAAAAGCCCCAGCACGGCGGAGCCGAAGCCGCCGTGCAGCACGGCCTCTTCCACGGTGAGCAGGGCGGCATGGCTGTCCGCAAGGCGCAGAATGGCTTCTTCCGCCAGGGGTTTCACCCAACGCGCGTTGCAGATGCTGACCTTGGCGCAGCATTGTTCTTGCAGCATTTTCGCGGCGGCCAACGCGGGTTCCACAGTGTTGCCCAGGGCCAGCACGGCCAGGGAACCGTCGCCCTGAACCAGCAGTTCCGCTTCCCCCGGCGGCAGCGGGGGAATGGCGTGGACGTTCTGGTACAGTGGAACCCCAAGCCCCGCGCCACGCGGGTAGCGGATGGACATGGGGCCGTCGTGCGCCAGCGCCGTCACCAGGGCCCGCTGCAGTTCCGCCTCGTCTTTGGGGGCCAGCATGGCCATGTTGGGTATGTGGCGCATGAAAGCGATATCGAACATGCCCTGGTGCGTGGCGCCGTCTTCCCCCACCAGCCCGGCCCGGTCGATGCCGAACAGCACCGGCAGGTTCTGCAGGCAGACGTCGTGCACGATCTGATCGTAGGAGCGCTGCAAAAAGGTGGAATACACCGCCACCACCGGCCGCAGACCCTGCGCGGCCAGGCCGGCGGCAAAGGTGACCGCGTGCTGTTCGCAAATGCCCACGTCCACGAAGCGTTCGGGAAACTTTTTGGCGAACGCCGCAAGGCCCGTGCCTTCCGGCATGGCTGCGGTAATGGCCACGATGCGCTTGTCCTGTTCCGCCAGTTCCGTGAGCGTTTTGCCGAAAACCTTGGTGTAGGAGGGCGGGGCGGAAGGAGCCGTGGCGCAGACGCCCGTTTCCGGCGAAAAACGGCCCACCCCGTGAAAGTGGACGGGGTTGGCTTCCGCGGGGGCGTAGCCCTTGCCTTTGGTGGTCAGCACATGCACCAGCACGGGCTTGTCCACCTGCTTGGCCACTTCAAAGGCCTTGGTCAGGGCTTTCAGGTCGTGCCCGTCCACCGGCCCCATGTAGTTGAAGCGGAAGGCTTCGAACAGCATGCCGGGGGTGAAGAAGCCCTTGAGGCTGTGCTGGCTTTTTTTGGCCAGGTCGCGCAAGTCCTGTCCGATACCAGGGATGGATTCCAGAAAGCCCTCCACCTCGCGCTTGGTGCGGCGCACCCAGGGCGCGGACAGGTTGCGGCTGAGGAAAAAGGACAGCGCCCCCACGTTTTTGGAAATGGACATCTCGTTGTCGTTGAGCACGACAATGAGCTTCTTGCCCGTGGCTCCGGCCTGGTTCAGGCCTTCGTAGGCCAGCCCGGCGGTCATGGAGCCGTCGCCGATAACGGCCAGCACGTGGTGCTTTTCCCCGGCCAGGTCCCGGGCCACAGCCATGCCCAGGGCGGCGGAAATGGAAGTGGAAGAATGCCCCACCCCGAAATGGTCGTACACGCTTTCATCCCGCAGGGGAAAGCCGCACACGCCGCCGTGCTGGCGCAGGGTGTGGAAATTTTCCGCTCGGCCGGTCAGCAGCTTGTAGGCGTAAGTCTGGTGCCCCACGTCCCAGACGATGCGGTCCATGCCGGGGTCAAAGCAGCAGCACAGCGCCAGGGTAAGCTCCACCACGCCCAGCGAGGGGGCCAGGTGCCCGCCGGTGCGGGAGACGGTGGCGATAATGGCGGAACGCAGCTCTTCCGCAAGGGCGGCGAGTTGTTCCGGGGAAAGGGAAGCCACGTCCTGCGGGCCGGAAAGCCCGGACAGCAGGGGGGTGGGGGGCGTGCAATCCGTGGTCATACTTATACCTAGTGACACAATAACAGCCTGCGCGGGCAAAACCGGCGGGCGGGAAAGGGGCATTCATCGGACGGCCATTAGAGCATTTTTACTTTGAAATGCTTGCTCAACGGCGGGCAAATCCAGCCTGCAAGCATTCCGCGGCAAGGATTTGGGGGCAAATCCCTGCAAAGCGGATGCGCTTTTTCAAAGCTAAACTGCTCAAGGTCGATCTTTTAATATACCCTTTTGACCATGTACCCGGCAAGTCCGCGCAGAAAGGCGGCTTCCGGACCGAAAGAGGCCAGGGCGGCACGGGCTTTTTCCGTTTCTTGCTCGGCCAGGGCGCGGCTGGCTTCCAGGCCCAGCAGCGAAGGGTAGGTGATTTTGCCTTCAGCCGCATCGCTGCCCACGGGCTTGCCCATCACGCTTTCATCTCCCACCACGTCCAGAATGTCGTCCACGATCTGGAAGGACGCGCCCAAAGCCGCGCCGTAGGCTTCCGCCAGGGGCAGGCGGGTTTCGTCCGCCCCGGCCAGCAGCGCGCCGCACACGCAGGAAGCCCGGATAAGCGCGCCGGTCTTCATGGCGTGCATGGCGCGCAGTTCTTCCAGGGTGCAGTGTTTGCGTTCGGTGTACAGCATGTCCAGGTACTGGCCGCCCACCATGCCGGGGGAACCGGCGGCGCGGGCCAAGTATGCGACGGCCGCCAGCACCCGGTCAGCGGGCAGGGAAGCGCCGCAGGAAGCCATGAAGGTAAAGGCGTCCGTGAGCAGGCCGTCTCCGGCCAGGATGGCGCTGGCTTCACCAAAGGCCTTGTGGTTGGAGGGCTTGCCACGGCGCAGGTCGTCGTCATCCATGGCGGGCAGATCGTCGTGGATGAGCGAATAGCTGTGGATGCACTCTATGGCGCAGGCAAAAGGCATGGCGCCCTCGCGCAGCCCGAAAAGCCGGGCGAACGCCAGGCAGAGCACGGGCCGCAGGCGCTTGCCCCCGGCCAGCAGGCTGTAGTTCATGGCTTTTGCCAGGCCCGGCGGCAGTCCCGGCAGGGTGGCAAGGCTCCCGGCCAGCCAGGTTTCCACCTGTTCCGCGCCGGCCTTGAGTTGGGCTCTGACGCCCGCGGCATCCATCATCGCTCGTCCTCCCCGTCTTTTTCAGCGGCAAAGGGCTGAACACCTTCTTCCGTGCGCAGACTGACGGCCAGACGGGCGTTCTCCAGCTGCTCGCGGCAGGCTTTGACCAGGGTCTGGCCTTCCTGATACAGGGACACGCTTTTTTCCAGGGGCAGGTCGCTTTGTTCCAGTTCGGCCACCACGCGTTGCAGGCGGTCCATCTGGCTTTCGAAATCGGCGGTCTTTTTATTTTTGCTCATGGCTTTCTCGCTGGAGGGGAAGAGGGCGCCGGGACGGGCGCGGGGATAGGCTCCATGATGGTTTGGGCGTTGACCCCGAACCCCAGGATATTGAGGCTGAGGTGCAGGTGCGGCCCGGTGGAACGGCCAGTGCTGCCCACCTTGCCCAGCACCTCGCCGCGTCGCAGAAACTGGCCTTCGCGCGCGTCAATGGCCGAAAGGTGCATGTAGGTGGTGAACACGCCCAGGCCGTGGTCCACGACCACGAAGTTACCGGAGTAATAGAAATCGCCGGTCAGCACAACCCGGCCGTCCGCAGCGGCCTTTACAGGGTCCCCGGCCTTGGCCCGGAAATCCAGGCCCCGGTGCGTGGACCTGGTTTCGCCGTTCAGGGTGCGGCGCATGCCGAAGAGGCTGGACAAGGTGCCGGGTACGGGCCGGGACAGGGGCAGGGACCAGAAACGCTCCGGGCTGAAGGTATTAAGCGTCCGGATCATCAGCGCGCGTTCGCGGTCGATGCGTTCCTTCAATTCCGGCGGCGGCGTGACGTACTTGGGTTCCAGGGTCAAGCTCTGGGTGGGGTATTTCTTGCGGACCACGGCCACGGACGCGCCGCCGGAAACGCTCCAGCGGCCGGAAGCCCCCACGCCCGAGGCGATCCACTCCAGCTGTTCAGACGCGGCCTTGTGCGTCAGCGGCATGGCCAGCAGGGTATCCGCCCGCGCAACGCTCCCGTCGGGAGACTGGACGGCCTTTACGGTCACGTTTTTGCCCAGAAAGCGCAGACGCACGCTTTCCAGGTCCGGCGCGGCAAAAGACACGGGAAAGGGATCGCCGTCAAAGACTTTGGCGGGCACGTCATGACGCACGGACGGCACGCTGGCGGCGCGTGCCGGGACAGCCAGCCAGATGAGCAGAGCCACCGCGCCCAAAATGGCGAGGGTATAAACACGGGACAAGGCACTCATGATATCGGTTCCTTCAACGGTTTTGTTTTGCCGCGCGTTCCAGCGCTTCCACAGGCACTTCGCCGTCGCGCAGTACCAGGTCAAGACGCTGGCCCGGCGGCGCGTCATACACGGAGCGGGCGAAACTGCCGTCCGGCAGGCGGGCCAGAGCGTAGCCGCGTTCCAGCGGGAGTTTCGGGTCCAGGGCGGCCAGGCGCAGGCCCAGGCGTTCAGAATCCCGCTCCTTGCGCGAGAGCAGGGCGTTGTGCGCGCCATCCAGGCGCGGGGCCAGGACTTCCAGGCTTTGAGCGGCGCGTTCCAGACGGCGTTCCTGAGCCTGGCCCAGGCGTTGCCGCAAGCTTTCCAGGCGCTCTCCGTGCCGGATCAGGGCGCGTTCCGGGGCCGTAGCGCTCAAACGGCGGGCAAGGCTTTCCAGCAGCAACCCCGGCAGGCCGAGCCTGGCCGTCATGGCCTGGCGCAGGCGCTGCGCGGCCGCAAGCACGCGCTCTTCCCGGCGTTCCAGGGCACGTACGGGGGAGAGCAGGGCCAGGTGCCGCTCCAGGGCGGCCAGGCGGTCCGCGCGGCCGGAAAGGCAACGCCGCCAAGCCCCGGCCAGCGCTAAATCCAGCTCGTCCAGGCGCTGCGCCAGCTCGCGCTTTTCCACCCACCACAGCTGCGCGGCATGGGTGGGCGTGGCGGCGCGCGCGTCCGCCACCAGGTCCGCGATACTCACGTCCACCTCATGCCCCACGCCCGCCAGCACGGGCAACTGCGCGCGGAACAGGGCTTCCGCCACCTCCAGCGTATTGAAGGCCCAGAGGTCTTCCAGGGAGCCGCCTCCCCGGATGAGGACAATGACTTCCGCCCAGCCGTCGGCGCAAGCCGCGTCCAGAGCGGCCGCCAGCCGCGCCGGGGCCTCGTCCCCCTGCACCAGGCTGGGGTAAACGCGCAGTTCCGCGCCGCTGCCGCGTTCTTCCGCCATGCGCAGAAAGTCGCGCAGGGCCGCGCCCGCCGGGGCCGTGACCACGGCCACCCGCCGGGGGTTGCGGGGCAGGGGCCGCTTGCGTTCCTGGCTGAAGAACCCCCTGGCATCCAGGACGGCCTTCATGCGCTCAAATTCCTGGTACAGGCGGCTGACGCCCGCGTCCTGCACCAATTCCACCACCAACTGGTACGCCCCGCGCGGCGGGTACACGGTAAGCGTGCCCGCCGCAGTCACTTCCTGGCCATTTTCCAGACGCGCCGCCATGCCCGGCCGGGGGCCGTCCTCAAACACCTCGCCGGTCAGAGGGTCAAAAAGCTCTTCCGCCTTCTGCTGTCTCTTGAACCACACGGCCGGAAGCAGCGCCTCCTCGTCCTTGAGCGAAAAATACAAATGCCCCGACGAAGGCCGCGACACATTGGACACCTGCCCCCGCACCCAAACAAACGGATAGGTCCCCTCCAGCAGGGACTTGATGGAACGGGTCAGTTGCCCGACAGTAAGCACGGCGTCGGTCATGAGGAAGAATGCCTCCGGCGGCCAAGGGAAGGGGGAAACCTTTCTTGGAAGAAAGGTTTCCCCCTTCCCTTGGATCCCATCCCCCTTCCAAAGAACTTTGGCAGGGGTATGACGGTCGTCTCTTTGATGGGGCGGCTCCGTACAATTACGGGAGCCGCCTTTTTCAGCTTATCACATCAGCACTTCACAGTATGTGAGCGCCGTGGCGCGAACAGAACGGCAGATGCGCACTATTTTCTTAGTCACCCTGTATGGGGTCCAGGGGCGCTAGCCCTTGGCGGGTGCAGGGCAGCGCCCTGCTCTCACTCTTAGATGGCTTCGACAAAACTGCCTTTGCCTTTTACATGCCCCAGCCCGCGTACACTTTGGCTTTCCAGTCCTCAAAAGCCTGCGCGAACCCTTCCACGGGCAACTCGGCCTTTTCGCCGCTTTTGCGGTCTTTGGCTTCGATGACGCCGCGTCCCAATCCCTTGCCGCCTATAACCAGCTGCATGGGCAGACCCACCAGGTCCGCGTCCTTGAACTTGACGCCGGGGCGCTCGTCGCGGTCGTCCAGCAGCACTTGCAGACCGGCGGCTTCCAGCTGGTCGTGGATTTCCTTGGCCTTGGCGGACACGGTAGCGTCCTTGGGGTCCAGACAGAGCAGGGCGACGTGGAAGGGCGCGACGGGCGGCGGGAACACGATGCCGTGTTCGTCGTGGTTCTGCTCGATGCAGGCCGCCAGCACGCGGGTGACGCCTATGCCGTAGCAGCCCATGATCATCAGCTGCTCCTTGCCGTTTTCGTCCAGGTATACGGCTTTCAGGGCCTGGGAATACTTGGTGCCCAGCTTGAAGACGTGGCCCACTTCGATGCCGCGCGGGAATTCCATGACCCCGCCGCACTTGGGGCAGGGGTCGCCGGGCTCGATCTTGCGGATATCGAAATATTCCGTGACGCCCGCGTCGCGGGAAAGGCTGACGTCCGCGAAATGGGCGTCAGCCGCGTTGGCGCCGGTGACCCAGCCTTCGCGCAGGGCGAGTTCCTGGTCCGCTATGATACGCACGTTTTGCAGGCCTATCGGCCCGGCAAAGCCCACGGGCGCGCCCGTCCAGGCCGTAACCTGTTCCGGCGTGGCAAAGACAACGCTGGCCGCGTTCAGCAGGTTCTTGAGCTTGATTTCGTTCAGCTCGCGGTCGCCGCGCACCAGGGCGGCCACGGGCTGGCCGTCCACGGCGAGCAGAATGGTTTTGACGATACCCGCCGCCGAAACCTTCATGAATTCCGTTACTTCCTGCACGGTGTGCTTGCCGGGCGTGGCCACCAGGCGCTTTTCGCCAGGCTGAGCGGTGTCACGCGTGCCGGGGACGCGGACCACGGCGCGTTCCACGTTGGCCGCGTAGTCGCAGGACATGCAGGCCGCGATGGTGTCTTCCCCGGTGCTGGCCAGGACCATGAATTCGTGGGAAAAGCTGCCGCCTATGGAGCCGGAATCCGCCTCCACGGGCCGGAAACGCAGGCCCAGGCGCTGGAAGACGCGGCGGTAGGCCTCGTACATGGCCTTGTAGCTTTCCTCGGCGCCCGCGTCGTCGCGGTCAAAGGAGTAGGCGTCCTTCATAATGAACTCGCGGCCGCGCATCAGGCCGAAGCGGGGGCGGATCTCGTCCCGGAACTTGGTCTGGATCTGGTAGAAATTGAGCGGCAGTTGGCGGTAGGACTTCACTTCGCGGCGCACCAGGTCGGTGATGACTTCTTCGTGCGTGGGGCCCAGGCAGCATTCGCGGTCGTGGCGGTCCACGAAGCGCAGCAGTTCCTTGCCGTAGTGCTCCCAGCGGCCGGATTCTATCCACAGGTCCGCGGGCTGCACCGTGGGCAGATGCAGTTCCAGCGCGCCGGCGCGGTCCATTTCCTCGCGCACGATGGTGGCGACTTTGTTGATGGAACGCCAGCCCAGCGGCAGATAGTCGTACACTCCGCTGGTCAGGCGGCGGATAAGGCCCGCGCGGATGAGCAGCTTGTGGCTGACGACTTCCGCGTCGGCCGGGGCTTCTTTCAGGGTGGGCACGAAATAGCGGGAAAGCAGCATGGTATGTCCTTGTATTTCAGGGAGTAAGAAAAAGATCAGGAAGCGTTGCGTTCCTGCAGGAAAATATTGATTTCGTCCATCAGGCCTTCCAGGAGCTGGTCCGGGCCGCCGCGCACGGTGCGCACGATGACCCCGCGCCGGAAAATGATGCCCTTGCCCGCGCCGCCCGCAATGCCGATATCCGCGCCCTTGGCCTCGCCCGGGCCGTTGACCTCGCAGCCCATGACGGCCACGGTGAACACGTCCGGAATGGCGGAAAGGCGCTCTTCAACAGCTTCCGCCAGGCGCATCAGGTCAATGCGCGTGCGGCCGCAGGTGGGGCAGGAAATAAGCTCCGGCCCGCGCCGCCGCAGTTCCAGGGCGGCAAGCAGCGCCCAGGCCGCGTCCACTTCCCGCACCGGGTCGTGGGTCAGGGAAATGCGCAGGGTGTCGCCCAGGCCTTCCGCCAGCAGAATGCCCAGCCCGGCGGCGGATTTGACCGCCCCGCGCAGCAGAGTGCCCGCTTCCGTTATGCCTATGTGCAGGGGGTAGTCGCACTTTTCCGCCAGCAGGCGGTAGGCCGCCACGGTGTGCGGCACGGAAGAGGATTTGAGGGAAATCTTAGTGTTGAAAAAGCCGCGCTCTTCCAGCATGCGCACGTGGGAGAGGGCGCTTTCCACCATGGCCTGCGGCGTGGGGCCGCCGAAACGGGCCAGCAGCTCTTTTTCCAGGGACCCGGCGTTCACGCCCACCCGTATGCAGGCCCCGGAAGCCTTGGCCGCGTCCACCACCTTGTTCACCGCTTTTTCGCCCCCGATATTGCCGGGGTTGATGCGCAGGCCTTCGAACCCGGCTTTCAGCGCGGCAAGAGCCAGGTCCGCTGAAAAATGGATGTCCGCTATCAGCGGCACCGGGGAGGCCGCGCGGATGGTTTTCAGGCTTTTGGCCGCCTTGGCGTTGGGCACGGCCACGCGCACAATATCCGCTCCGGAAGCGGCCAGGCGTTCTATCTGCGCGCCGGTGGCGGCCGCGTCCGCCGTGTCCGTATTGGTCATGCTCTGCACCAGAACGGGGCGGCCGCCGCCCATGGACAGGGGGCCGAGCGTGATGGTGCGGGTGTTTTTGCGCTGTATCTGCATGGCAGGCGGTGTAGCGCATTTTGGCGGATTAGCCAACCGAGAGCTTGTCCGTAAATAAGCGTATCGTGGCCGATTACTTCGTCAAAGCCCTTTTTTGCTCCGGTCGAGTACCGTAAGAGTACACTCCCTCCGCAAAAAAGGGCTTTTCCTCGTTCTCGGCTCACGCTCCACTTATTTACGGACAAGCTCTAAGGTGACGGCCGGACTGCTGTGGGAAGCGCGTCCGCTATTTCCCGCGCGAGACTTTCCGCCAACTCCGCCCGGTCCATGGGGGTCACAAGCGCGAGCTGGACGCGCGGCAGTTCGTTTTCAGCCACAGGGACGAACACGATGCCCTCCCGGCTGATGGCGCGAAATAGGCGGGCAAAAGGCCCATGCCCTCGCCCGTCGCGATACGGGCCAGAAGCACGTTGTGCTCCGCCGGTTCTTCCGTAAAAACAGGGGCAAAGCCCGCGTGGGCGAACACGCCCCTGGTGTGGTCAAAAAAGGCCGGGTTGCTCTCCCGCCGGAACCAGAACAGGGGTTTGCCGTTGCAGGCCCGGAGCGGCAGGCTTTTTCTTTTGGCTTCCGGCCGCTGGTTATCGAGTTCCCCTACGGTGATATTTACGCCCGGCCCGGCCTTGACCTGAAAAGCCGGGAAGTCGCCGTGGCGGCGGCTTTGACCGCCCTGGGCAACGCGGCCCCGCAACTCAAGGTGCATATAGCCGCCGCGCTGAACGTGGGCTGCACGCGGGAAGAAGTGGTGGAAACCATCATGCAGACCGCTGTGTACGCGGGGTTTCACGCCGCGCTGAACGGCCTTTTCGCCGCCAAGGAACTGTTCACGGAGCGCTCCGCGCCCCAAAAGTAGCGAAAAACCGAACTCACCCCGGCCGTCCGGAACGTTTCAAGATTCCGGACAGCCGGGGCGCTGCCTTTACTTTTGCCTCAAAATCCGCTTGGCTGGGGTTTTCGTACTTGTGGGAGCACGCGCAACAACGTAGGCTGCGCCATCCTCAAAACAAGGAGCGCCCGCATGGCACCCGTATACTCCATAGGCTTTCTGCTCTTTCCCGGCCTGCTGCAAATGGACTTTACCGGCCCCTACGGCGTGCTGGCCGCCTCGCCGGACGCGCGCATCCATCTGATCTGGAAGGACACCAGCCCCATCGTCTCCAGTGATGAGCTGCTGCTCACGCCCACCACGGCCATGCATGACTGTCCGCCCCTGGACGTGGTCTGCGTGCCGGGCGGCAGCGGCGTCCTGCCCCTGCTGCGCGATGCGGAAACCTTGGATTTTCTGCGGCAACAGGCTGCCGGCTGCCGCTACGTCACTTCCGTGTGCACCGGCGCGCTGGTGCTGGGCGCGGCCGGGTTGCTCAAGGGCTACAAGGCCACCACCCACTGGCAGTCCCACGGCCTTTTGGAACTGCTGGGGGCCACCCCCGTACGTCAGCGCGTGGTGCGGGACAGGAACCGTATAACCGCCGCCGGGGTCAGCGCGGGCATAGACATGGGGCTGACCCTCGCGGGCCTCTTGTGGGGCGACGCCGTGGCCCAGGGCATTCAGCTGAACATGGAGTACGCGCCGGAACCGCCCTACGCGGCAGGCGACCCGGACACGGCCCCGCCGGAAGTGACGGCCGCGCAAAAGGCCAAGGGCGCGGCCCGGCAGGAAGAGCGCAAAGCGGCGGTACTGGAAGCGGCCGCGGCTCTGCGGCTGAAGTAGCGCGCGGCTTTCCCCATGCCTTGACAGCGTAAAGGGACTGTGCAAGCTGGATGTTTGCGTAGATTGTCGACATGTCCTGTTCCATCCCTTTTGCCAGGAGAAAGCAATGAAACGTGGTCTCTGCTGCATGGCCCTGTTGCTGTTGTTCTGCGCCCCGGCTTGGGCCGCCGACCCTCAAGCCCCGGCCGTTAAGGCGCCGGAGGTCAAGACGCCTGAAGTCAAAGCTCCGGTGGCCAAGGTTCCGGAAGTGAAAGCCCCGGCCGCGCCCACGGCGAAGTTGCCGGAAGCCGCGCCTGCTAAGCCCGCGGGCGTCGCGCCCCAGGCTTTTGCCGAGCTGTTTTTCCCGCCCGTGGGCAAGTTGGACACGCCGCTGGCCAAGCGTGGAACGCCCCTGGAATACAGCGAACTGCACGCCTGGTTGCAGGGTTACTCCAAAGAGCCGGGGGTAAAGCTGTACAGCCTGGGCAAGAGTCAGAAAGGCAACGATATCTGGGCGCTGCGCATCTCTTCCCCCAAGCCGCGCCTGCGTATGCTGGTCATGGCCAGGGTGCACGGCAACGAGCCGGGTGCGTCCGAGGGCCAACTGCAGTTCATCCATTCCCTGCTGCGCGGGGAGTTGAAAGCTATACGTAAGGACATGGATTTCCTGCTCATTCCCATGGGCAACCCGGACGGCGCCCTGGCCGGGCAGCGCCATACCGCCGACGGTGGCGACATTAACCGGGACTATACCGTCACCAACCTGGTGGAGACCCGTCATTTGGCTGCCGCTATCCGGTCATACGACCCGCATCTGCTGATCGACGAGCACGAGTTCAGCGTGCGTGGCCGCATGGACGGCAAAACCCTGCCCTATGACCTTTTGGCAGCCGGAGGGAATGAACCCAACCTGCCGAAATCTCTGGTGGAACTGACCAACGAAGTTTACGCCGCCGCCGTGCACGCGGGCATGAAAAAGGCCGGTCTGCGTTCCGGTCCCTACGAGCTGGTGAGCGAAGACGCCAAGACCGGCAAACTCAAGGTGCAGGAATCCGGCACCACCTTTGCCAGCGCCAAGAACTTCATGGCTTTGCCGGGGCGCGTTTCCTTCATTTTTGAAGGGCAAAGGCTGGACGCGAGCCTTCTGAACATCCAGCGCCGCGCCTACAGCCACTATGTGGCGGTCAAATCCGCCGCGGAAACGGCCCATGCCAACGCGGACAGGACCAAGACCGTGCTGGCCGCCTCCCGCAAGGAAATCCAGGCCCAAAAGCTGTGGGAGTTGGAGCGCAAGCCCGTGATCCAGGAGCGTCTCTACCCCCTGGCTGTGGCGGCGAGCAAAAGCATTGTGGACAGCCCGGCGCTGTTCACCAACCGCAGCGCGGGCACGGCGGCTTCCACGGCCGTGGTTCCGGCCTGCTATGTCATTCCCGCCAACCGCGCGGACCTGGCCGAACGGCTTATGCGTATGGGCCTGAAGGTGGGCAAGCTGAAAATGCCCGTGCCGGCGGAAGCGGAAGTGCAGACTATCCAGTCCGTCAGCGCTGCCGGGGAAATGTACAAAGGCTCTGAAAGCGACCGCTACAAAGGCGTTTCCATGGTCAAGATCGGCACCGGGGTGAAACGGGAAGCCCGTACCTTTGCCAAAGGCGATTTTGTGGTGCCTGCGAACCAGCCGGGCCGCCTGTACCTGCAGACCCTGGAAACGGCCAGCCCCAGCGGTTTCGCCACCCTGGGCGTGCTGGGCGACAAAGTGGGCATGGAAGTGCCCGTGTACCGGGTCATGAAACCGCTGCCCATGGGCAGTTTTTGAGCACCCCGCAATATCGGGGATTAAACGGCAACGCGCCGTCCCGGGGCTTATCCGGGGCGGCGCGCTTTTTTTTAGAGCGGTTTCGCTTTGAGATTGTCGCTTAACGGCGGGCAAAGCCCGCCTACGCCAATCTCGCGGGCCTTGCTGCGCTTTGCTCCGCAAGGCCAGAGCATTTTTTCATAAGATAAAACCTCAAAGATAAAATGCTCTAGCTGTGATGTTCCAATATGTTGTTCACCCTCCCTCAAGCCGGTAAAGCTGGAGTTGCGAGACAACAGCAAACCGAAACGAGGACAGGGTGAACAGTCATAAGAATGCCAAACTCACGGCCAGAGGTCGAGAGGAAATGGTGAGGCGGGTGCGGTATGAGCCGGCTGTCCGAGTTGCGGCCGGCTTCGGCGTGAGTCTGCGCACCGCACGGAAGTGGGCGAGTCGCTACAATACCGGCGGCGCAGCATCACTTTCAGACAGGAGTTCGCGTCCCAGGCGGTGCAGCGGCAAATTGAGCGAAGAGGATATCAGCGGGATCATCGCATTACGCAAAGAACACCTGACGGGCGACGAAATTGCTTTACGCCTTGGCTTATGCCGCAGCAGCGTGTTCCGGGCGCTACGCAAGTTTGGGTTGCCGGGAACTCGGAATAAAGCACAAGCGCACCCGGCCTTACAGACCACAGACCAATGGCAAGGCGGAACGAGTTATCAGAACGGCATTGAAAGAGCGGGCATACGCCCAAACGTACACCCACTCATGGAAAAGAACGGCTTACCTGCCTGTGTGGACGCAACGCTACAATTTCCAACGTCCTCACAGCGCTCTTGGCAGAAAATCTCCAGCCTCACGATTGCTTGGAAGGTGAACAACGTGTTGACACTCTATATCTAGAGCCTAAATATTTTCGCAATTAGTGCTAACAGGATCTAGAGCCATTGCTTTTGGGATACCTGGTGGAGATAAATCAGCTGTCGGAAGGCCAGAAAAGACCTGTTCACGGTCTTTCTGTTCAGCTTCAGAAGCAGAGCGGTTTTGGTGGCGTCGATGTCGACGCAAAAGCACTCAATAATTTTTCCAACTTTGTATCGACTCAACTTGCTGTTTTCAAACATTTTTCTAGCCTACCAGGTGCTACTATGATGGTCTAGAGCCTCTGCTAATTGCAATTAATGAGTCCAAGGCCTAGCAATTTGTTGCCATTTGAAGGAATACGGATTTCGTTTTACTTGTATCAAAGGGACACAAAAATTAATTTGAAAAATGCTTGAATGTTTTTCTCCCCGTCTGTTATGCTCAAGGAAAAATCTGCATGTGGCGGCCAGACTTTCTGAATTTAAGAACGACGGTCGCAAGTCAATACATCTTGGAGACGGCATGGAGCCAAGAATGAAAAACAACCTCAGCTCCCAGAACACCAAGAAACTCCAAAATAAGCGGACCAAAAGCGTCGGACAGCCTTTGTCTGTCCGTGACGACTCTGATCGTACCTCCAAGAAAATGCTCGATGTATTGAAGAATATATTGAACGAGATGGACGCGTACGTCTATGTATCGGACATGGAAACAGACGAAATCCTTTTCATCAACAGAATGATAAAGGAAACGTTCAATATCGACTACGATTCCATTGGAAAAGCGTGCTGGCAAGTCATACAGAGCGGATTTAACGAGCGCTGTCCGTTTTGTCCTGTATTCAAGCTGGAAAAAGATCCGGACACTCCTGTTGTGTGGGAGGAACACAACACCGTAACCGGAAGATATTATAAAAATGTTGATAGCGTCATAGACTGGATTGACGGAAAAAAGGCGCATCTGCAGTATGCCATAGATATCACGGAAAACAAAACGGTGCAGCAGGAAGCTGCCAATATGCTCGGCATATTGAAGAATATTCTTAATGGCATGGATGCCTATGTATACGTATCCGACATGGTAACGGATGAAATATTTTTTATTAACAACAGAATGAAAGAAGCGTTCGGCCTTGACGACAACGCTGTGGGAAAAATATGCTGGAAGGTGCTGCAGGACGGCTTTACCGAACGCTGTTCATTTTGTCCCAACATCAAGCTGGGCAAAGATCCTGATACGCCGGTGGTCTGGGAAGAGCACAACACCGTAACGGGAAGGTACTACAAGAACGTTGACAGCATAATTGAATGGATAGACGGAAAAAAAGTCCACATGCAACATTCCACGGATATTACCGACATCCTGGAAGCCCAGAGGGAAACCCGGGAAGCCAAAAAACGCTTGGAAATCGCTTTGACATCCTCTCAGGCCGGCGTCTCGGAACTGGACTTCAATACGGAAATTCTGAGCTATGACCCCATGTGCGCGAAGCTTTTCGGCTTTGACCCGCAGCGTCACGCCATAAGCCTTGACGAGTTGAGTGCCCACCTGGAGCTGGTGCTGCAGGATGTATCCGGCGCCGACGTCGTCCGGGCTCTCCGGGCGCAGACCGCCTATGCGGACAATTCATATCACGATTTCCATCTCGTTCTTCCCGATGGCACGGAACGCTATGTGCGCAACTACGGCAACACAATCAAGGACGCCGACGGCAGGGTGAGCCGCCTTATCAGCATGTGCATCGACATTACCCAGCACACCGTTATGGAAAAAGACCTGCTGTCCGCCAAAGAGGTGGCTGAGAAGGCGAACCGTGCCAAAAGCCAGTTCCTTTCCAACATGTCCCACGAAATCCGCACGCCCATGAACGCCATCATCGGCATGACCGAGATACTGATGGACGAAGACCTCAGCGTACGCCAGCGGCACCATATGGAGGACATAAAGGTTTCCGCGAATGCTCTGCTGGGCATTGTCAACGACATTCTCGATTTTTCCAAAATCGAGGCGGGCAAGCTGCAGTTGGTGCAGGTCGATTACGATATGATACAGCTGCTGGGTAATTTGGAATCTATGTTCGGCTATGCGGCCAAGGCCAAGAACATCTCTTTTTCCATGGAAGTGCAGGGTGAAATCCCACATTGCCTTTATGGGGACGATCTCCGCATCAGGCAGATCCTGGTCAATATCCTGGGGAATGCCGTCAAGTTCACCAAAACCGGCGGCGTGACGTTCAGCGTTTCCATAGCCGAGGACAGATTGTGTTTTGCTATCCGCGACACGGGTATCGGGGTAAAACCCGAAGACCTCCCGAGTATTTTTAATGATTTCGACAGGCTCGACCTGCATAAAACCCGCAATATCGCGGGGACGGGACTGGGGCTTTCCATCACTAAAAATTTAGTGGCCATGATGGGCGGCACCATGCGGGTTGAAAGCGAGTACGGCAAGGGCACGACCTTTTACCTTCAGTTTCCGCTGCAGCTTGGCGACGCAGGGAACCTGGCGGCCGGTATCGCGGAGTTCAGGTCCATTGCGGCCCCGGACGCCCGCATCCTGGTGGTGGACGATAACGAGGTGAACCTCAACGTGGCCTCGGGGTTGCTTGAGCGTTTCCAAATCACCTGTGATACCGCCGCAAGCGGCCGGGAAGCCATCGATAAAGTTTCCCAAAAGCCATACGATATTGTTTTCATGGACCACATGATGCCTGAAATGGACGGCGTGGAGACGACCAGAATTCTCCGGGAGCATCACACGCGTAACGCGCCGGTCATTGTCGCGCTGACGGCGAACGCCATAGAAGGGACCAGGGAAATGCTGCTCCGCGCCAAGATGGACGATTACCTGTCCAAACCCATAGACAAAGAGCGTCTTAATCAGGTTCTAGGCAAATGGCTTCCGGCTGGCAAGCTGCGCCAGCAGGAAGAGTCTTCGCCGCGGCCAGGGGCTCGGGAGCTGTCTCCGCTGCTCGCGCGCGTCGCGGATATCCCCGGCGTGGATGTGCGGCTGGGCCTGGACAGGATAGACGGCATGCAGGAAGTCTATGAACGCTCGCTCCGCATTCTGACGAGAAGGCTGCCCGGTGTGCGCGACAAGCTGTCTTCCATGCTGGATGACGCGGATCTGCCGGGTTTTGCCATTGAAGTGCACGGCCTCAAGGGGTCGCTTAACAATATCGGGGCCACCGCTTTGGCGGCGGAGGCGGAAGCGCTGGAGGTAAAATCCAAAAAGGGCGACCTGGCTTTTTGCGCCCACTGCCTGCCCAGCCTTGCAACGGCTTTGTCCGCATTGCACGCCGCGCTGGCCGAAGTTATGGAAAAGCACGAGCCGGCGGCAGCCTATACGGCGCGCGGCGAAACGGAAACGCTCGCGCAGCGGCTTGTCATTGTTCACGGCCTTCTGGAAGTTTTTGAAGGCGACGAAGCGCTTTCCATTCTGCGCAGCCTGAGTGAATACGACTATGGAAAAGAGTTGAACGAAACGCTGAAAAAAGCAACCGGGCTTATAGAAGAGTTTGACTATGACCAGGCCGCCGCGTTGCTTGAGGCATGTCTTAAATAATAGTTGCAAAATGTTGCTTGGCTATGGTTGTTATAGCTAAATGCAAGGATGAAGCGCATGGAAGAGAAAAAGCCCCAATATCTTATGCACAAGCTCATGGGCTATAAAGAGCTTGAGGCCTTTACCGCGCAAAAAAGAGCCGGCTCCAACGCCGCGTACTTCGAACAGCTGGCTGAATTCACGGAAGCCGCGCCCACTATTGTTGCAAGCCTGGCGGCCCCGTCGGACAACGACGAACTGGAGAGCTTTCTGCGCAGAATCAACACTCTGCAGAAGCGCCTGCTGGCCGTTGGTTCTCCCACGCTGCTGTGGCTGGCTGAAAAGGCCGTCGCCTCGGCGCGTTCCGGCAACTGCGCCAAGTGTGAAGACGAAATCTTCATCCTGGACACACGCGTAAAGGCGCTTTGCGCACAGCTTGAAGAAGCGAAAGGTGAACCCGCTGCCGGCGAAAGGTCCGCTTCTGATGCCCCGGCCGCCGCGCCTCCCCAGGTTGCGGAAGGAGGCAGCCGTCCCCAGGCTCCCATCAAGCCGGAGCTTTTCGAAAAACTGGACATCCTGATTGAAAATTTTGAAGTGGACGACGCGCTGGCCATGCTGCGGTCATTGATGGCCTTTACCTACAACCGCTCCATTGACGCGGCTCTTGCCGCCATTTACGGCAGCCTGGCCAAGTTTGACTACGAGAAGTCGTCCATTCTGATCAAGCGGCTGATCGAGGTCACGAAACAGGCGGTCGCGGACACGGGTAAGACGGATAAAAAGCGGATTCTCGCCATTGACGACGTTCCGGACGTGCTGAACACCGTCAAGTCCGTGCTCAAAGACAACTATGCCGTGTACGGTGTCACGAACCACATGGCGGCGCTCAAGTTTCTGACCAGCAATACCGCGGACCTCATCCTTCTTGATATAGAAATGCCGGACATGGACGGTTTCGCGCTGCTGGGCATCATCCGCAAGATCAAGGCCTATGAGACGACCCCCGTGCTGTTTCTGACGGGCAACGTCAGCGTGGAAAACATCAAGAAAGCGCACGGCGCGGGCGGCAACGACTTCATGAAAAAGCCGATAGACGCGCAGGTGCTGCTGGCAAAGATCGGGAAATATCTCGCCTGAGCCGTGATTTCCCCGGCCTTGCCAGGCTCAGGTGCTCCGGCGCCCGTGGCTTGCTTGCGCGCGTTGCCAGCTCCTCTGTTGTAGCGGACAGAGGGGCGCTTTTTTTGTTGCGTGGAAATGATATCTTGACATTATTCAATTGATGTTGAATAATCAACTAATGGAAAGCAAAGCAGCGGCAATCATTTTTGAAGCCCTGACATCCGAAGCGCGGTTGGCCATTTTCCGGCTCTTGGTCAAATACGCGCCGGACGGTCTGGTTGCCGGGGAGATTTCCCGGATGCTGGGCATACCCAAGACCAACCTTTCCTTTCACCTGAAAACTATCGTCCATAGCGGGCTTGCCGGCATGGAGCGCGAGGGCCGCAATACGCGGTACAGGGCCAATATCTCCCTGATGCGGGAGGTCATTGCCTACCTTACGGCCGAGTGTTGCACCGGCAGCCTTGAACAGGACCGGACAAAAAGCGGGGCCGCGCGAGAGCTTGCGCCCGCCTGCCGCTTCATCCCAAAACTTTGACCTGGAGAGGGTTTTTATGGCTACGCCAGATAAAACGAGACGCAACGAGGACGTGCGGGAAACCGTCCGCGCCGGGTACGCGGCCATTGCCACGGGACAGCGTTCCTGTTGCTGCGGGGGCGAGCGCAGCAATCGCTCCGACCCGGCCCGGCTGGCAAAAGCCGTGGGCTATGACGCGGAAGATATTGCCAGACTGCCGGAAGGCGCGAACATGGGGCTTTCCTGCGGCAACCCCGTGGCCATTGCGGCTCTTCAGGAAGGCCAGATCGTGCTCGACTTGGGCAGCGGCGGCGGCTTTGACGTATTTCAGGCGGGCGAGAGGGTAAAAGCCTCCGGCCGGGTTATCGGCGTGGATATGACCCCGGAGATGTTGGCCAAGGCCCGTAACAATATGGGACACTACCGGCAACGCACCGGCCTGGACAACGTGGAATTCCGCCTCGGCGAGATTGAGCACCTGCCCGTGCCGGACGCCAGCGTTGACGTGGTGCTTTCCAACTGCGTCATCAACCTTTCCCCGGACAAGCACCAGGTTTGGCGTGAGGTTTTCCGCGTGCTCAAGGCGGGCGGCAAAGTTTCCGTTTCCGATTTGGCCTTGCTGAAGCCCCTTCCTGAAAACATCCGGGAAATGGCGGCGGCGCTTGTGGGCTGCGTGGCCGGGGCGGTGCTGGTGAAAGAAACCAGGGCTATGCTGGAACAGGCCGGTTTCAGCGCCATCACCCTGACGCCCAAGCCCGACTATGTGCGGAGCATGCAGGACTGGAATGACCCCCTGTACACGCAGATCGCTGAAACCTTGCCGCAAGGCGAGGAAATGGCGGACTACGTCGTCAGTCTGTCCATTGAAGCCCGCAAGTAGGGGGGATCTCAGCCCTGGGCCTTGTCCGGCGGGCTGTTTTGCGCCAGGTAGGCTGCGCCTTGTTCGGTAATCCAGGTTCCCCGACCGGTGGTTGTTTCAATAAGGTCGTGCTGCTGCATTTTGGCCAGCCGGGTCTTCACTTGCTGGATGGAGAGCGGAATGCCTTTTTGTTCCAGGATTTGCCGCAGTTTTTCACGGCCAAAAACACGCTCGTTTTCCCTGGCTTCCCGCAAAACGCCAAGAATTTCCAGGGTCTCGGCTTTTAAAGACGGGCTGCGGAAGAGAAGGGGCCTTTCCGCCTTTAGGAGAAGGGCGCTCTCCTGTTGCGGCCGGTAGCGAAGAATTTTGGCCACGTCGTCGTAAAGAGAAGGGGTGATGTCAATGACCGTGGCCGTGTATTCCACGATATTCCTTAATTCCCTGATATTGCCGGGCCAGGCGTAGGTGCGGAGCAGGGCGAGGGTCCGCTCGTCGATATCCTTGACGGAACCGCCGTACTGCTTGAGGAAATAGTCGAGCAGCAGGTCGATGTCCCCTTCCCGCTCGCGCAGGGGCGGTATGTTCAGGTTAACCACGTTCAGCCGGTAGTACAGGTCTTCGCGGAATTTGCCGCTGGAAACTAGGGACAGCAAATCCTTGTTTGTGGCCGCAATGACCCGGACGTTCACCGGTATGGTCCGGTTGCCTGAAATGCGCATGATTTCTCTTTCTTGCAACACGCGAAGCATTTTGGTTTGAATAGACATGGGGGCATCGCCCACTTCGTCCAGAAAGATGGTGCCGTTGTTGGCTGTCTCGAAAAGCCCTTTTTTCCCGCCTTTGGTCGCGCCGGTGAACGCGCCTTCCTCGTAGCCGAACAGTTCGCTCTCCAGAAGGTTTTCCGAAAGGGCCGCACAGTTAAAGGCGACAAACGGGCCATCCTTGCGCAAGGAAGCGTTGTGCAGGGCCTGGGCGAACAGCTCTTTCCCGGTTCCGCTCTCACCGGCCAGAAGAATGGTCGATTCCTTGCGCGCAAAACGTTCCGCAATGGCGATAATGCCTTTCATAGAGCGGCTTTGATGCACAATGTTGGAAAAGCTGAACTTTGCGGAAAAGCCGGAGTTCTTTTTATATTTTGTCAGTTTGTTGTCTATTTCCGAGATGCTGTCGGCGTTTTTCAGGGTGACGATGAACCCTGAATCCTTGCTGCTCGTTTCATGCGGCGTTCGCGCAATATAGATAATTCCAGCTTCCGAGTTAATGAATTGCGAATCATCGTCGGTCATGTCGGTGATTGCGAAGACGTTTTTCCCGATCAAATCCATGTCAGATAACATAGAATTAGCTTTATTGTTGCAGAATAAGATTGTTCCTTCCATATCCGTGATAATTGTCCCGTCATCTATGTTTGAAAGCAGGATATCCATGTAATTTTTAAGGATCATATTCATCTTTTGCTCTCTGAATATGTCTCCTGACATTTTTACGATGGGCTGCGCATAGCGTTGCGCAATAAGGAAGTCGGTAATTTCGCTTTGATTGAAATAGAATTGAAGCTGCGCCATGGTAATAATGCTTATATGGCGCTGCTTGATATTGAATACATGGGGGATTGAAGGGGGGACGAGGTGCTCTTCGTCAGGCGTTATGGCGTACTGAAAAGACGCGCCATAGTCCTTTCCGGGCTCGAAAGGCACAAGGTTGAGGTAGTCGAACCCCAGGACCTGCAGTTCCACCATTACCTCATGCGTATTGCGCGGCGTGTTGTTGACCACCAGCACGTCCGCGCCATGGGGTATGCTGATGATATCCACAAGGGCGCTCGGGTCTATGGACCGGGTGGCGATAAAAACCGCGGCGTCTTCCGGCAGGTGGCCGCGCATCATCTCTTCAACCATGGGCGCGGTCAGCAGAATCACCTTGTCCGTGGGCAGGTTTGGTTGCGTCAGATATTCCTCGCAACTGTAGCTGCGTATTGTAAAAATATCGCCCACCATTTCCGCAAGCTGGGCGCGCACGTTGTCTCTTGCCTTTTCGTCGTAGGAAAAAGTGGTGATGCGGTGTTTTTGCACGTCAAGCTCCCGATGAGGGCGTCGGGCATCCCGCTTGAAGCGAGGGGACGCCGGCAGCGTTTGGAAGAAAAATAACCTTAACTTGAACCTGGTTATAGTTTGATACGCCAAAATCTGCAACACCGGATAAAGCGCTCCGGCTGCGGGCGCGCGGGCACGTCGCCGCACGAACCTCCGTGGCTTGACGGCGGTACGGGAAAAGTCCTCCCTCTTTCTTTTCTGCTGAAAACACTGTGATTTTTTCTTATCCACCCTCTGGCATCCATCTTGCTGTCCGGACCTGAAGCGATCGCGCGCCATTCCGCCAACCCCGGCTTGCCGCTCAGCACAGAGACGCGGGGCCGCACTGCCTTTTTCAGCAACCTTCAATTCAAGGGGCGGGTTTTATGACCTATCAGGCCAAACGCATGGAAGACATTCCATTCTCCAATATCCGGAAGTTCATGGACCGGGCCACGGAACTGGAGCAGGAGGGCAAGCGCATCATCCACCTGGAGATAGGGCGGCCGGATTTCGATACCCCGCAAAACATCAAGGACGCCGCCAACCGGGCCATGGCCGAGTCCAAGGTCTTTTACACCTCCAATTACGGCATCATTGAGCTGCGCCGGGCCATCGTCAAAAAGCTCAAGGACGACAACAACCTCTCCTACGATACCGGTGAGATCATTGTCATGGCGGGCCTGGCGGAAGGTATTTTCGACGCGCTGCTCTCCCTTTTGGACGAAGGGGACGAGATTCTTGTGCCCAACCCGGTATGGCTGAATTACGTGCACATTTCGAAAATGGCCGGGGCCAAACCGGTTTTCTACAGCATCAAGGAAGAGAACAACTTCCAGATCGACGTGGCCGAGCTGCGCGCGAAAATCACGCCCAAGACCAAGATGCTGGTGCTTATCTCGCCCAACAACCCCACGGGTGGCGTGCTGGAAGAGGGCGTTCTGGCGGAAGCGGCCAAGGTGGCGGTGGAAAACGACCTGCTGGTGCTCTCCGACGAGATCTATGAAAAAATCATTTTCGACGGGGTGAAGCACGTCAGCATCGCGGCCTTTCCCGGCATGAAAGAGCGCACCATCGTCATGAACGGGTTTTCCAAAATTTACTCCATGACCGGCTGGCGGCTGGGCTACATCGCCACTTCCAAAGAGCTGGTGAGCGTTCTGGTCAAGACCCACCAGTACAACGCGGCCAGCGCGTCCTCCATTTCGCAGTGGGCCGGGGTGGAAGCGCTGAGCGAGAACACCGACGCCGCCGTGGCGGCCATGCAGGCCGAATACCAGCGCCGCAAAGACTATATCGTCGCGGGCATCAACGCCATTCCCCACCTCTCCTGCGTCCCGCCCAGGGGGGCCTTCTATATCTTCGTCAACATCAAGGAACTGGGCATCTCCTCGGAAGAAGCGGCGTTTTTCTTCCTGGAGGAATGCGGTGTCTCGCTCATCCCCGGCGACACCTTCGGGGAGGCGGGGGAAGGGTACCTGCGGCTCTCCTTCGCGGCCAGTTACGAAGATCTGGTGGAAGCCTGCGCCCGGCTGCGCAAGGGCGTGGAGCTTTTGATGCAAAGGAGCGGCAAATGAGCAAAGCCAGCCTGATGCAGGGCAACGAAGCCATAGCCTGGGGCGCCATGTACGCCGGGGCCAATTATTACGCGGGCTACCCCATTACCCCGTCCAGCGAGATAGCGGAAGTCTGTTCCAACGCGCTCCCCCGGCGCGGCGGCGTGTTCATGCAGATGGAAGACGAAATAGCCAGCATGGGGGCCATTGTGGGTGCTTCGGCGGCGGGGGCCAAGGCTTTCACCGCCACCAGCGGCCCCGGGTTTACCCTGATGCAGGAGCATATTTCCGCCGCCATCATTATGGAAACCCCGGTGGTGGTTATCAACGTGCAGCGCCAGGGGCCCAGCGTGGGTCTGGCCACCAAGCCGGAACAGGCGGACATCATGCAACTGCGCTGGGGGCGCCACGGCGACCAGGCCCTGGTGGCCCTGATCCCCGCCAGCGTGAAGGAATGCTTCGAGTACACGGTGCGGGCCTTCAACATTGCGGAAAAATACCGCACCTGCGTCATTGTCGCGCCGGATGAGGTTATCGGGCACATGCGCGAAAACTTCACCCAGCCCGCGCCGGGGGACATCCCCATCGTCAACCGCGCCACCCCCGACTGTCCTCCCGGCGAATACAAGCCGCATACCTTTGAAGACGGTAAGGTCGCGCCCCTGGCGGCTTTCGGCAGCGAGTACGTCTTCCGCCTGACCGCCTCCATGCACGACGAAAACGCTTACTCCAACGCGGAGCCCTGCAACGCCGCCGCGCGCACCGACCAGTTGTACTCCAAGCTGCAAAAGAACCAGAAAGACCTCACCTTCACCAAGTTCTTCGGCGAGGACGACTACGACACTCTGCTCATAGCGGCGGGCAGTCCCCTGCGGGCCGCGCGCACGGCCGCCTTGGACTCGCGGGCGGAAGGGCGGAAGGTGAGCGTTTTGCAACTGATCACCATCTGGCCTTTTCCTGCGGAAGTTGTCCGCTGGTACGGTTCCAAGGCCAAAACGGTCATCGTGCCGGAACTGAACAAGGACGGGCAGATCGCGTCCGAAGCGGGCAAGTGCCTGCCGGATTTTGTCCGCGTCAAACAGGTCAACCGATACAACGGCACGGTGCTGACGCCGGAAGACATCGCGGCCTGCATCAAAGAGGAGCGTTAGCCATGGCGCACAGCACGGGCATGGAATACATCAACACCAAAGGCCTGCCCCACATCAGCTGCGCGGGCTGCGGCAACGGCATTATCGTGGCCGCCATGGCCAGGGCCTTTGAAGAGCTGGAATGGCCCCGGCACAAAATCGCGGTCATTCCCGGTATCGGGTGCAGCGGCACCATCAACCGCTACATCAACGTCAACTACATCCACTCCACCCACGGCCGGGCCATCACCTTTGCCACCGGCATCAAGGCGGTCAAGCCGGACATGCACGTGGTGGCCTTTGTGGGAGACGGCGACGGCGCCACCATAGGCGGCAACCACCTTATCCACGCCGCGCGGCGCAACATGGGCATTACCGTCATTCTGGTCAACAACTACAACTACGGCATGACCGGCGGCCAGGTTTCCTCGGCCACGCCGCACGGGGCCGTCACCGCCACCACGCGCGCGGGCAACCCGGAGCGCGGGTTCGATATCTGCGCCCTGGTCAAGGCCGCCGGGGCCAACTTTGTGGCCCGGGAAACCGCCGTGGCCGGGATACGCCTGAAAAACCGCATCCGCGAAGCCCTGCAAAACCCCGGCTTTTCTTTTGTGGAAGTCATGAGTCCCTGCACCACGCTGTTCGGCCCGCGCAACGGGCTGAAAACGCCGGTGGACATGATGCGCTGGCTCAAAGAGCGCGGCGTGTCCGAAAGCAAGTACGAGGCCATGAGCGAGACCGAGCGCGAAGGCTATTTCAGCGTCGGCGTGTTCGCCAACAGGACCACCCCCAGTTTTTCGGAAGAGTACGAAGCCATGCGTCAGCGCATTCTTTCCCCGGAGGGCAGATAGCATGCTTGGGTTGAAACAGATCATCATGGCCGGAACCGGGGGCCAGGGGCTTGTCTCGCTGGCCACCATGCTGGCGGAAGCCGCCATCAGCGAAGGCCTGAACACGGTGCAGACCCAGTCTTACGGCGTGGCCCAGCGCGGCGGGCTTATTTCCGCGGAAGTGCTGCTCAGCGACGGGGAAATCCTGTTCCAGCAGGTGCGCCAGCCCGACGTCATTACCGTTCTGCACGGCGTGGTGGGTAACCGCTACGATACCGTGGACTGCCCGGTGGTGTACGACAGCACGCTGGTCCAAAAGGACATCAAAACCTGGCTGCCCGTGCCGTGCACGGAAATCGCCACTCAGTTGGGCGACGTGCGGGCGGCCAACATCGTGGCCTTTGGCGCCATGCTGGTCATGCTGCCCGCGCTGACGCCCGCGTCCATGGAAGCCGCCATCGGGAGCAAATTCAAAAAGCAGGCCGCCCGCGAACTGAACATTGCGGCCTTCCGCAAGGGCTACGGTATAGCGAAAGAGGCCTGGGGGAAGCAGCCATGAGTGAAAAAGCGGCCAAGAAACAGTTCAGCGTGGAGATTGACGCTTCCCGGTGCAAGGCCTGCGGCTATTGCGCGGAATCCTGCGAAAAGGACGTGTTCGTGCAAGTGAAGGAATTCAATACGCAAGGGTACCAGCCCTTTTCCGCCGCGTTGCCCGGCAACTGTATAGGCTGCCTGGGCTGCCTGTCCGTCTGTCCCGAGTTCGCCATTACCATAGACGAGAAGTGAGGGACGCGATGGAACTTATAGAAAAGCGCTACTACGAAGACATCCGGATCGGCGACACGGTCATGTCCGTGGGCAGAACCGTGACCGAGGCGGATATCGTCAATTTCGCCGGGCTGTCCGGGGATTTCAACCTGATCCACACGGACAGGGAATACGCCGCAGCTTCCATAGCCGGGCAGCGCATAGCCCACGGCCTGCTGGTGAAAGCCATTGCCTCCGGCCTGTTCACCCGCACGCCGTACAACGCCTCGCTGTCCGAAACGCTGACCGCTCTGGTGGAGTTCCGCAGTTGGAAGATGAAAAAGGCCGTGTGCATAGGTGACACGATCCGGGTGCAAGTGGAAATCACGGAAAAGAGCGACCCCAGGCCGGAAGCGGACAGCGCCAAAGTGGTGATGCGCCGGACCATCCTGAACCAGCGGGACGAGGTCTGCCAGACCGGGGACTACGTGATGCTGTTCAAAAAACGCCCGCAGCGGGCGGCTTCGTAAGGGAGATTCTCATGCAGGCATTGCAGGGGCTTAAGGTCGTCGAGTTGGGCAACATTGTGGCGGGGCCGTTCTGCGGCACGCTGATGGCGGATTTCGGGGCCGAGGTCATCAAGATCGAGCCGCCGGTCTACGGCGATTTGATGCGCGAAATGGGCAGAATCCGCGACATGTGGTTCTGCGTGGACGGGCGGAACAAGAAAAGCATCACCCTGGACACCCGCAAGGACCGGGCCAAGGAACTGCTGACGGAACTCTTGAAAGACGCGGACGTGCTGATCGAAAACTTCCGGCCCGGCGTGTTCGAGCGCATGGGCTTTTCCTGGGAGCGGCTGCAGGAAATCAACCCCCGCCTGATCTACACCTGCTCTTCCGGCTTCGGCCGCACCGGCCCCAAGGCCAGGCGGCCCGGCATGGACCGTATCGGCCTGGCCGCGGGCGGTTTTCTGCAGGTTACGGGCTACCCGGACCGCGCGCCCATCAAGCCCGGCATTTCCACGGCGGATTTCTACTGCGCCATGTTTTCCTGCATCGGGGTCATGTTCGCCATCTACAGCCGGGACGTGCTGGGCACGGGCAAGGGCCAGATGATCGACAACGCCCTGACGGACACCATGATCCGGCTGCAGGAATCCATTCTGGCGGAATACTCTTACGACGGCACCATCCGCCGGCGCATCGGCAACAGCGCGGAAGTGACCGCGCCTTCCGGCCACTTCACCACCAGGGACGGCCAGTACCTTATCCTTACGGTGAACGGGGACAAACTCTACGGCATCTGCTGCCGCAAAATGGGCCGGGAAGACCTGATTACGGATCCGCGCTACAAAACCCAGGTGGACCGCGCCGCGCACCGCGAGGAACTGAACCAGGCCGTGGCGGACTGGGTGGCCGAGCGCACCCTGCAGGAATGCCTGGATATTCTGGGGGACGAGGTTCCCTGCTCCAAGGTCTTTGATGTGGCTGACATCCTCAACGACGAGCATTTCAAGGCTCGTGAATCCTTTGTCAGCGTGATGACCCAGCAGTTCGGCGCCCTGACCATGCAGAACGTGATGCCCAAACTGTCCGGCACGCCCGGCAAGATCAACTGGGCCGGCCCGCCGCTGGGCGCGTTCAACGAGGAAATCTATCTGGGCAGGCTGGGCCTTTCCCGCGAGGAATACGACCGGTTGCGGGCCGACGGCATCATCTGAGCCGGTTTAAGGAGACACGCATGCTGACAGCCGGTCTGGATATCGGTTCCACCACCTGCAAAGCCGTAATCATGGACGATGCCGGAAGCATCGTGGCCTCTGCAGTGGTGCCCCTGGGCACCGGCACGGCCGGGCCGCGCATGGTGTTTGAGCAGGTCCTGGGCGCGGCGGGCCTGGCGCGCGCGGATATCGGCCGCGTCATGCTCACCGGTTACGGCCGCTTCAGCTTTGAAGGCGCGGACGGGCAGATGAGCGAGGTTTCCTGCCACGCCAAGGGCATCCACTTTCTACTGCCCGGCGCGCGGACCATCATCGATATCGGCGGACAGGACATCAAGGTTATCCGGCTGAGCGCCAAAGGCACCCTGGAAAACTTCATCATGAACGACAAATGTGCTGCCGGTACCGGCCGTTTTCTGGACGTGATGGCCGGGGTGATGAACGTCAGGACCGTGGACCTGGGCGATCTCGCGGAAGGCGCGCGGGAAGAGGTGAGCATCAGCAACACCTGCACGGTGTTCGCGGAATCCGAGGTCATTTCCAAACTCTCCTCCGGCGTCCGTCTGGAAGACCTGGTGGCGGGCATCCACACGTCCGTGGCCAAGCGTGTGGCGGGCCTGGCGCACCGGGCCGGGCTGGCCGGGGATATCGCCATGAGCGGCGGGGTGGCCCGGAACAAGGGCGTGGTCAAAGCCCTCAGCCGCGAACTGAAGCGCGAAATCCTGATGCACCCGCACTGCCAGCTTGCCGGGGCCATTGGCGCCGCGCTGCTGGCCAGGGGGGACGCGCCGCTGTCGTCCGGGCTGTCGTCCATAGAATAAGCAACCTAAAGAGAGTCGCCGTATGGCTGAAAATACGAACTCCGCTCCCAAACCCAAGCCGCCGCTGCCCAAGTCGCGGCAGATGGTCAACGAACAGACCGCCGGTGTGTACGCCCGCGCCTGGCAGGCCCATGAAAGCGGCAGCCACGTGGGCTGGTCCACGGCCATTTTTCCGCAGGAGATCATCGAAACCTTTGATATCCCGGTGCTGTATCCGGAAAACAACGCGGCGGCCATTTCTGCCCGGCATTTCGGGGAGCGCTTCATTGAGCACGCGGAAGGGGAAATGGGCTTTCCCATCAACATCTGTTCCTACGCCCGCCTGAACCTGGGCATGGCCGACCTGATGAAGGCTCCGGATTTCGAGCGCTCGGAACCGGCCATGGCCCCGCCCACCTTTCTGCTGCTGGCCAACAACAGCTGCACGCAGCTGATGAAGTGGTACGAGAATCTCTCTCGCAACCTGCGTATTCCCATCTTTTTTGTGGACTGCTTATTCAATTACACGCTGGAGGACCCGGCTCCGCACAAGATCGCCTACGTGCGCAGCCAGATAGAGAGCGCCATTGCCAAGATGGAGGCGTTTTTCGGCAAATCTTTCGACTGGGACCGCTTTCTGGAGGTCCAGCGCATCTCGCAGGTCAACCGGGTGCTGTTCAACGAAATAGTGGCCATGAACGCGCGCACCCCCGCGCCCATGAACGGTTTCGACCTGTTCAACTACATGGCCCCTCTGGTCATTTGCCGGGGCAAGGAATCCACCACGGCCATCCTGCGGGAACTGAAAAAGGAAGTGCAAGAACACATCAACAACGGCACTTCCACCTACCGGGGCGAGGAAAAACTCCGCGTGCACTGGGAAGGCATCGCCTGCTGGCCCAACCTGGGCCACAACCTGAAAACGCTAAGCAAATACAACGTCAACGCGGTCATGAACGGCTACGTCACCGCCTGGGACGTGGCCTACGAGCCGGGCGACCTGGACGGCATGGCCCGGGCCTATCAAATCTGTTCCACCAACTCCACCACCACGCCGGGCATCATGGAAAAGCGGGTGGCCTCCATGGACCAGTTCGATTGCGACGGCATGCTCTGCCACGTGAACCGCAGTTGCAAGCTCATGACCTTCCACATCATGATCGGCCGCGAAATCATTGAGCAAAAGGCCAAGGTTCCCGTGGCCAATTTTGACGGCGACCAGTCGGACACCCGGGTGTACAGCGAAGCCCAGTTTGAAACGCGGCTGCAAGGGCTGGTGGAAATCATGACCGAGAACAAGAAGGCGCGCCATGGCTGAGTTACAGACGATCATGCAGCAATTCTCCGACATCGCCTCCAACCCCCGCGCCGTGCTGCAACGGCACCTGGACGCGGGCAAAAAGGTGGCCGGCTGTTTCCCGCTCTACACGCCGGAAGAACTGGTCCACGCGGCCGGGGCGGTGCCCATGGGCCTGTGGGGCGGGCAGGTCACGCCCAGCCTGGCGGGCAAGTACAACCCCATGTTCACCTGCTCCATTATGCGTTCCTGCCTGGAATACGGCATGACCGGCGTCTACAAGGGCCTTTCCTGCGTGATGATGCCCACGCTCTGCGACACCTTTCGCGGCATGAGCGCGGGCTGGCCTTTTGGGGTGAAGGATATCCCGTTGGTGGCCTTCATCCATCCCCAGAACCGCACGGACCCCGGCGCCCCGGCCTTTATGACCGAGGAATACCGGGTCGTGCGCGCGCAACTGGAACAACACCTGGGGTGTACGATCAGCGATGCGGCTCTGCAGGCGGCCATAGAGGTCTACAACGGCCATAGCGCGCTGATGCGGGAATTCGCGCTGCTGGCCAACGAGCACCTGGATGTGGTCACGCCTGTGGTCCGGCACCATGTGTTCAAAAGCGCGACCTTCATCCCCAAGGACGAGCACTCCCGCATGGTCTGCGCGTTCATGAAAGAGCTGCGCACGCTCCCCGCGCACGCCTGGAAAGGGAAAAAGGTCATTTTGAGCGGCATCACGGCGGAACCGGACTCGTTCCTGGAACTCTTCACGGAAAACAGCATAGCCGTGGCGGGTGACGACCTGGCCCAGGAATCGCGTCAATACCGCACGCCCGTCCCGGCCGGGACGGACCCCTTGCAGCGTCTGGCGCAACAGTGGCTGGACCGCCACGGCTGCTCCACCGTCCATGAAGTGGCGGACACCCGCGCCTCCATGCTGGTTGCCATGGCCCAACAAGCCGGGGCCCAGGCCGTGGCGCTCTGCCTGATGCGTTTCTGCGACGTGGAGGAATACGACTACCCCATGATTGCCAACGCCTGCGCCGCAAACGGCCTGTACTGCCTGTCCCTGGAAATCGACCAGAGCACCCAGGATAACGGGCAATCCCGGACCAAAATTCAAAGCTTCGCTGAAATGCAGCCTGAAAAGAAGGAGAAACAGCCGTGCACATGAAATTGAAAGACCGCGTGGCCATTGTCACCGGGGCCGCCACGGGCATCGGGTACGCCGTTGCCAAACTGTTCCTGGAGGAGGGCGCCATCGTCGCCATGGCGGACATTAATGAGGAGCGGGTCAAATCCGCCGCCGCCGAACTGTCCGGGCTGGGAACGGTGCGGGCGTATGCGCTGGACATCTCCAAAAGGGAGGCCTGCGCCGCCATGGTGGATAAGGTGCTCCAGGAATTCGGCCGGGTGGAAGTGCTGGTGAACAACGCGGGCATCACTTCCGACGCGCAGTTCTACAAAATGAGCGACGAGCAGTGGGACAGGGTAATCAACGTGAACCTGAACGGCGTGTTCAACATGAGCAAAGCCGTGGTCGCGGCCATGATGGAGCGCAAGTACGGCAAAATCGTGAACTGCTCCTCTGTTTCCGCCTACAACGGCAACTTCGGGCAGGCCAACTACGCGGCTTCCAAGGCCGGTATCATGGGCATGACCCGGGTTATGGGCAAGGAGTTGGGCAAGCACGGCATTACCGTCAACGCCGTGGCGCCGGGGTCCATTCTGACAGAAATGTACGCGGCCGTGCCCGAGGAAGTGAAGCAGAAAAAGCTGCAGGCCATTCCCCTGCGCCGCTACGGCACGCCGGAGGAAGCCGCGCAGCTTATCGCGTTCCTGGCGTCCGAGGAAGCCAACTACATCACCGCCCAGACCATTACCGTTGACGGCGGGTTCAACTGACGCCTCCCGCCGGTCTTGGCGGCGGCAATTGGCCGGTAACGTAACAAGAGGTGGGGGGCGCGAGAAGACCACCCAGTATCGACCGCGTTCAGGCAATGGGATCTCGCCCGCGTTGTCTGACAATACCTAATGCCTGGAGGAAGTATGCAAGGAGCGTTTGGGGCTTTTGTGGCGCTGGCCGTCACGGTCATGGTTGTGCGATTGTTCCTGAAACGGTACCAGCCGCAAATAGTTTTGTTCGCGGCGGGCATCTTTCTCATGCTGGTGGCCGTTCTGCTTGGCGCGGGGCCGGAAGCCATTCTGCCCGGCAAGGTCAAGTCCACCGGGTTCATCGGCTTTGACCTGTTCAAGTTCATTGAGCGGACGCTCAGTTCGCGCGTGGCGGGCCTTGGCCTGATGATCATGTCCGCCGGGGCCTTTGCCAAGTACATGGACCACATCGGCGCCAGCCGGGCCATGGTGCTGGCCGTCATCAGCCCGCTGCAGCGGCTGAAGGCGCCCTATGTGCTGCTGGCTCTGACCTATATTGTGGGCGCCATGCTCAAGATATTCATCGCCAGCGCGGGCGGCCTTTCCATGTTGCTCATGGTCACCATTTTCCCCCTGCTGGTGGCTCTGGGCGTCAGCCGCGAGGCCGCCGCCGCCATGATTGTCACTTGCGGGTGTTTCGACCTGGGCCCGGCTTCCGGCAACTCCAACCTGGCCGCGCAGACGGCGGGCATAGAGGTGGCGGAATACTTCGTCAAATACCAGGTGCCCACGGCCGTTCTGGTCGGCTACAGCACCATCGCCGTCATGCATTATTTCTCGCAGCGCTACTTTGACAGGCGGGACAAAGTGGGCATTGCAGGCGGCGTCATGCCCGAAGGGGTTACGGTGGACTCTTCCGTGGCCGGCATTGACGGCAAGTCGGAAAAGCGCCCCGCTTTTTACGTCATTCTTCCCACTATCCCGTTGGTCATGCTTATGACCTTCAGTTTGTTTATCAAAGGCTATAACCTCGATCTTGTAACCGTCATGATCATATGTTTCGCCTTCTCGGTGCTCTGCGAAATGATCCGGACGCGCGACGCCAAGAAGGTCATGAAAGAATGCATGGTGTTCTTTGACACCATGGGCAAAATGTTTGCCACCATTCTCAGCCTTATCGTGGCCGGTGAAACATTCGCCAAGGGCCTCACCGCCACGGGCGCCGTGGACCTGTTCATCAATGCCGTGCAGAACATGGGCCTGGGCGCCGTGGGCCTGACCATAATCATGACCCTCTTCATGATCGCCATCGCCCTGGTGCTGGGCGGGGGCAACGCCACCTTCTTCGCTTTCGCGGCCATGATTCCCAAAATCGCCACCACTATGGGCGTGGCGCCCGTCATACTCATTCTGCCCATGCAACTGTGCGCGGGCATGGCCCGGGGTATTTCGCCCATCAGCGCCATCATTGTCTCGGTGGCGGGGGTAGCCAACGTTTCGCCCTTTGAATTGGTCAAGCGTACGGCCATTCCCGTTATCGCCTCGTTTGTCACGATCATCGCCGCGTGCATGGTGGTGACCCTGTAGCCGTCGGGCGGCAGGGCCGGATCGCTGCGTTTTTTGGCCTACACCGCGGCGCTCCGGCAAGGATTTGTTTTTCACGCACCAACAGGAGACCAGCATGAACAAGCTGTTTGACTGGATTGACAGCCATGAGCAAGACATAGTCGCAACCTACAAGAAACTGCACATGACGCCCGAACTGGGCTCGCAGGAGCGGGAAACCGCCGCCTTTCTCGCCGGGGAGCTAAGAACGCTGGGCTTTGAGGTAGTGGAGGGCTTTGCCGAAACCGGGGTGCTGGGCACGTTGAAAGGCTCGCGGCCCGGCCTGACCTTTGCCCTGCGCGCGGACATGGATGCCCTGCCCATTCAGGAGGAAACCGGGCTGCCGTACGCTTCCACCAGGCCCGGCGTCATGCACGCCTGCGGCCACGACGCCCACTGCACCATGGCACTGTTCGCGGCCAAGGCGCTGCTGGCCAACGGCGGGGTCAGGCGCGGCACGCTCAAAGTGCTTTTCCAGCCCGCCGAGGAAATCGGGGGCAAGGGAGCCCTGGAAGTACTGGAATCCGGCGTGCTGCAGGGAGTGGACGAACTTGTGGGCGTGCACCTGCGTAACGACAGCGAGGCCAAAGTAGGGGAGGCGGTGCCCGGCGTGAAGCACAGCGCCGCGCGCAAGGTACGCGCCAAGATACACGGCACGCACGCGCACGGGGCTTGGCCGCACAGGGGCGCCAACGCCATCAGCGCGCTGGCCGCCATTGTGAACAACGTGAACGCCGTGCACGCGGACCCGCGCGTCATCCATTCCGTGAAGCCCACGGGCTGCTCGTCCGGCAACAGCGCGCTGAACGTCATCCCGCCCTATGCCGAAGTCACCTTTGACCTCCGCTCGCAGACCAACGAAGTGATGCAGGACCTGCAGGAAAAGGTGGAGCGGGCCATAAAAGCCGGGGCGGAAGGCATAGGCTGCACGGCGGAAGTGGCCATTCTGTCCAACGCCCCCGCCGCCGAGCTGGATGACGGGCTCATTGAGGACGCGGCGGATTCCATTGCCGCCGTCACCGGCAAAAGGCTTCCCGCCGTGTGCACGCCGGGGGCCGAGGACTTTCATATGTACGCCGCGCAGGGCGGCATCAAGTCGGGTTTTATCGGCGTGGGCGGGGACATGGCCCCCGGCGGGCACACCCCAACCATGAAAGTGGACCTGCGCGCTCTGCCCATAGGCGTTAAGATTCTGGCCCATCTGGCCGCCAAGAAGGTAGGATAGATGTGGAGATAATCTCCGCCTTGGCTGATTTGTTTCACAGGCGGTTATAGGCAGCGCCATGCGGCGCGGTGGGTTGCGTTGCGGCTCACCGCGCCGCTATCATATACGCGCGTGTCAGTCGTCATCGCCCGTAGCAGGCATTTGGCCCGGCAGCGGCAGTTCAAGCGGCACATTCTGCCTGAACCACGCACCGCGCGAGAGAAAAATTCCCAGGGAAGCGGCGGCGACTACGCAGCCGATGCCCACGGAAGCGGTATACGGCAGGTTGAAGCCGATCCTTTCCATGCAAATGTAGGCGGTGACGATGGCGGTCATGAAGGTCGCGGGCAGGCTGGCTACCCAGTGGAGCGCCCCCTTGCGCACCAGGTACGCCGCCCCGGACCACAAGGCCACCGTCGCCAGGGTCTGGTTGGCCCAGCCGAAGTAGCGCCAGAGAATGGAAAAGTCCACCCGGGAGAGAAAGACGCCGACGATAAAAAGAGGAATCGCAATGTACAGACGGGAGAGCGGCTTCTTCTGGGCGTAGTTGAACACGTCGGCAATAAGCAGGCGGGCCGCCCGGAACGCCGTGTCGCCGGATGTGATGGGCAGCACCACCACCCCGAGAATGGCAAGCGCGCCGCCGACAGGGCCGAGCAGGGTCATACACACCGTGTTGACCACGCTGCCGGGGCCGCCCTTGCCGATGGCAGCGGCAAGTTCAGGCGCGCTGGCGTAAAAGGTCATGCCCGCCGTGGCCCAGACCAGGCCGATGACGCCTTCCGCGATCATAGCGCCGTAAAACACGCCCCGGCCGTACTTTTCTTCACTCATGCAGCGGGCCATGATCGGGGACTGGGTGGCGTGAAAACCGCTTATCGCGCCGCAGGCGATAGTCACGAACATGAGCGGCCAAAGGGGACGGCCGGCGGGGTGCTGGTTGGTCCATTCGGCCCAGCTGTAAAAGGCGTAGCCCTTGAACATCAGGCCGCCGGCAACGCCAAAGGCCATGATCAGCAGCACGGCGGCGAAAATCGGGTACAGGCGGCCGATGATCAGGTCAATGGGCAGAATGGTGGCAAAGAAGTAATAAGCGAAAATGGCGACGACAAACCACATCATGGGCTGGCCGGTCAGGTTGGCCAAAAGGCCCGCCGGGGCCGCCACAAAGACGACGCCCACCAGCACCACGAGCAGCAATGAAAAGCCGCGCATGAACTGCTTGAAGCCGTTGCCAAGGGTATAGCCCACCACGTCGGGCAGCGATTTGCCTTCATAGCGCAAGGACATCATGCCTGTCAGATAGTCGTGCACCGCCCCGGCGAAAATGCTGCCCAGCACGATCCAGAGCAGGGCTGCGGGGCCGTATAGCGCACCCAGAATGGGGCCGAAAACGGGTCCGACCCCGGCGATATTGAGCAGTTGAATGAGAAACACTTTCCATGTCGGCATGGAGACGTAGTCAACGCCGTCAGCCAGGGTGCAGGCAGGCGTGAGGCGGCTGGAATCCATGCCGAACAGTCTTTCTATGACCCGGCTATAAATGAAGTATCCTAAAACAAGGGCCGCGACGCTGATCAAAAAATACCCGACAGCAGGCATAGTCTGCTCCTTTGTTAAACGGAAGTAGGCTATCTGACTGGATTAATTATAAATATAAGCACGATTGAAAGGAATGCAACCGCTGTGTTGCTGTTTCCGGCGCGACGAACGTTTACGGGACAATAGGGCGTTAAGACAATGGAATCATGAACTGGAGAGGAAGCGTCAAGTTTTTTCAAAAAGACTTCCGCAGACGCGGGAAACAGCCGACCGACACCGGCATGCTTGACTTTACCCCCGTCCCGCCTATGCTCTTACGAGGCAGGGACGACCCTGTCTCGTTTGTCAATTCATAGGGGCGACCCCGAAAACTGTGGAGGTCCGTCGTGAGTTGGCTTATTTTATTTTTCGCGGGGTTGCTTGAAACAGTCTGGCCGTCGGCCTTAAATATACTGACGGCTTTTCCAGGCCCTGGCCCACGGCGGGCACGTTGCTGGCCATGAGCGCCAGCGTGTGGCTGCTGGCCCTTGCCATGCGCTCCCTGCCCGTGGGCACGGCCTATGCCGTGTGGAC
>JAVBNC010000064.1:0-18247 GCA_031551765.1 Desulfovibrionaceae bacterium
AAAGTTCTTTGGAAGAGGGATGGGGGTCCGGGGGCAGGGCGAAACCATTCTTCCAAGAAAGGTTTATCCCTTCCCCCGGGCGTGGCGTCAGCGCTCCCTCAGGACATGGCGCCAATAGCCAAAATCAGGAACTGGTCCAGGGGCAGGTCCAGGCGTTCGCATTCTTTGATGCGTTCGCGGCTGACGTTGGCGGCAAAGGCTTTGTCTTTCATTTTCTTTTTCAGGCTGGAGGCCTGCATGCCTTCCATGCCCGTGGGGCGGACCAAGGCGGCGGCGTTTACCAGTCCGGTGACGGTTTCCGCGGCGCGCAGGGCGAAATCCAGGCGGGATACAGGCTCCACGCCCGTGCATTCGCTGTTGTGGGCTTTGACGGCGGCCAGGACTTCCGGCGGAACTTGGCCGTTTAAGATGCCTTCGGCTTGCAGGCCGTGCTGTTCAGGGTGGTCTTTGGTCTGAGGGTAATCCACGTCGTGCACCAGGCCGGCCAGGCCCCAGAGTTCGGGGTCTTCGCTGAAATGGGCGGCCAGGGCGCGCATGACGGCTTCCGAGGCCAGGGCGTGCTGCACCATGTGCGGTTCCGGGTTCTGGGCCTGGACAAGGGCGAGGGCTTGGTCGCGATTCAGCATGGTCCGCTCCTTTACTCGCCGTTGTACTGCTTGCCGTAGGCGAAAATGGCGCCGTTGGGCACGTCGGGAAAAACCTTGCTGCCGTAAACCAGGGCTTCTTTTTCCAGGACCATGGGCGGCCAGGGGCCGAATTCCGCGCCAAAGGCTTTCAAGAGGGCCAGACCGGTGGGCGTGACGGTTTCGCCGCAGGAAGCGATGCCGTGCACGGGCACGCCACGCAGCAGTTTCAGCACGGCCGGGGCCGGGGAGTGGAGCAGGCCGTGGGCGCAGCGGATGGTGCCGTCGCAAAGCGGGAGCGCGCCGCAGACGAAACGGTCCGGGGCCAGTTCCGCGAACAGGGCGGCGGCCAGGCAGGTATCCAGCACGCTGTCCAGCGCGCCCACTTCGTGGAAGCTGACCTCGGAAGCCGTCTTGCCGTGCACGCCGCCTTCGGCTTCCGCAAGAACGGTGAACGCGGCAGCGGCCAGGCCCTTGGCTTTTTCGCTCATGGCGCTTTTTTCGATAAGGCCCAGAATGTCCGTCAGGGTGCGGTGGGCGTGCTCGTGGGGCAGGGAAACCCGGCTGATCCAGCCGCCCACCTCGTTCAAGGAGTGGGCTTCCACTTTCAGGCCGCCCGCCAGTTCCGGCAGGCCGATGGAGGCGATATGCGCGTCGATGGCCGCCTGGTCCGCCTCCAGCATGCGGGCCAGGCCCGCGACCATGATGTCGCCGGAAATGCCCGTGCCGGGCCGCAGCACCAGCACGCTGCCTTCGGCCGCGCGGCCGTGGCCCTGGTGGTTATGGTGTCCGTGATCGTGATCATGACTGTGGTCATGCCCGTGGCTGTGGGCGTGGTCATGATGGTGGTCATGCTCATGGTGGTGATGCTCATGCCCTTCGTGGCCGTGGGCAGGCTTGTGCTTCTTTTTTTCGTCGTGTTTGCGTTCGGTATCATGATGCATGGATAATGCTCCTCTTTTCAAATCAGCGGCGAGGCCGCGAGCGCGGACAGAAGCGCGCTACCTATCACAACCACCCTGAATGGGTTCCAAGGGGCGTGCCCCTTGGCGGGTGCAGGGCAGCGCCCTGCTCTCATTCTTAATTGGCTTCGACAAATTTGCCTTTGCTCTTCGCTACTCCAAAAGCAAGCGCGGCCCGTCGCCATCCGGCAGCACTTCGCCGACGACGCGAGCCAGATCCCCGGCGTCCGTCAGGAAACTCTGGGCTTCCGCCACTTGGGCGGGCGGCACGGCCAGGAGCAGGCCGCCGGACGTTTGGGCGTCAAAGGCCAGATCCACCAGCAGCGGGTTCACGCCGGGCGCGACGCCGGTCAGGAGCGAGGCATGGTTGCGGTTGGCGTGGCTGCCTTCCGGCAGCAGGCCGCAGTCGGCCAGTTCCAGGGCGCGGGGCAGGATGGGCAGCTCGCTGACGTGCAGACGGACGCGGACCTTGGAGGCCCTGGCCATTTCCAGGGCGTGGCCGCCCAGGCCGAAGCCGGTGATATCCGTGGCGGCTCGCAGGCGCAATCGCTGGATCAGCGCGCCGCCGGAAGCGTTGAGGCGGCCGCAGCAGCGGATAAGCTCCCGCTCGCAGGCTTCGTGGCCGTCCCATTTTGTTTTGACGGCCAGGGAGAGAATGCCCGTGCCCAGCGGTTTGGTGAGTATGAGTCGGTGGCCGGGGATGAGGCCGGTGTTGGCGGCGAAAAAGCCTGCGTCTATCAGGCCGGTGACGGAGAGGCCGTATTTAAGCTCCTCGTCGCGCACGGTGTGGCCGCCGGCCAGGGCGGCCCCGGCTTCCGCCAGGGCGTCCGCGCCGCCTTGGAGTATGGCGCGCAGGGTCTCCAGGGGAAAGGCGCAGGCCGGGAAACAGGCGATGTTCATGGCCGTCCAGGGCTGGCCGCCCATGGCGTAGACGTCGGAAAGCGCGTTGGCCGCCGCGATGCGGCCGAAATGGTAGGGATCGTTGACCATGGGCGTGAGAAAGTCCAGCGTCTGCACCAGGGCTTTGCCCTGAGGCACGCGAACAATGGCGGCGTCTTCGTTGCAGCCGTGTCCGGTAAGGATACGGTCCTGCGCCGCCTGGGGCACGGCAAGGCCGGCCAGCATACGCTCCAGGTCCCCTGGCGCTGTTTTGGCGGCTCAACCCGCGAAGCGGGCCGCATCCACCAGGCGCGGGGAGGGAGCGGGGGAAGTGCGCGTCATGGTCATTCCTTAAATGGTGTCGGCAAACGGCGGCAAGCGGCCGCGTTCCCCCATGCCTGTACTGGGAAAGCGGCTTTGAGGCAAGCTGAATGCGGGGCTGGCTATTATCCGCGATTCGGTGTAGAAGCGCAGCGCTCCGGGTGGGCCGGGGCCGCGGCATGCCCGTGAAACCAGACGACGTGAGCGCGGTATGGCTATGAGCCGCTTGATGTTTTCCCCTGTCCGGCGTTTCCGGCTTTCTCTTGTGCTGTTGTGCGTGGCGACCCTGTTTTTGGGCGGCTGCGTCACTGATTTTTGGGAGTCGCTTTTCCCTCCGCCTCCTTTATACGCGACCCGGCCCGTGCCGGCGGAAGTGTTCGCGCCGGAGGTGCTGGAAGCGTTTTACCGGGCCGAACCCGACCCGGCTCCCGTCACCAGGGTGAGCGTCAGCCCGGAAGGCAAAGTGGAACCGGGCGGGGAACTGCTGCCGGAAGACTACCAGCCTGAATCCTACGGCTCGGAACTATGGCGCCGCCTGGACCTGCGCAGCTTTCCTTCCCTGCTTTACGTTCCGGACAAGGATGAGCCCGTAACCCACGCCACAGCCGCCTGGTCCGTGGATTTGGGGGAAAAGACCAACTGCGCTCTCAGCACGTCCTACGCCGGCTGCACCTACCGGGTGGTGGCCACCTTTGACTACAGCGGCAAGGGCAACAGGGACTGGCTGGTGCTGTCCACCGAACAGCTGCACCGGGATGAAAGCCTGGTGCTGGTGCTCTGGCTGCTGGTGAAGAACCCCCAGGCGCAGGGCCCGCTGCAAGCCGAGCTTTTGGGCGTGGAAGAGCGGCGCGGCCTTGGCGGTTCCGGCTCCATCATGAACGGCGCGGCGGCCAAGGAAAAAATCGTGGAGTTGCGCGCGGCTTTGAGGTTGCCTCCCCTGCCGCAGCCCTGAACACTTTCCGTGCTGTTTTCCGTCTGTAAGGGCACTGTTGTTTCCGCCGTTTGACGGAGACGAAGCAACAGGGTAAGCTATATTCCGGCTTTTTCACAATGCGTGCGGCCTTGATGGAGCGGGTTGCGAGCCGGGGAATGCGGATTGGCGCTTTCCCCGGCCGGAAGGCCGTTTTTTTAAGGTTTCTCTTTCATGATTCCGGCTGCGCGTCCACAACGGCTTTGGCCGTTCGCCGGGCCGTGGAGATTGCGTGAAACTGGAATTGCGTCTGGAATATCCCCACTGGGCCTCCCTGGATGAGCTGGCCGAAGAGCTGGCGCCTTTGAGCGTTCTGCTGGGGGGAATTTTTCCGGATCTTGCCTGCACCTTGCGGGTGTTTTTGCGCTGCCTTCCCGAACCGCCGTCTTCCCGCCTTTCTCCCGTGCCGGTTGGCGATGATATGCTGATTGTGGACGTGACCGTGCCGGAACAGGAACTGCTCCCGCTGCGCCATGATCTGGACGCCCAGCGCTCGCTGTTCGCCCGCTTTCTGTTCCCCGCCCTTGCGGACGCCGTGGACTTGCGGCGCGGCACAATGCCCTGCCTGAACGCCGTGGCGGACGAGCTGCTCTGGACCATCAAGGACTGGTGCGCGGACAACGCCTGGCTGGACCTGGTGGAAGTGCAGGAAAAAATCCGGCGCATGGTGGATTGCCTTGCCCGGGAGGATGCGCGGGGTTTCACCGAACTGAACCGCCTGGGCCGGGCCAGCTACGAAGGGGTGACGGCCGTCCTGGCGGAGCACAAACAGCCGCCTCTGGCCCCTCTGCCGGCGGAGGCTTTTCTGCACAGCCGTGTCTATGTGGTACGGGGCATACGGGATACGTTGGACATGGTGGTTCCGGCCTGGGTGAGGGAACAGGGCCAGAGCGGCTATTCTTTTATTTTTTCCTGCCGCCGCGAAGGTAAGGACTGGCTGCTGAGCCTGGATGACTTTTTGCTGCTGTAGCGTTGACAGGCTACAGTTTTGCTCCAAACGCGTGTAATACCGCCACATAAGCTACGGCCAGGCCGAACTGGATGGTGGCCGGGGTGGCCACGTTGCGCCACATGGTGGCAAAAGGCACGCGGAAAAATTCCGAAGTCACCACAAAGCAGGTGTGCACGGGCGAGGTCATCTGCCCCAAATTTCCCGCCACCAGCGCCAGCATGATCCAGCTCAGACGCTCGTCCTGCAACTGCATCTGGCTCAGCAGGCTGAGCAGCAGGGGAAAGGCCGCGCCCACAAACCCGGCCATCAGCCCGGTGAGCACGCCGGTCAGAAGCGGCAGAAACACGAACAACGCCAGCAGCGCCGGCTTGCTTTCCGCGAACCCGGCCAGGGACTCCACCACCTTGGCCGCCACAATCACGTCCTTGAACGCGAAAATGGCGAAGATGATCAGCAGCATCCAGGCCACTTGCTTTTTGAACAAAAGCTTGGGCAGCACGGAAACCGGCGTTTTGTTCTGCCAGAAAACCGTGACCACGGCGGCGGACAGGGAGACGATGAACGAGCCTTCCGCGGGCAGGTCAAAGCCCAGCATTTCCGCCAGCACTGAAACCACGGGCGCTCCGGCCAGGGAGACGAATATGGGCAGGCCTTCCAGCAGCACGGCGCCCAGGGGGCGGCGGGGCGGCGTGTCCTTGTCCATTGCGGATTCGACGCGGATATCCCTGCGCAAGTAATACAGCCAGCCCACCACGACGCTGATGCCCACCACCGGGAAGGTGTAGTGCCAGAGTTCGGACATGGGAATGCCGGCCAGGTTGCAGGTCAGAATGTAGCCGGGGTAGAGGGGCCAGGAAATTTCCCAGATGTGGCGGAACCAGTAGTTGATCAGCCCCTTCTGCTCATCGTTCAGGGTGGTGCCCGCGGCTGTGTCGCGCACCATGGGGCAGGAGAAAATGGCCCCGCCCGGCATGGGCAGCAGGCCGATGAGCGCCGGGAAAAACGCCAGCCGCACCCGGGGGGAGCGCATGTACGCTTCCATGCCCGTCACCAGGCGGCGGCCCTGGCCGGTGTATTCCTGGGCGTCGGACAGCACCAGAATGCCCAGGATAATGGCCATGAGCAGCAGGAATTTTTCCGACAGCGCGGCGCGGCTCACAATGAACACAATGTCTGGCAGGGAAAGGCCGAACAAGAGGCCGATGGCCAGCGCGCCCAGCAGAATGGAAATCCACAGGCCCCACTTGCGGGAGACTCCGAACAGAATCAGGCAGAAGCCGAGCAGTATTTTCGCCAGGGCGAGCAGGGTGGCCAGGGAGAACATGCGCGCAATCCTTTGGCGTCACCGGGCGCCGTCTTTTCGTAACGAAGCCCAGCTATATATGCTCCGCGCCATCGCGTACAGGCAAAATATGGCAGGGAATTCCTTGCCGTGGCGCTTTCGTTTATGCTACATTTCAGCGAATCGCGTGTTCATGCGTCCGCAAAAGATTTCGCTTCCGGCGCGGGCGTCTTCTTTGTTCAAAACGGTTTCCGCCCTTTTCCCGGGCACAACACAGGCACAGGAGGATTTTCGGCATGCGTATCCGTACTATCGCGCTTCTCATGGGTCTTGTCTTCACGCTGGGCGTGGCCGGAGAGGCCGCCGCCGCGCAGGAGAAACTCATCGTCTACACCTCCATGAAAGAGTCCCTGATCGGCAGGCTCCGTGACGGCTTCGTGAAGAAATACCCCAACATCACCATGGACTACCAGTCCGCCGGGGCGGGCAAACTGATGGCCAAAATGGCCGCCGAGCGGGAAAGCGGCAAGATTCTGGCCGACATCATCTGGACCAGCGAAGTGCCCGACTTTTACAGCATGAAGAAAGAAGGCATTCTGGAAAAGTACGTCTCCCCGGCCACCAAGGAAATTCTGAACCCCTTTGACGACTTTGACGGCCACTTCACCGCCGCCCGCCTGGGCACCCTGGGCATAGCCTACAACACCCGTTTCATCAAAACGGCACCCGCCAAGTGGCAGGACCTGTTCAAGCCCGAGTACAAGGGCGCGTTCGGCATAGCCAACCCCTCGCTTTCCGGCACGGCCTACATGAGCCTGGCGCTTTTGGTGAAGCAGTTCGGCTGGGAATACATTGAGAAGCTCCGCGCCAACGGCGCGCGCATAGGCAAGGGTTCCGGCCAGGTCATTGACGACACGGCTTCCGGCGACCTGGTGGCCAGTCTGGCGGTGGACTACATCACCAACGACAAGATCGGCAAGGGCGCCACCATGGCCCTGGTGTATCCCCCGGAAATGCTGGTGGCCCCCAGCCCCGTGGCCATCGTCAAGAATTCCCCGAACATGGGCGCGGCGAAAAAGTTCGTGGACTTCCTGCTCTCCAAGGAAGCCCAGACCATTATCGCGGAAGAAGGCACGCTGCCCGTGCGCACGGACGTGACCGTGCCCGCCAAGTACAAGCTGCCCGCGCCCGCGGACGCCATGAAGCGCGCCATCAAGATCAACTACCTGGAGATGATGGCCCAGAAGGAAGCCACCGTGAAGAAGTTCACGGACATTATGCAGGGCAAGAAGTAGTCCGTTCCTTAAGGATAACCGGCGGGGCGGGGTTTTCCCGCCCCGCCTGAATGTTTTCATTTCAGAGCGGGAGCGTCATGGCCACCATCCATTTAGACGGCATTGTGAAAAGCTATGGGCAGCACCAGGTCCTCAACAATCTTTCCCTTACGGTCAACCACGGCGAATGCTTCACCTTGCTGGGGCCTTCCGGCTGCGGCAAAACCGTGCTGCTGCGCCTTATCGCGGGCTTTGAAACGCCGGAAGCGGGCAGCATACACATAGGCGAGACCGTGGTTTCCGACCCGGTATCCGGCGTCAACGTGCCCCCGGACAGCCGGGACCTGGGCGTGGTGTTCCAGGACTATGCCGTCTGGCCGCACATGACGGTGTTCGACAACGTGGCCTACCCCCTGAAGCTGGCTAAAAAGCCGCAGCGGGAGCTGACGGACCGGGTTATGGAAACCATAGCCATGGTCAACATGAAGGGTCTGGAAAAGCGCCTGCCTTCCGAGCTTTCCGGCGGCCAGCAGCAGCGCGTGGCGCTGGCGCGGGCGCTGGTGGGCAAGCCTTCGCTTATGCTGCTGGACGAGCCGCTCTCCAACCTGGACGCCAATCTGCGCGAGGAAATGCGCTTTGAAATCAAAGAGCTGCAGCACAAGCTGAACATCACGGTGCTCTACGTGACTCACGACCAGGAAATCGCGCTGGCCATTTCCGACCGCATGGCCATTATGGACAAGACGGGCGCCATACGCCAGATAGGCACGCCCTGGGAAATTTTTGAGCAGCCCGCGGACAGCTTTGTGTTCAACTTCATGGGCGTGGCCAATTTCGTGCCCGTGCGCCGCGAGGGCGAGCACTATTTCGTCGGTACGGGCCAGCAGGCCGTGCCCTGGGAATATCCCAAAGGGGACGCGCCGGAATGGGTGGCGGGTTTCCGCCCCTCCGACGTGCGCATCACCCACGAAGGGGAAGGGCTGCGCGGCGTGGTCAAGCGTGCCAGCTTTCTGGGCGCCATGATGGATTACCTGGTGGAAGTGGACGGCACCCACCTGCGCACCAACCTGGAAACGCACGAGGCCATTGCCAAGGGCCGCATGTTCAAGGAAGGGGATGCCTGCGTCATCAGCTTCCGGAATCTTTTGTGGTTTGACGCCCGGAGCCTGTCGGAGGTGGAAGGATGAGCACGGTAACCCAAAAACGCGGGTTCGGCACCGCGGAAGTCATTCTCGGCCTGTCCATCGCCATTCTGGTCATCGTGGTGGCCGTCCCGGTGCTGCTGATTTTCTTCAACGCCTTCTGGGCCAAGGGCGAATTCAACCTCCGCGACGTGATCAACGTCTTGCGGGAACCGGATACCTACCAGGCCCTGCTCAACTCCGTGATCATCGCGGCGGGCACCACGGTGGGCAGCACCATAGTCGGCACCTTTTTCGCCTGGCTGGTGACGCGCACGGATCTGCCGTACAAGCGTTTCATGAAAGCCATGTTCCTGGTGCCCTTCATGCTGCCTTCCTTTATCGGCGCGCTGGCCTGGAAAATGCTGCTCTCCCCGCGCGCGGGGTACATCAACCGGCTGTTCATGGACAATTTCGGCTTTGACGGGCCTATTTTCAATATTTACAGCTTTGCGGGCATTATCGCGGTGGAGGTCATGTACCTCTTCCCCTTCGTGTTCATCCAGGTTTGCGGCGCGCTGGAGCGCATGGACCCCACCCTGGAGGAATCCGCCCGCATTTCCGGGGCCGGGCTGTTCACCATCACCCGCAAAATCACCATCCCGCTGGTCATGCCCAGCATCCTGTCCGGGGCGCTCTTGATCATGCTCTATTCCATGGCCCACTTCGGCACCGTGGCGGTGCTGGGCATTGAGAACGGCATTTTCAACATCCCCACCCTGATTTACGAGCGCATCCACCAGAGCGCGGGCTCTTTCGCCTCCATCCGCACGGGCACGGTGCTGGCTTCCGTGCTGGTGGTTTCCGCCGCCTTCATCATCTGGCTGCAGGGCAAGGTGCTGGGCAAGGGCCGCTACCAGATCATCGCGGGCAAGAGCTTCCGTCCCGTGGAACTCAAGCTGCGCGCCCTGCGCATGCCTTTGCTGGTGCTGTGCGTCGCGTACATCGCCTTCACCATCGTGCTGCCCACGGCGGTCATCTTCCTGGTGGGCGGGCTGAAGACCTACGGGCTGCCCTTTACCTGGGAAAACCTTTCGCTGGAAAACTACAAGTTTATCCTCTTCGATTACAAGGTGACCAAGGACGCCATCTGGAACAGCCTGACCCTGGGCCTTTCCGCCGCGCTGATCACCATGTTCGCGGGCGTGATGATCTCCTACGTCATCGTCAAGATGAAGGTGCGCGGCAAGGGCATTCTGGAGTTCCTGGGCATGCTGCCCTTTTCCGTGCCCGGTTCCGTCATCGCGCTGGGCGTGATCCTGGCCTGGAGCGGCAAGTACGGCATCAACCTGTACAACACGGTGTGGATCATTCTGGTGGCCTACATCGCGCGCTACATGGCCTTTTCCCTCAAGGCCAACTCCGCCGCGCTGGAACAGGTGCACGATTCCCTGGTGGAAGCGGCCCGCGCCTGCGGGGCCAGCATGTGGCAAGCCCTGAAAGACATTGTCCTGCCCCTGGTGCGTCCGGGCATGCTGGCGGCGTTTTTCCTCATCTTCCTGCCTTCGCTGCGGGAACTGACCGTGTCCATCATGCTGTACGCGCCCACCACGCGCACCATTGGGGTGGCCATCTACACCCTGAACGAGGACGGGGAAACCGTGGTTTCCGCCGCCCTGGCGGGTATCGCGCTGATCCTGATCATCACCGGCCAGACCCTTATCAACCGCTTCACCAAGAGCAACGGGCGGTAGGGCATGTGTACATTGAAAATGTGCGCATGCCTGGCGTCTGCGCAGTGTAACGAAGCAGGCGCCCGCAAGCGGACAGCGCAGCGTGCCTTTAGCCCAAGCCGCTTCGGCTTGGGCGCATGCGATAAAAGATGTGCTTTTGTTTTTACGCTTTGAGTAACGAAGCGCAGGTAAAGTTGAAATGCTCTAGGAGCGATTTATGTCATACGTGCGTCTTATCAATGTGACCAAACGCTTCGGCTCCGTGACGGCCGTGGATTCCCTGAACCTGGAAATCGCGAAGGGCGAGTGCTTTTCCATGCTCGGCCCTTCCGGCTGCGGCAAAACCACCACCCTGCGCATGGTGGCCGGGTTCGAGGACCTGGACGAAGGCGAAGTGCACGTGGGGGAAAGGCTCTTGTCCTCCCCCAAGAAAAACTTCTACATGCCCCCGGAAAAGCGGGATTTCGGCATGGTCTTCCAAGCCTTTGCCGTGTGGCCGCACCTTTCGGTGTACGAAAACGTGGCCTTTCCCCTGCGCATACGGAAGCTCCCGGCGGAGGAAATCGACCGCCGCACCAAGGACGCGCTCTCTTCCACCAACCTGATGGACGCGGCCAAGGGCAGCCCGGAAGATTTGTCCGGCGGCGGCAAGCAGCGTGTGGCGCTCGCCCGGGCCCTGGCCATCAACCCGGACGTGATGCTGCTGGACGAACCCCTCTCCAGCCTGGACCCGCACCTGCGCGAGGAAATGCGCTTTGAGATCAAGGACCTGCAGCGCAAGTACGGCTTTTCCATCATCTACGTGACCCACGACCAGGCCGAGGCCATGGCCCTTTCCGACCGTATTCTGGTCATGAAACTGGGCGTGGTGCAGCAGATAGACACCCCGCTCAACGTTTACAACCACCCGGCCAACAAGTTCGTGTTCAGTTTTATCGGGCTGTCCAACTTCCTGGAAGTGGAGGGCGCGGACGGCGTTCTGCAAACCTGCGACGGGGCATGCCCATTGCCCGCGGACATGGGGCCGCCGCCGGAAAAGCTGGCCCTGTCCGGTCTTTCCCTGGCCAGCCGTCCTTCGGAAATCGACTTCACGGACGAAGGCGGCCTGCGCGGGGTTGTGGCCCGCAAGTCCTTTCTGGGCGAGATAGTGGACTACCAGATCAAAGTGGGCGGCCAGGAAGTGCGGGTGCAAAAAGGCCGCCGCGCGCCCGGCCCCAATGTGGGCGAACAGTGCGGCCTGCGCTTCTTGCGGCCGTTCTGGTACAACGGCGACGAATAACCCTCTCCGCCTCAGACAATGACAAGGCCCGGATCCTCCCGATCCGGGCTTTCCTATTCGGGTTGTTTTTCTCTGCAAAAACCGCTAGATAAGCACTTTACGCCCGCAACCGGGAGGTTTCATGCGTCTCGTTTTTCTGCTTCCCTGCCTCGTCCTGACCCTGCTCGCGGGCTGCACGGCGGCCGGCGTTCCGCCCAAGCCGGCCCTGGACACAGCCGTGGCCGAACCCGCGGCTGCCACGGTCAGCGACCAGGAATATCTTGAGCTTGCCCGTGCCCTGCAAGCCCGCTCCGACCGCAAGATCACCCTGGCTCCCGCTTCCAGCCGCTACCCCCAGCGCCTGGCGCGGCTTATGGACCAGCACAGGAACGAAGACGGCGGGAACTTCAGCTTTGCCGTGTACATGACCCGGCGCGTGCTGGCCGACGCCATGCCCACCGGTGAGATCCGCATTTCCATCGGGTTCATGAGCATGCTCACGGACAACGAGCTACGTTTTATCATGGGGCACCTCATGGGCCAGGTGCGCAACGGTGACGTGTTGCGTGCCTTGCGCGCCCAATATGCGCTGCTCGACGTCAAAAAGGCGCCCGCCGAACTGAGCGCCGCGGACCAGGACAGACTGCTCGCGGCCTTGGAAGGCAACCAGTATACGGCGGAGCAGGAAAACCGGGCAGACGATTATGCCTACGCCTTTATGAAGCGGAATGGTTACGACCGATTGTCCATTATCAGCGTGCTGCAGAAAGTGGACAGGCTGGAGAAAAGCATCAAATTTACCGCCAGCCACGCGGAATCCACGGACAGGGCCAAGCGCATGGCCGACAAACTGGCCGCCGACAAGCTCTGACCGCGCCGCGCGTAGTCCATTTTACAACCCGTCCGGCTTTCAAAAGCCGGACGGGTTTTTTAGGGCGCGCAGAGAACGTTTTTTTCGCAATATATACTTTGCTTATTTCCGCAGCATGCTTATATTGCGGGATATTGCCCCGGAAAATGGAAAAAAACATTTCCTTTTGGTATGAAACGCGATAGTAACTTGGCGAATGTGAAAAAAAGCGCGAGCCGGCGGCATGCATGCGTCGCGGGCCGCGTTTGTTTTCCCATTGGCTTGGCGAGAACCCGCACGGCGGAATCCGGACCGGATTGCCCCGTTTTACCGAACATGGAGGATCTATGCGTAGAAAGATAACTATTGTGGGGGCCGGCAACGTTGGGGCTTCCACCGCCCATGCCTGCCTGATGGCGAAACTGGGCGACGTGGTGCTTATCGACGTGGTGGAAAACACCGCCAAAGGCAAAGCTCTGGACCTGGCCCAGGCCTCTTCCCTGGAAGGGCACGGCTGCATGGTCAAAGGCACCGGCAATTATGACGACACGGCGGATTCCGACCTGGTGGTGGTCACGGCGGGCATTGCGCGCAAGCCCGGCATGAGCCGCGACGACCTTTTGAAGACCAACATCAGCATCGTGACCCAGGTGATGAAGGAAACCGTGGCCCGTTCCCCCAACGCGCTGTTTATCATTGTGAGCAACCCGGTGGACGTGATGTGCATGGTGGCGCTCAAGGCTTCCGGCCTGCCCGCCAGGCGCGTTATCGGCCTTTCCGGCGTTCTGGACGGGGCGCGTATGCGGGCCTACATAGCGGAAGCCGTGGGCGTGCCCCCGCAGCGGGTGCATGGTCTGACCATTGGCGAGCATGGGGACACCATGGTGCCGCTGCCGCGCCTGTCCACCATCGGCGGCGTGCCGGTGCCCAAGCTGCTGCCCCCGGATGTGCTGGACGAGATACAGAAAAAAACCACGGCCGGCGGGGCCGGTGTGGTGGCTCTTCTGGGCTATTCCGCCTTTTACGCGCCGGGCGCGGCCATTACCTCCATGGCCGAGGCGCTCTTGACCAACAGCAAGATGGTGCTGGCCTGCTCCGTGTACCTTGAAGGCCAGTACGGCGCCAGGGACATGTACATGGGTGCGCCTGCCCGCCTGGGCAAGGACGGGGTGGAGTCCGTCATTGAACTGGACCTCAACGCGGAAGAAAAAGCGGCCCTGGACAAGTCCATCGCCAGCATCCAGTCCAACCTGGAAGGCGCGCTGAAGCTCATGTAGCGCCTTGCCTTTCAAAATGTAGAAACGGCTCTGGAAGACGATTCCGGAGCCGTTTTTTTACATATTCTCTCATGGTTCCCCTCCCCGATAAAGTTCTTCGGAAGGGGGAGGAGGTCCGGAGGAAGGGGGGAGCCTTCTTTTTTCCGCTCCTGCGGCGGAAAGATGCCGGACCGGCAAAGCCGGGTCCGGCCCGCCTTGTCGCTCCATAGGCCCTGGCGGGCCTGGCCTGCGCTACGCTCCGGCCCCCTCCGGGGGTATACGGCCCTCTCTTCCTCCGGGCGTCGCGTCAGCAACATCTCAACACAGGTGCAAAGTGATGCCGGTACTGTCGATAAGGCTGCGCCAGTTGCGGGCCAGGGGGCTGTTGGTATAGATGGCCGCCAGGTCTTTCATTTCGCCAACGCGCACCATGGCCCGGCGGCCGAACTTGGTGTTGTCCGCCACCAGGTGCACTTTGCGGGCGCACTGGAGAATGGCGCGGGCCACCTGGACTTCGTAGTGGTCAAAGTCGAGCAGGGTGCCTTCCGCGTCAATGCCGGAAATGCCGATAATGCCGTAATCCACGCGGAACTGGCGGATGAAATCCATGGCGCTGGGCCCCACCACGCCCTGGTCCCGGCCGCGCACATTGCCGCCGGCCACCAGCACGTCGAAACTGTCGTTTTCCGAGCAGATGCGCGCCACGTTGAGGTTGTTGGTGATGATGGTCAGGTCCCTGTGGTCCAGCAGGGCTTTGGCCACTTCTTCCGTGGTGGTGCCGATATTGAGGATCAGGGACGCACCGTTGGGAATATGCGCGGCCGTCAGTTTCCCGATACGCTGCTTTTCCTGCAAATGGATGGTGCGGCGCAGGCGGTAGGCCAGGTTTTCCGTGCTGGAACAGGCGGCCGCGCCGCCGTGGAAACGTTCCAGCAGCTTCTGGTCCGCCAGTTCGTTAAGGTCTTTGCGGATGGTCTGCGGCGTGACCCCGAAATGTTTGGTTAAATGCTCAATGCCCAAAAAGCCCTGATGGCGGACAAGTTCAAGAATGGCGCGTCGTCTGACAGCTGGTTTGGGCATATACGATGCTCCTCGAACGAAAGTCGGTAGCAAGGGAGTGCATCGCGCCTTCGGCCGCCCGGCGCGGAAAAACAACCGGCCGTGCGTAGCGCGCTAATATTCCTGCCTATACACTTAGAAAGCGCGCAACTCAAGTCGCGCGGGAGGCTCGAATCCGGACCGCGCCGCTTGTTTTACGAAAATAATTTAGCATAATATGCCTTGCCGCGCAGCAAAAAAAGTTCTCTTGCGAAAAAAATGACTTTTGATATCGTTCGTTCAGGCACATGCCGTGCCGGGAAAAAGCATTTTGCAACGGTTTTGACGCGCGCCGCGCGCGGGCCGCAGGAGGGAACATGGCTGAATTGTCGCTGCCAAGGGAACTGAGCCCTGGCGTATGGCAAACGGACGTGCTGGTTATCGGCGCGGGCGCCACGGGCACAGGCATTGCCCGTGATCTCGCCCTGCGCGGTGTTTCCTGTCTTGTGGCGGAATGGCGCGACGTGGCGGCCGGGGCTTCCGGCGGCAACCACGGCCTGCTGCACAGCGGCGCGCGCTACGTGGCCCGGGACACGGAAGCCGCCGCCGAATGCCGGGAAGAGGGCGCGCTGGTCAAGCAGCTCGCGCCCCACTGCGTGGAAGACTGCGGCGGTCTTTTCGTGGCCGTGGAAGGGGACGACCTTAGCTACGCCGATGCCTTCCCCGCTTACTGCGCCCAGGCGGGCATCATTCCCCAGGAAGTCGACCCGCAAGAAGCCCGCGCCCTGGAACCGGCCCTGTCCCCCAAGGTGGTGCGGGCCTATGCCGTGCCGGACGCCTCCGTGGACCCTTTCCGCCTCTGCCTGGACAACATGGCCCACGCCGCGTCCCTGGCGGGCAGCGTGATTTTGCCCCACGTGCGCGTCACCGGCCTGGACGTCAAAAAGCACGCCATCACCACCGTGCATGCCGTGCACTCGGTCAGAGGGGCCATCCGCATTCAGGCCAAACAGGTGGTCAACGCCGCCGGGGCTTGGGCCGCGGAACTGGTGACCATGGTCGGGGCCGCCTTGCCCATGCTCTTTTCCAAAGGCACGCTGCTGGTCACCCACGACAGGCTGGCCAAGCGGGTCATCAACCGCCTGCGGCCGCCGGGCAACGGCGACATTCTGGTGCCGGGCGGCACGGTTTCCGTACTGGGCACCACCTCCGTCCATCTCACGGACCTCTCGCACATCCAGTCCACTGTGGCGGAAGAAGAGGAAAACCTGCGTGAGGCCATAGCCATGCTGCCGTCCCTGGGCAAAGAGCGTTTCATCCGGGCCTACGCCGGGGTGCGTCCCCTGGTGGGCAGCGGCGAGGACGCGCGGTCCGTTTCCCGCAACTACACGTTGCTGCGCCACGACAAACGCAAGGAAGGCGGCCTGGAAAACATGGTCACCATTACCGGCGGCAAGCTGACCACCTACCGGCTGATGGCGGAAAAAACCACGGACGTGGTCTGCGAGCGCCTGGGCGTGACCGCCCCCTGCCGCACCCGTACGGAACCGTTGCCTTCCGTGTCCGCTTCCAGTTGGACGGAGCCGGGGCATTCGGCCAAGGCCTGGGTCACTTGCCACGAGCCTTCCAACCCCGTGCTCTGCGAATGCGAAATGGTGCAGGCGGACACGGTCAAGGAAATCGTGGCTTCGCTGCCGGAAAAAGATCAATCCGTGCTGCATTCCCTGGGCTTGCGCAGCCGGGTGGGCAAGGGGCCCTGCCAGGGCGCGTTCTGCTCCATCCGGGTCACGGCCGCGCTGTATGACGGCGGAGTATTCAAATCCCGCGAAGGCATCAGCCAGTTGGTCAGTTTTTTGCGCTCGCGCTTCAAGGGGCAGAAGCCCATACTCTGGGGCACGCAACTGGCCCAGTCCGAACTGGCGGAAGCCCTGCACTGCGGGCTGTTCAGCCTGGAACGGGAAGCGAGCAAAGAGGTGGATCATGATTAAATCCTCCGCCATGAAAAGCGAGCTGGAAACCGAACTGGCCGTCCTGGGCGCGGGCCTTGCCGGGCTTGCCGCCAGCGCTTTTGCCCTGGACCGGGGGTTGTCCGTGGCCAGGGTGGGCGGCACCGGCGGGCTGGCTTTCACCACCGGCTACCTTGACCTGCTGGGCGTTTCCCTGCCGGAGCAGAGCGGCTTTCTGGCCGAACCCCTGGAAGGCCTGGACACCCTGCGCGCCGCGCAGCCCGGCCACCCGTATGCCAAAATCGCCAACAGCGAGATCAGAGCCGCGTTCACGGAATTCCTGGCCTGTCTGGAAGGCGCGGGCCTGCCCTATGCCATGCCCGGCCAGAACATTCTGACCTTTTCCCCGCTGGGCACGCTCAAATGCACCTACGCCGTGCCCCGGACCATGCTGGCCGGTACGGAAGCTTTTGTGGCCCGCACGCCCTGTCTGCTGGTGGACTTTGCGGGCCTCAAGGCCTTTTCCGCCAGGGAAATGGCCGCTAACCTGCACCCCTATTGGCCGGACATTAAAACCGCCACCGTCGCTTTCCCGGACCTGTCCTGGAGCGGGGAACTTTACGCGGAAGCCATGGCCCGCAGCCTGGAAGTGCCCGCCACCCGCGAAGCCCTGATCGAAGCCATCCGGCCGCATCTTGGCTCCGCGCGCTGCGTGGGCCTGCCCGCCGTGCTCGGGGTATTCGGCAGCGCGGCCGCCTGTGCCCATCTCAGCCAGGGCCTGGGCCTGCCGGTCTTTGAAGTGCCCACGCTGCCGCCCGGCGTGCCCGGTCTGCGTCTGCGCGAGTGCATGGACGATTACCTGCGCGCCAAGGGCATGAGTCTGTTCACGCAGCGCCGCGTGTTCGCCGTGCGCCGCGAAAACGGTAATTTCCTGCTGGACATAGGCGAAAACGCGCCGGACACCACCCTGCGCGCCAAGGCCCTGATATTGGCCAGCGGCCGTTTCCTCAGCGGCGGCCTGTACGGCTGCCGGGAAAAAGGCGTTGTGGAGCCCTTATTGAACCTGCCCGTCAGCTCCCCGGACCGCGAACACTGGCACAGCGACGAGTATTTCGATCCCGCCGGCCACGGCATCAACAAAGCCGGTCTGATGGTGGACGAAAGCTTCCGCCCCGTGAAGGCCAACGGCTCTCTCGTGGACCCCAAGCTCCATGCCGCCGGAGCCATCCTCTCCGGCCAGGACTGGGTACGCGAAAAATCCGGAGCTGGCATAGCCATTTCTTCGGCCTGGAAAGCGGTGAATGCGTATATGGCGGGTCGATAAAGGCAATTTTGTCGAAGCCATCTAAGAGTCGAAGCAGGGCGCTGCCCTGCACCCGCCAAGGGCTAGCGCCCCTGGACCCCGTTCAGGGTGACTAAGAAAATGGTGCGCGACTGCCGTTCTGTTGATTCGGCACGTCCTGTGCCTCGCCCCTGCGGGGCGCCGGGGAGGACCCCTGCGGGCAATTCCGCTATCCTGCGGAATTGTCGCGCCACGGCGCTCGCATACTGGCGGGTGCTGGCCTGAAAAGTTGAACGAGGCGGAACCGTAATTGTACGGTTCCGTGGTATCAAAGAGAAACGGCCCCATACACCCTGATAAAGTTTTTAGGGAAAGGGGATGGGGGTCTGGGGGAAGGGGCAAACCCCTTTTTCCCAAAAGGGGTTTTCCCCTTCCCCCCGCCGCCGGCGGAAATTTCCATGAGCATATCGTGAAGAGACAAAGACCGGGCGCTGCTGCCA